>NZ_JAHPYJ010000004.1:0-200067 GCF_019041935.1 Erysipelatoclostridium sp. MSK.7.34
TTTTTTATTTCGCATACTTCGTATGCTCAACTGACTTAAGTCTATATGTTCAAATTTTCAATTTGAACAGGTAAAATAAAAAGCCACAGTTATCAAACTGTGACTAAATAACTTCTTCTTCCATTGGTAAAGTTACTTTAAATGTTGTTCCTTCATGTAATTTACTTGTTAATGTAATATTTCCTTGATAATATTGAACGATATGTTTGACAATCGCTAATCCTAGACCAGTTCCCCCTGTTTCTTTATCACGACCTTGATCACACCTAAAGAAACGTTCAAATACTCGTCCTTGATCAATTTTTGAAATTCCTCGTCCAGTATCACTAACTTCAATGATAATATTACGACCAAATTGGTATGACTTAATTATAATTTTACCACCATCAACATTATACTTAATTGCATTAGTAATCAAATTACTTAATAACTGATGCATATGCTGATGATTTGATGTATATGTAATATCTTCTAATTCTTTATCTACTTGTAAATGTTTCTTATCAATCTCTACTTGCATCGTATCAATTATCTCATCTACTAGTGGTGTTAAATGAACTGGATGCTTGATTACATCAACATCTTTATTTTCTAATCTCGATATCATTAAAATATCATTAATTAAAGTAGACATATTATTCACTTCATCATGAATTTTATCCAATGCTTTTTTTGAAGCATCTTTATCATTGATAACTCCCGTTTCTAATAATTCACTATATCCACGAATCGAAGTCATTGGTGTTTTCAACTCATGAGAAACATTAGAGAAAAATTCCTGACGCATCTTCATAGCATTATGCTGCTCAGTAATATTTACAAACAGCAAAGTTACCCCATAATCAACCTTAGCGACATAACAGTTATAGAATTCTTTTTCCTTTTCAACTTCAACTACCTGTTGTTCATCACTTAAATGGTCAAGTGCATTAATAATTTTAAAGTCAAAAATAAAGTCTTTGATTGAACAATTTAACTTGATTGTATGACCATATAATTTTTGAGCTTTACGATTAACCATTAAAACTGTTAAATCACTATCTAATAAGACAAAGCCCTCTTTCATTTGATCAAGAATCCCATTGATTTTTATTTGTTCACTTTTAAGCTTTTTCATAGTATCATGAATTGTTTTAGCCTGTTCTTCCAATTTTGAAGCAATGATATTAAACTCATCATATTTATAACTATCAAATTCTAGTTCACGATAATCCTTCATTTTTGTAACCTGTGTCGTAATATCCTGAATTGGCGCTGTCAATGTATTAGCAAATCGTTTCGATAAGAATAAAGCAATGACTAACGACATTATCGCGCCTACCCCTAGCGGTCTAACCAAAGTTGGAAGATTATCAAAAATACCATTATATGGTAAAGCCAGACGAACTATATATCCTTTATTAAATACTGCCACATAGAGCATATTTCTTTTAACAGTACTTGAGTAACGGGTTGCATAACCAACCCCTTCACTTAGAGCCTGTTTAACTTCTTCACGACCTTTATGATTTTCATCAATTTCTTCACTACCACTATCTGCTAATACTTCACCATTAGTATCAATGACAGTTAATCTAGTTTGATCATTGTAAGCAAGTGGATTCAATGCATCTACTTGTGCTTTTAAATCGTGTGATTCATCTAATTGATAATCAACCAACTTAACCGCGTAAAGCATATCATGTTTAGTATTTTCCAACATTTGACTTGATAAAATAACCATTGAAACACTGCTTGATAAAACTAGAGTGACTAATAAAACTGTGAGAAAATAGCGAAAAATAGTTTTATTCACTACCATCACCTTCCTCATAAAAACGATATCCAACACTACGTATCGTCTTAATATACTTATGGCCATCATCATTTAATTTACTTCGTAAAGCACGAATATGAACATCTAAAGCACGAGATTCACCAATAAAATCATATCCCCAAATTTCGTTTAATAATTCTTCACGTTCAACTACACGATGTTTATTATCCATTAAATAGACCAATAATTGATACTCTTTATTAGTTAATTCTAATTTCTGATCATCTAATTTTACTAAACGTGTTTGCTTGTCAACAGTAAGATGTTTAGTTCTAATAATATCGCTAGTAACATGGCGTCTTAATAATGAGCGAACGCGAGCTTGCAATTCAAGAATCCCAAACGGTTTAGTCATATAGTCATCAGAACCGCTATCTAAACCATTAACCTTATCTATCTCACGATCTTTAGCACTTAAAATTAAGATAGGTAATTCACTATCAGTTTCACGAATTTCCTTGATTGCATCAATTCCGCTCATTTTTGGTAACATTAAATCAAAAATAGCTAATGATGGTGCTTTTTTATCAATTTCTGCCAGTGCATCGATAGCATTATCAAATTGAACAACTTCATAACCATTGCTTACTAATGCTAAATTAATTATCTCGCGGATATTTTCATCATCTTCAACTACAAATATACGTTCACCCATGTTCAGTCCCCCTTAGATCAAACGATAATTATCAACTGTTCCAGTTTGGTTAAATTCAACCCATTCACAAATATTTACAGCATGATCACCAATTCTTTCGAAATATTTAGCAATCATTAGGAAGTTAATCGCTAAATCAATCGTTTCCTTTGACTCATTTACTATTTGTATTAATTCTACCTTAACTTCTTCAAATAGTCCATCCATATCATCTTCCAATTTTTTTACTTCTGAAGCTTTTTTTAAATCATGCTGATGAAAAGCTTCAATTGATTGTTTAACCATATTTTTAGCAAGATGAGCCATATTAGGTATATGTTCAACCATTTTATAAGGGCAGGTTACATCTGTATCTAATAAAATTTCTGCAATATCTGCTCCTTGGTCACCAATTCTTTCTAAATCTGTAACGACTTTTAAAGCTGTAGACACATTTCTTAAATCACTAGCTACAGGCTGTTGTTTTAAAATTAACGATAGACAACGAGCTTCTATCGTTCTTTCCATATCATTAATCACTTTGTCTCCAGCTAAAATATCACGGCATAATTCACGATCTCCTGATTTAAATGCCACAATACAGTTTTCAATTGCTAAAATAACTAGATGACACATCTTATCAAGATCTACGTGTAATTTGTTTAAATCATTTTCAAAATTTGTTCTTAACATTTTTTTCTCCTATCCAAATCTTCCGGTAATATAATCTTCAGTACGTTTATCTTTAGGCATTGCAAAAACATCCTTAGTTTTTCCATATTCAACCATCTCACCTACTAAGAAAAACGCAGTATAATCAGCGATACGACTCGCTTGCTGCATATTATGTGTAACAATTGCAATCGTATACTTTTCTTTAAGTTCCATTAACAATTCTTCAATTTTTAATGTTGAAATTGGATCCAATGCACTTGTTGGTTCATCTAATAAGATCACATCAGGTTCTACTGCTAAAGCACGAGCAATGCACAAACGTTGCTGTTGTCCTCCAGATAATCCTAAAGCACTGCTGTGCAAACGATCTTTTACCTCTTCATATAAAGCAGCTGCTTCTAATGAATCTTTAACAATCTTATCTAACTGTTTTTTATTTTTGATTCCATGAATTCTTGGTCCATATGCGATATTATCATAAATACTCATCGGAAACGGATTTGGCTGTTGGAAAACCATTCCAACTTTTTTCCTCAAAACCGTTGTATCAACACGACTATCATAAATATCTTCACCATCAAGAACCACACTACCAGTTATCTTAATATCTTTAACATAATCATTCATGCGATTTAATGTCTTTAAAAATGTTGATTTACCACAACCGGAAGGCCCGATAAAAGCCGTAATTTTATTTGTTTTAATATCTAGACTAACATTTTTTAAAGCATGCTTTTCACCATAATACAGATCTAGATTTTTTGCTTCAATTTTATTTTCCATTCTAATCCACCCTATTTACATCAAATTTATTTGTAATCAGTTTTGCTAACATATTTAATCCTAAAACAATAACAATTAAAACTAAGGCAATCACAAAGGCCGATTCATAATTAGCTTTAGCCATCTCCAAATATAATTGAATCGTTAGTGTTGCACCTGAACTTGATAAATGTGTAAAGATATTTTTTGGCAAAACACTTACTGAACCAGCTGTAAACAATAACGCCGCTGATTCTGCAACAATTCTACCCATTCCTAAGATCACACCCGTTAAAATTCCTGGCATAGCACTTGGCAATAACACAGTTCTAATCATATACCATTTAGTAGCTCCAATACCCAATGCAGCTTCACGATAACTTTTTGGTACCCCTTCTAAAGCTACCTGAGTATTTCTTGTAATAATTGGTAAGATCATAATTGCAAGTGTGAAAGAACCCGTTAATATTGAGAATTTAAATCCTAATAAATTTCCAAAAAATAACATCCCAAATAAACCATATATAATCGAAGGAATTCCCGCTAATACTTCAGTTGTAAAAGAAATAATATTAACAAATTTCTTATTTTTTGCATACTCATTTAAATAGATTGCTCCCCCAATCCCAATTGGGCAGGCAATTAATAAAGTAATTACAATAATATATAATGTGTTAATAATATTTGGTAGTATCCCTACCGTACCTTTTAAAATACTAGTAGTATTAATTAAATATGAAAAATTAAAGTATGGTAATCCACGATATAAAATATATCCAATACATACAACCAAGATCAGCACTGACAAGGCACTAGAAAGCTGTATCAAAAAATTTAATATTTTATCGCTGCTGCGATGTCTTCTTTCAAAGATACTATTCATGCTGATCTCCTCTCTTAATAATAAATGTTAGGATCAAGTTAATAATTATGATGAAAACAAATAGTACTAATCCAATCGTAAATAAAACTTGACGGTGTGTCCCTGAGGCATATCCCATTTCAGAAACAATTCCCGTAGTTAAAAAACGAACTGAATTGAATGGTAAAGGCAGATTAACTGAGTTTCCTGCTACTAATAAAATTGCCATTGCTTCCCCAATTGCACGCCCTACTCCTAATACAATTGCTGAAACTATCCCTGATTTAGCACTAGGCAAAACAACTTTAAAAATTGTTTGCATTTGACTTGCCCCTAAAGCCAATGAACTTTTACGATAATCATCTGGAACTGCCTTTAAAGCTGTTTCAGTAATATTGATCAAAGTTGGTAAAATCATAATCGCAAGAACTAAAATTGCTGAAATCAGATTTGCCCCACCAGTAAACTGATGAGTCTTTGATCCTGCAAAAATTAATAATTCTAACCTATACATAAACGGACAAATAATTAAAATTCCTAGTAATCCATATACCACTGAAGGAATTCCGGCAAGTAATTCGATTGCAGATTTAACAATTTTACGCACTTTCGGATTTGCCAATTCAGCTAAATTGATAGCTGTAAACAATCCGATTGGTACCCCAATACAAATAGCTAAAAAAACACCAATAATTGAGGTAAGTATAATTAAAAGGATTCCAAATTGAGGATCAGCAGCGGTTGGCGCCCAAACAGTTCCAAAAAGAATATCTAGTATTCCCACTTTGAAAATAGCTGGTGTACCAGAAATAATCATATAACCTGTAATAGAGACAACAGCAATGATAGACATAACAGCACAGCCACGAAAAATTATCGCGGCTGTTTTCTCTACCAAAGATTTTGTTTTTCTATTACTTATAATAGATAACATATCTTTTTCCATAATTAACTCCTATTTTTTATCTGGAATTATTAAACCAACTTGTTCAATAACTTTTTGTCCAGCTTCACTATTGATAAAATCGAACACAGCTTGTACTTCTTTACTTTGTTCACTGATTTTTCCTTTAGTAGCCATTACGAATGGTCTTTGTAAAGTGTAGCTTCCATCTTTAATAGTTTTTTCAGAAGCTTTTACACCATCTAATTTTAATGATTTAACTGTGTCATCAACAACATCTAAAGAAACATAACCAATTGCTCCTGCTGTTTCACTAACTTTTGCCATTACTGCACCAGTTTCGTTTAATTCTTGAGCATATTTACAAGCATCTTCAATTCCTAAAATTTCTTCAAATGCTCCACGAGTTCCTGAACCAGCTTCACGTCCAACAACAACGATTGCTTGATCATCACCACCTAAATCTTTCCAGTTTGTAATTTCACCAGTATAGATTTTCTTTAAGTCATCAGTAGTTAAATCAGACACTTTGTTATCTTTATGAGTAACTACAGCAATACCATCAATAGCAACAATATTTTCTTCAATTCCTTTTGCTTTTTCTTCATCTTTTAAAGCTCTTGAAGAATCTCCGATATCAGCAGTTCCATTTGTAACAGCTTCAATCCCTGCACCTGAACCAGTAAATTGTGGTTCTAATGTTAAGTTTGGATATTCTTCAGTAATCGCTTCTTTTAAAGCATTTACGAATTTTTCCATAGATGTAGACCCGTTAAGGCTAACATTTCCGCTTACATCGTTTCCACTTGCAGAAGAATCATCACCAGATCCCCCACATCCAGTAAGCCCTAAGCATAATACTAATGTTAATAAAACTCCGAATACTTTTTTCATATTTAATAATCCCTTTCTTTATCTTTTCTTAAGACACCTATATAATAATCAAATTGCAATTTACGATATATCAATAAATTGTATTTATTATGTTAAGTTTACGTAAAGAAAAAAGAGAACCCTCAAGTTCTCTATTCATATATCCTTAACATAGCCCTTATTCGTGTCTTTACAATCTCTTTTAGACTTAAAGGAAAAACAACTTCAACCTTATCTTGAAGCATCATTATCCAGCCAATTAAACCATCTGATAAAGCCACATCTTTAATAAATGCTTCAATTCGACCATCAAAGCATTTATTTACATTAATATCTTGTCCAAACTGATTAACAACTTCTCTTAGTACACTAGATTCAAAAGCAATCTTTAAATCGATTCGTTCATTACTAACATACATATTAACATTATTTTCAAATTCTTTTTCCATATCGAAACGATCTTGAATATCTTCATAACTACTGCTATGATTTCTCACGATACGCATTCGATCAATTCGATAAACACTTAAACTATCTTTTCTTTTATCAAAATAACCAATCAAATAATAATTAGAATTTCTAAGAATCAATTTATATGGGGAAATAACATATGTTTCAGGATTAAGATTACCATTAGTATGGTATACCTCTTGAAGAGCATTATCTTTGATATCATAACTAATATATTTAAAAGCAATATTTTTGTGGTTATTAATTGCTTTGATTACCGTAGTTAAATTTAATAATAGATCATATGTTAATTCATTATCATTTTGATGTTCCGTATTTAAACGTTCCATTTGAATAACTGAACTAATCAAAGCTAATTTATTAACTAAATCATTCGCTGATTTTTTATCAAGATTGGGATTAAATAAAACACTGTCAATTAATAGCTGCAGCTGTCCATCTTCAAAAAAATCCTCATCAATAATATAACCCCTTCTTCTAATTGTTTTTATTAACTGCTTATTACTCAAACAATAATAAAAATCATTAAGTTTTTTTATTAAACTATATACCGTTTTAATATCTAGAAAAATCTCATAATTTTCCAAACGCTTTAAAATATCTTTAGCACTAATCGGCTCCCTAGCTTCCTTAATGATTTTAAAAACATAATACAGTTTTTCACCCATAATTTCCTTACTCCTACATTATCGCTAAATTTAATGGTATATACATCATTCTAGCATATTTGTTGTATAATCGGGGACTAAAGTTATACAACGCCGGTAAATAACGTCCCAGTCTTTCATCAATTGTAATGTATTCAAGATGATTATATACTTTTTTATATTGCTTTTCTAATAATAAGATATGACTTGCAAGATAGTGATAACGTTCATTACTAAAGTTTAAACGTGTAGCCAAAGCCATGATAAAATCATTAAGATTATTATTAGTAAACTTAATTAGATGTCTTAATAAACAATACGTTTCAATTGAAAATCCACCATTTTCAATAATATAATTTAATAACTTATATTTATATGTCAACATCGGACTATAATGTTTATCCAATAAAAGATTCATCATGATCAAATGATTTTCCATCTCATTTAAACCCTGAGCCTGATCAATTAGTTTTTTTATCTTACTAAATACTGCTAATTCTAAATCCTTACGTCTCATTAATTTTTTGCGAATAATTTTAACATCCATACTTATATTAATAAGATCATGGATATCCTGCATCCAATATCCTTCACTTATATCCAATAAATACTGTTTAACTTCAATAATATCCTTATCTATAACTTTTTGATAACTTTGCTTTTTCATGATATCACTCCTTTAACTACTTCTATTATAGTAATTTAAAAAATTTTTATACCAAAAATAAGCTAATTAAAAACCGTTATTTTGGTTTTTAATTATTTTGTTAAAATTTGTCGTAAGAAAAACTAAGGAAATCCATTTCAGATAAAATGTTCTTCCTTAGCTATCAATAAAATATATTTATTTAAATTAGCAAAAAGTCTTCAATCCCTTAACAATTATGCGAGTCTTTTCTTAATAACAAAATGAATAATTCTTTCAATAAATAGTCCAAAAATAGATAAGATTAAACCAATAAAAACTAAATTTAATGTTATCGGTGCTAAATGTAATAAACCACTAAATAATAATACTGCACCATAAAAACCTCCAGCCATCATCGTACAGATAATAATTCTTAACATTGTAAAAGGATAACAAGAGCGTATTACCGCTGCCATAGAAATAGTTCCTAAAACTAAATACATTAATGTTACTAGTTCTAAATCATTTATTTTCCACATTGGTCCAAAAATCATGATAGCAATGAATAAAATCACAATACTTAGTGCATTACCAGCTGCTTTACTAAATACTTTAGGCAAAAAACGTCCAGTAATTTTACGAGTATCAGCTTCAAAAATCGTCATAAACGATGGCATTGCTTCAATCAATAAATCAATTAATGTAATTTGTAACGGAATAAATGGGAAGGCAGTATTACTGATTACACAAAACAACGATAATAAAATCGTATAAATTGTTTTGATAAAGAATACACCCGCTACACGCGTAACATTATTAACAACTTTACGTCCTTCGAGAAGAACATCTGGTAAACATGTAAAATCTGAATTTAATAAAACTACTTGTGAGATTTGTTTTGAAGCATCACTTCCATCAGCAATTGCAATTGAACAATCAGCTTCTTTTAACGCTAACAGGTCATTAACTCCATCACCTGTCATAGCTACATGATGACCATCATTTTTTAAAGCTTCGACAATCATTTTCTTTTGACTAGGAGTTACCCGACCAAAAATAGTGTAATTACGAACTACCTCTTGAATTTCATCATCATTTATCGTTGACATATCAATGCAACGTTCATAATTTAATACCCCTGCTTTTTTAGCAATTGCCATAACTGTATTTACATTATCACCAGAAATAATTTTCGCATCTATTCCTTCTTGATGAAAATATTCTAATGTTTCTTTAGTATTATTTCTAATTGTATCTGATAAAATAATCGCCATTAGTGGTTGTAATCGTGGCAACTCTTCTTTATCATCAACAGTCTTTTCAGTATAACCAATGGCAATCGCACGCATTCCTTGCAACATTAATTCATGAATATCTTCAGGCAGTTCACCAGAAATAATTTTTTCTGCTGCTCCTACGACGATGGTTCCTATACCTTTAAATTCAATCGCACTCCACTTACGTAATGAAGAAAATGGGATCTTTTTAACATATTCATAAAGATTATTTTCTCCAAAATAGCTATTCATCGCTTGAAAAGTTGCATTATTATCATCACTGGCACGCATATATGAGCCCATTACTTCATCGAGTTTAAAATTCTGAGTTGTTTCTAACGTATATGTTTTTTCGACCTTCATTTTTCCATCAGTGATTGTTCCTGTTTTATCTAAACACAAAACATCAACATGCGATAATGTCTCTAATGAATATAAATCTTGAATCAACACTTTACGTCTTGCTAAACGAGTCACTCCATTTGCTAACGACACACTAGTTAACAAGACTAACCCTTTAGGCAACATTCCTAATAATCCTGCTGCCGAAGAGACAACTGCATTAAATAACGTATCTTGTCGTAAATACATTGCTTCAACAAACAAAATAATTCCCAATGGGATTATCATAAAAGTAGTAACTTTTGTAACTTTATTCATTGAATCCATTAATTCAGAATTCTTCTCTTTAACTTTTTGTGCCTCTTTAACAATAGTTGTTGCATAATTACTATCACCAACATTTTTAACCCTTGCATAACATTTTCCAGAAACTACACTACTACCTGACAGCAGGTGCCCACCTATATTTTTATGAATCGGATCTGATTCCCCAGTTAATAGTGACTCATTGGCCTCAACCATTCCATGAATCACAGTTGCATCATTACATACTTGATTTCCACTTTCAAGAACTAAAACATCATCTAGAACAACTTCATTAATATCGACAATTACATGTCTACTGTTACGAACAACCATAATTGTTGGCTTAGTTAAAATTGATAATTGATCTACTAGTTTTTTTGCCTTTACTTCTTGCCAAATTCCAATAACTGAGTTGGTAACAATAATTGCCATAAAAACTAAATTTGACCAAGCCTGAACAAATACTAAAGCTACAAATATTAAAAAATTCAAAAGATTAAATAATGTGCAAACATTATCTTTTATAATCTGCCCATAACTTTTACTGACAGGTTTACTAACTCCGTTAACTTGCCCCTTAGCAATTCTTTCTTGGACTTCACTATCATTTAAACCCACTTCATAATACATAGGTAATTCCTTTTCCATCTATTCCACCTCCGGATTTCTCATCATTATATTACACTTTGTTGAGCAAGCATATACACTTTACTAATTCTTAACATTCCCTTAACTAAAATAAAACAAAAAAAAGGATAACTAAGCGTTATCCAATTTTCGCGGTATTTTAACCTCATCATCAAGCTCTCCCTTTTCTTCCCAGTGAGCTTTTATTGTTTTATTGATTAGCCAAATCAGTAAAAATTCACAATATAGAATCCAACTGAATTTGCTTTGAATAAACATAATAAACTTTCCTAATAATGGTATATGCCAAACATATTTACCAATGATATCACTACGTTTTGTATAATATAGATCTAATTCATCTCGACCCTCGGCATTTGTTCGATAATATAATTGTCCATTTTCTTCTTGTGTTTTATTAAAATGATGTGTCAACACTATTTCTTGCTCTCCCCGCTGAACTTTAAATGTAATTATTTCTCCAGGGGCAATAGATTCATTTTCATCAATTGTTTTAGTAAGTACCATTGAATACGTTGGAATTCTAGGTTCCATGCTATCCGTCATGACTGCATAAAAGCGATATCCAATAAAATCAGTTATCTCTTGAGCATAAAATTGCATCCCAACAATATACATCAATATCATTCCCAATATCAGCCAATATGCCAGCTTGCTAAATTTTCTCACCTTTTCTTTCATGACTTTCACATCCTATATTATATACTTGGACAAAAATGCCATTATTGATAGCATTAAACAGTAGTCTTTTGTAATGTTGCTTTTAGTTCAACAGTTACTTTTTTATTTGCTAACGCATCAGTTCCAGCTTTATCATCTGTTGCAGTAACTACTACTTTGTAAGTATTAGTTCCAGTAAGACTTTTATCAACATTACCGGCGACTTTTTCTGCCGATTCCTCTGTTCCATCATAAATTTCTAAAGTATAGCCAGTTGAAATTGCTGTATCATTAGCTTTAACTACTGGTTCTAATTTTAGTTCCTTACCACTTAAATCAGCTGCATCTATACCTGTTATATTAAATGTTACTTCCCCACTTGAACTAGGTACGTAAGAACTAGTTAAATCACTAGCAACTGGCTCGGTAAGAACAATATCAGCTGCCTTTTCCACATTAATTTGTTTAAATGTCACTTCATTGCTTGTAGTAGTATCAGATAAATTATCCCATGCCGCAAAGGTCATTGCAGAAGTTAAAGCTACGGCACCAACTGATGCCATTGTTAATAATGTACTCTTTTTCATAATAATTTTCTCCTTTAGTATTTTTTATATTATATGTGTCGGAATTTGTCATTCCTGTTTCTATACCTATATTCTAATACTAAATTCAAAAAGCAGTTAATACTTATCTTGGTAGGTCTAGTTATACTTTTTGTGTATATCTACATATCCGCATAATTATCGTTAATAATTTCTAAAAATATTTTAGCAGCATCTGATAAAATTTCTCTTTTACGCTTAATAATAATGAATGATTTATTTATATTACAATTTTGAAACTGCATACTTTTTATTCTTGAATGTTTCAGTTCTTCTATTTGCCATTTATGCCCCAACATAAAAGCATCAGTATGATTAAGCATATTGATAATAGCATGATAATTACTCATCGTAATAGTTTTATGAAAACTGCTGATTTGAATACTGCCGTCAATCGTTAGTGATAAATTTAAATTAGAAAAGAAATCATGAGGCAAATGGATATATGTACTGCTAACCAATTCTTTAGCATCTATAATTTCGCCCTTAGCTAACGGATTTTGTTCGTTTATATGAACATATAATGGTCCTGTTCCAAGTACAATCATTTCTACATCTTTCAATTCTGTCATTTTTCTAAAGATTGCCAACTGATAATTATTTAGAATTACTATTCCTATTTCAGATGTCATATCACTAACGTTATTTAGAACTTCTTCTGCCGTAGTCTCAATCATTTTTATTTCAGTATCTGCAGACTTAATGTGATTATAGAATTGTAAAATCAGGTCATCCCTTAAAAAAATAGAATCGACTGATACTGCTAATTTACTATAAATCGATTCCTCACTTAAATTCTTTAATTTCTCTAAAACTTGAAACTGTTCTAAAATTGAGCGCCCGTAATAATATAGCAATCTCCCTGTTGGCGTAAGTGTAACTCCCCGATTACTGCGAATAACTAATTCTTTCCCCATTTCCTCTTCTAATGAATGAATTGAACGACTTAAACTTGGCTGTGAAACATAAAGTTGTTCAGCAGCTTTATTGATACTGCCACAATCAACAACTTTAATAAAATTCCGTAACTGCTCATTTTTCATGCTATCCCTCCAATAACTTATATATCACTATTGTATCACATGAAAATACAAAAAAATAACGCTATTAACGTTATTTTTTCAATTTATCTAGGAATTTTTTTATTCTTGATGTAGCTTCCTTGATTTGTTCGATTGAGTAAGCATACGATACCCTAATAAATCCTTCACCAGCTTCCCCAAAGGCAGTACCAGGGACACAAGCAACTAATTGATCCTTTAATAATTCTTCACAAAATTGATCAGAAGTCATTCCTGTTGATTTAATACACGGGAATACATAAAATGCTCCTTGAGGAGTAAATGTATGTAATCCTAAATCATTAAATGCTTTAACAATGTAATTACGACGAAGCATGTATGCTTTTCGCATTTCTTCAATTTCATTATCACAATGACGCATTGCTTCAATTGCTCCATATTGAGCACCTGTCGGTGCTGACATGATTACATATTGATGAATTTTATTCATTGCTTTAGTCAAAACTTCATTAGCTAATACATATCCTAAACGCCAGCCTGTCATTGCATAAGCTTTAGAATATCCGCTGACTAAAATTACCTGATCCTTGATTTCATCAAATGCAGCAATTGAACAAAATTTTTGTTCATATGATAATTCGGCATATATTTCATCAGTTATTACAATAATCTCATGCTTTTTTATAATTGAAACAATCTTTTCATAATCCTCACGAGTCATAAATCCACCTGTTGGATTACTTGGATAGTTTAATAAGATTGCTTTTGTTTTAGGTGTAATAGCAGCTTCTAATAATTCAGGTGTTAATTTAAACTCATTGTCTTCTTTAAGCTCAATATTTACTACCTTTCCACCTGCTAAAGCAACTCCTGGAGTATATGCGACATAACTCGGCTGTAATAAAATCACTTCATCTCCAGGATTGATAATTGCACGAAAAGCAAGATCAATCGCCTCTGAGCCCCCAACTGTAACGATACATTCCTTATCATAACAATAATCCAAACCAAATCTTCTTTTTTGATAACGACAAATTTCTTTTCTCAGTTCTACTAAACCTTGATTAGCTGTATAAAAGGTTTTACCTTGTTCAATTGAATAAATTGCAGCCTCTCTAATTTTCCATGGAGTATCAAAATCGGGTTCCCCAACCCCTAAAGATATAACTCCCTCCATTTGATTAGCTAAATCAAAGAATTTTCGAATACCACTAGGTGGTATTTCTCTTACTGTATCATTTAATACCTTATTGAAATCCATTATGGAGTTACCAATAATCTTTCTGCAGCTTCTTTGTCATCATCATCAAAACTTAATCCATTATTTTTATATTGCTTTAATACAAACATTGTTGCAGTACCAGTTACCCCTTCTAATGGTGCCAATTTAGAGGCAACGAAACGGGCGGCTTCTTGCATTGTGTGTCCTTTAACAATCGCAACGAATTCAAAGCTTCCGCTTAGCAAATACATTGTATCTACTTCTGGGAATGCATAGATCTTTTTAGCAATACGATCATAACCATACTCACGTTCAGGAGTTGCATTAATTTGAATTAATGCCATTACATTATCAACGTTTGTACGATCCCAATTAATAATCGTATGATATCCGCAGATAACTTTATCCTTTTCTAATTGGCTGATGGTATCAACAACATTATCTTCTGTTTCGTTTAATGCCATCGCAAGATCCGTAACGTCCATACGTGCATTATTATGAAGTAATGTTAATAATAAGTTCTCATCCATATTTCTTTCCTCCAATTTATTTTACTCATTATATAACATTTTATGTTTGAGGTAAAGGTGAAGAACTATTACAATCATTATTTTTTTCTTTAAAAACCATTATTCAAAGTGACTTCCAACATTTAGCTTTTCTTCCTCTTTTTCACCACTATCACCCCAATTACATTAATTGCCATAATCTATATAGGTACCATCTTAATCCCATCACTTGTAGATCCCAATAATTTTGGATATCTTGTTTGCCATTATTGTTAGGTATTTCTTAATCAGGTACTTCAATAATTTCTTCTAAACCAGTCACGGCCATAGTTAAGTTTTCAGTGATCTTAACAATAAGATTCTATCGCTAAATTCAGGTAAGACTAAGCGTAACTAAAAAAGTAACAATCATTAATATTTGTCACCTTCTTCAAAAATAATTATTAACCATAGCTTTAACTGCCCATTTATGAGAACTTAACACCATCTCTCGTGGTGTAAGTTCTAAATCATTAATCAACCATTTCTTTATTAACATAACTTGTGAAGCGGCAAAAAAGTAAGCTGCATACTCCTTTTCGACTAAACTTATTTCTACATCTTTTAATATCTCTAAGTTAATTTCCTCAAAACAATATAAAAGACAATGTTCTAAAGAATTATTCCCCTCAATATTTATAGCCTTTACATAAAACTCTTTTTCGTCATAAAAATGTTGATACATCTTTTCTAATATAATCGGTTGATTTAATTC
The DNA here is from genome assembly GCF_019041935.1 of Erysipelatoclostridium sp. MSK.7.34. Taxonomy (NCBI): domain Bacteria; kingdom Bacillati; phylum Bacillota; class Erysipelotrichia; order Erysipelotrichales; family Coprobacillaceae; genus Thomasclavelia; species Erysipelatoclostridium sp. MSK.7.34. The sequence continues at coordinate 15,618 of NZ_JAHPYJ010000004.1, forward strand.
CTCCTTTCCTAACAATTCTAGCATTCCTTTTAAATCACTAATCACATTATCAACAACAATGCGTTCAATCACTTCATATTTATCATGATATAATGCATAAAAAGTTTTTCTCGAAACATTTGCCATTTGACAGATCATTTTAACAGTAATATTCTCAAATTTTTTGTTTTAACAAGTTCCTTAGCAGCAGTTTCTATCTTCTGATATGATTTCACTTATACCATCTCACTTTCACTTTTAATTATAAACAAATACACTAATTATTTACTATAATAGTCCAAACAATATATATTGTCTACACAAATAAATTACTAAATATCTTTTATTTTTATAATCAACCATTTATAATCAAATTCAAAGGTTAGTAGTTAATAAAACATTTATTAAGAATAAAAATTTATTGCAAAAATGGTATAATAAAACCCTTTCATTAATAATTTATGATAAAATAAAAACAAGGAGGTTTTAACATGAAAACATTCTATGTATCTAGTTATGGTAAAAGTGACAATAAAGGAATTTACATTATTGATCTTAATGAAGAAAATCAAAAATTATCTCTGGTACAACATATAGTAACCCATGATTATCCATCTTACATGATCACTAAAAATAATATTTTATACGTAGCTTACAAAAATGCTAGTCGACTTAATAATGGAGGTGGAATTGGAAGTTTTTCAATTCACAAAGAAGAACTTATTCCCAACAATAATTATAATTCTAATGGACGTTCTTATACCCATTTATGTGTTAGTGATAATTCACGATATCTTTTTGCAGCTAACTATCATGTTGGTTCCACAGCATCATATTTATTAGAAAATAATTTTATTAAAGAAAAAATCTGTGCTATCCACCATACTGGACTTGGTCCCGATCTACTAAAACGACAAACTGGACCACACTGCCATTATGTTGGAATAACCCCTGATAAGGAATTTGTTTATGCTGTTGATTTAGGAGCTGATAAAGTAATCATGTATACTTATCAGGATGGAAAATTAGAAGAAGATGTTGAACATACTTTAAATGTGGTACCAGGCTCTGGACCACGTCACATGATTTTCTCTAAAGATGGTCGTTTTGCTTATCTAGTAAATGAGATTTCTAATAATTTAATGGTTTATAAATATAATGATAAATATTTAAATCTAATTCAAGTTATTCATACAACGCCTCGTCATTTTCACGGTTTTTCGAGCGCTAGCGCTATTCGTCTAAGTGCGACAGGAAATCATTTATTCATTTCAAACCGTGGTCATGATAGCATCGTTCTATATCGAGTCAACCAAGAAACTGGTAAAGTTTCATTACTATATATGGTTCATACTGGTAAAAATCCTCGTGATTTTAATATTATTGATGATAAATATTTAATTGTTGGTGCGCAAGACGATGATGAATTAGAGTTATTAACATTTGATGAAAAAAGCGAACAACTAGTTAGAACAGCTTCAACTTTAGCTATTCCTGCACCAGTTTGTATCGCAATAAATAAGGAGAAATAAAATGAAATACGAGATTAAAGGGGACAATCTCCCTGTAGTGATTTGTCACTTAGAAAAAGGAGAATCAATGATTACTGATAGCGGTGCCATGAGTTGGATGGATCCCGTTATGGAAATGGAAACAACAAGTGGTGGTTTTGGTAAAGCATTTGGTCGAATGTTTAGTGGAGAAACAATGTTCCAAAATCGTTATCATGCTAAAGAAGACGGCATGATTGCTTTTGCATCTTCTTTTCCAGGGTCAATCGAAGCTGTTGAAATTAATCCAAATCATGAAATTATTGTACAAAAGTCATCATTCCTAGCAGGAACTTCAGGAATTGACATGTCAGTTTTTTTCAATAAAAAAATGGCAACAGGAATTTTTGGTGGTGAAGGATTCATTATGAATAAGATCAGCGGTACAGGTACTGTCTTTTTAGAAATTGACGGTTCAGCTATTTCTTACGATTTATTACCTGGTCAACAAATGGTTATTGATACAGGATATCTAGCTATGATGGATGCTACATGCAAGATGGAAATTCAAAGCGTTAAAGGAGTTAAAAATAAACTGTTAGGTGGTGAAGGTTTTTTTAATACGGTTGTCACAGGACCAGGAAAAGTAGTTCTTCAATCAATGCCAATCAGTGCCGTAGCAGCGGGATTAATTCCATTTTTACCAAGCGGAAAATAATTTAATTAAGGAATATGTTTAGTCATATTCCTTTTTTGTTTACATTCATAGGTATGCTTGCTAAAATATACGCATGAAAAGGGGGAGCTTATGAAACCAATGATTTTCTTTGATGTTGATGGAACATTAATGGATAACCATGACTACCAGGTTACTCCATCAACTAAAAAAGCATTACAAAAATTACAAGAGAATGGTTATAAAATTGGAATTGCAACTGGTCGTGCTGTTAATTCATTAAAACGTACCGGGGTTGTTGATATTGCTAATTGGGACGGCTTTGTTTGTAATAATGGTCAAACTGTGCTTAATAAAAATTTTCAAATCGTCGAAGAATTGGTTATTTCCCCGGAAATAGTCCATCGTTGTATAAAAATTGCTAAAGATAATAATATTCCACTCGCTTTAAAAATGGAGCATCGAATCATTACCCAAGAGCCCGATGAAAATGTTTACACTGCACGTAAATTTTTTAACTCTATCATCCCTCCGGTAGGCATTTATCAAAACCAAAAAGTTGAAGCGATGATTGCCTATGGACCGAAGGGATATGATTATGCGCCATTTAAACAATTAGAAGGTTTACATATCTTACCCGGAGTCTCTACATATTGTGATATAACTCATGCCGATGCAACTAAAGCAACTGGTATTCAAGTTATCTTAAAACAATATAATCTTGATAAATATATTTGTTTTGGCGATTCTTTAAATGATGTTGAGATGTTTAATCATGCTGCTATCTCTATTTGCATGGGACAAGGTGACGCATATCTTAAAAACATTGCAACTTTTGTCACTGACAGTATTGATGATGATGGTATTTATAACGCTTGTATTAACTTAGGTTTATTTAAATAGTTATAAAAAGTTCTACAAAAATGTAGAACTTTTTTCTTAATCAAATTTTCGTTTAGATACAGCTACCATCATCAATGAAATAATCATTAAGCTTCCAGCACCTAAAACATTTAAATCATCGCCTGTTTTAACAGCTGTTTGTTTATCATCAGGATTTGTTGTTGAATTATCCTCAACAATCATTGGTAGAGCTACTGATGCTAGTTTATATCTAATCTTAGTCGCAAGATTACGAGCCAAAGAAGTATAATTTAATACTCCATTCTGTGTTGCTAAATCTAATATGATATTACCCTTTTCATTTACTGATACTCTAGCCACCTCAATATCTACAGGCTCATCTTCGCTTCCAAAAATTCCATAAGACTGAACATCACCTTTAACCAAACCACTAGCATCACTATTGTATCCGGTTATTTTAAACATCTCAGTTGTTAATTTAGAAGCATCAACTTTCTTACCGTTCATATCAATTTCAAGAGCCGTTATTTTTTCACCACTATTAGTTACTGTAGCAATTAAGTTATAAGCATAAATATTGTCACCTGCTGCTTCTCCAGCTACAGGATTAGTAACTGTTTTTAATTGATAATCATTAGTTGAAGTTGATAAAGATTTAAACCATGTAATCGTATCTAAACTCGCATTAGTTGAAGCATAAACATCACCATTCAACATTTTGATCCACGACCAGTGAGCGCTGCTATATGTTTCATCAGGATAACTGACATCCTCAAATAAACCACAGTAGATATCTCCATCAAGCCCCCTGTCATCACGATAGGATTTAATCATATTATAAGCATATTGAGTCCATCCATAATAGATTGTTGTATCATAATAACAATGTACCATGAAAATCGGAACATTGCTTACGGCAATATTTTCTAGCCATTCGTCATAATTAGCTAAATATTGATTGAAATCAACTGGTTTCTTAAAGGTATCACCACTTGTATAAGCATCACCAGCATCTAAATATTCAGTAGAATCAGTGTAATTTCCACCTAGACCTTCAACATATTGGTCATTTTTAGCAATAGCAGCACATGACATTAATGCGCCTGCAAAGAAATCACCATATTTTGCTAACATCCGTTGTGTCATTAAACCGCCTGCTGATAATCCAGAAACAAATACTTCTTTAATTCCAAATTCTGCTATAGCTTGATCAATAATAGTTTTTGCTTGTTGCGTATAATCATTATACCAATAATCTGGTGCTTGAAAAGCTAATACATAAGCTCCCTTAAAAGCACTTTGTAGTTCATCAGTTGTATAAGTTACAGCTAAACGATTAGCAGCTATCTGTGAGTAGTTATTACTAACCCCATCAACACCACCTTCTCCATTACCATGAAAAACAACGATTAGAGTATCTCCAGATAATGGTTTATAAACTTTTGAAGCAATACTTGTATAATTCCCAGCACTTCCTGAAACCTTACTATAAGTTTCAAATTGATCTGTTTCATAATTTACATAACCATATGTATTACTTGTGTTCGTATTTTGAACAAACGAGCTATTTACCTCTAATGCACTTAGATTAGAAGTAACCATTGTTGCAACTATCATTATTGCAATTAGCGATGATAAAAACTTTTTAATCTTTTTCATAACATCCTCCTCTTTGACACTTATCTTAGCATGGCGGATTTTATTATTATTGTTGTTTATTTGTTTTAATCTTCATTAATCTTTACTTCTTATTCTTTTCACGATACTGCTTTGGTGTCATTTGATAAACTTCTTTAAATACACGATTAAATATTTGAATATTTGCAAATCCGTTATTTAAAGCAATACTTACAATCGTATCATCAGAATGTTTTAGTTCATATAAACAATGCTGCATTCTGACATTACGTAAATACTCAAAAATAGTAATACCTGTCTTTTTCTTAAAAATATTTGATAAATAAGTCTTGTTATAGCATGTCATTCTTGCTAAATCATCTAAACTAATTTTTTGAGCATAATGATAATCAATATATTCAGTAATCGAAATAACTAATTCATAACTTTCATCATCATGCTTTTCTTTAATATAATGCCCCTCTAACATTAACTGTTCAGCCAAAACACTAATAATTTCTAAAACAATAATATTAGCTTTAACTTTATTATTATTTTCATAGGCTTCTACTAATTTGAATAAATAATCCACAATTTTCTTTTTAGCTAATGGTTCTTTTTCCAAGCTAAAACCACGTTCAATACATTGTGGACAAACATGGTCAATATAATTACGGTCAATCAATAAGACAATCCCCTCTAATCCCTTCTTTACATCAACATCATGAATTACTCCCGAATTCACTAATAACAAAGTTCCTGCTGGTGCAATAACTTCTTTATTCTCCATCTGTTGAACCTTTAAGCCCTTTACTACATAAGTGATTTCAATACTATTATGCCAATGATTTTCCATATAATAATCTTTATCATAATGTGTGTGGGCAAGTGTAAAGAAAGTACTGCGCTGATAATCAATTTTTTCGTGTTTGCGCACCACTATACGATGTGACATGTTAACCTTCCTTTCGTAATTATACATCATTATTATCGTATCACATATTTTATTAATTGGGATTAATCTTTTTGATAAAAAGAGCAAGTATTTAATTTTAAATATTGTTGTATTTATATAAAATATTTTAATTCTCATATTCCTATACAGAAAGACTAGTCTTTTTACTTAAAATCGTATATAATATCCATGTTTTCAATGAGGTGACATTTAAGTGAAAATAATACTATGAAAGGATATAATATATGAACAAAGGTATTTCAGTAAAACTGGTTGTAATCAATGCGATGATTGCGGGGGTTTATGCTGTACTCACTTTAGCAATCTCACCCATCGCATATTCAGAAATCCAATTTAGGCTATCAGAAATAATTGTTTTTTTAGCATTTTATAATCGACGCTATATTCCTGGCTTAACGATTGGTTGCATTATTGCTAATCTATTTTCACCAATGGGAATGTTAGATATTGTCTTTGGAACTTTAAGTACGATTATAGTATGTATTGCTATGTACTTGATTAAAAATCGCTATTTAGCTGCTGGAGCAGGAGCAATTATAACAGGAATGATTATTGGGGCTGAATTATGGTATGCTTTCAATATTCCATATGTAATAAACGCAATCTATGTTGCTGTTGGAGAATTAATTGTTTTAATTATCGGCGCACTTGTCTTTAAATCATTAGAAAAAAATGACCGTTTAATGAACTTATTAGATTTAAAATAAGATCATTGACGGTCTTTTATTACTTTAATATTCTTTTTAATCATTAAGCAGTTTTTTAAGATCAGCAACTGACACATCCATTTTTTTTGAAATCTGCTCCGTTGTCATCCCACGATCAATAAAACGGTTAATTACCATCTTCATCGACTCACCTACTTCAATAATATGTTTATCCAAGTCATAAAAACGGACTACTCGTTGACCCCAGCTATGCTCTATAACATCATCAAGATACTCTATTTGTGGGTACACAGATAATCTTTTTAAAAATGCATCAAAATTTTCTTCTTCAAAACAAATTTCATGATCATTTGCTTTTTCAATAATCTTCTCTTTCTCTATATTAATAAGCCAGTCAAAATCTTGCTGCAATGATAATCCACAATCAAACGTAATATTTATTCCATAATCCTGATAAACTTCTAAATCAAATAGTTCTTCATAAAATTTTTTTGATGCATTAATGTCTTTTACTGATATTACAAATCCTGTATATCTCATCTTCTTCTCCTTAAAATTTTGCCAATTTATTTTTTCCTAATGATTTAGCAATATATAAGGCACTGTCTGCAGCCTTATATAGTTCCGCTACGGTTTCTCCATCCTTTGGTGCAACTGCTAACCCACAACTACATGTGACAACAATATCTGGATGTTCTTCTATTTTTATTTTAGCAATTTGGTTACAAGTCAGTTCAAGTTTTTGAATAACAATATTAATAATTTGAACATTTTCAATTAAGATAACAAACTCGTCACCGCCTAAACGTCCGACCAAATATTCACCAAGATTATCTCTTAAAATTTGTCCAATTTCTTTCAAAATAATATCACCAATAGGATGACCATATGTATCATTGATTTTCTTAAAATCATCAATATCTAAAATCGCTAATCCAAATTCACTTTGAGCTTTTAAATACCTCTTAATTTCCTCTGTTAATTTCCGACGATTATATAAACCTGTCAAACTATCATAATCAGCTCTTTTTAACAAAACACGACGCTCTTTTTTATTTACAATAAAAATATAAAGAACCGTAACTGTTAGAACCATTGCAACAGCTCCCAGCAAATATGTCTCATATTTCATAATAAACTGATAATCCTGAAATGCATCAGAGACTAATACAGAATAACAAATTACCCACTCACTTGACTCTAAAGGAACATATACTAAATAGCGTGTTTCTTTACCTCCTTTAGTCAAAACACATCCTGAAACATAATTACTAATGTCTGTTTTTATCTGCTGTAGCTGCTGATTACTTAAAATATTACTTTCCTGACAATAGTCATAAAAATTTCCTTGATAATTATGAAGCTTCTGATCATTAATCAAAAAATTACCAGAATAATCAATTAAATAAGTATAACCCTTGTTATTATATAAATTAGAAAACTCAATTTCACTAATTGCCCGTACATCATAAGATCCCATTACCATACCGATTATTTGACCATGTTGACTATAAATTGGAACAGATAAAGCCATCCTACGCTCACCATCAATAACTGAATCTACTGGTTCACTATTTCTAGCTCCTCCATTCATCGTATCTTGATAATATCCTCTAGTACTTATATCATAACTACTACCATCACTTAGATATCCAATTCCATCTTCAAACGCCACAACAATTCGATCAAATCCATTTTTAGAAACAAATGCTTTAGTAAAATTTATCAATTGTGACATATCACGTGTGTTTAAGCTAGTGATATACCCAGATATCCCTTCTAATTCTTGATATTGTATAGAGATCGTCGCTTCCAAACTTTTGCGATGAGAAATCACTTCGTTAAGTAAAATTTCTTGAACTTTTTCATTAATCCCACTATTGATATTAGTTAAAAAAATAGTTACACATATAATTGACATTATAATAAAAAACAAGATGGCGAATAGGTACTTCTTTGTGTATTTAGACTCTACTTTTAGCATCTTTTTCACCCCTTGTTTTATTTACTATTATTCACGTTCTTGAATCGTTACGTGAACAATATCTCCTGGTTGTTTATTAATTATTTTTCGAATATCTTTTCTCAACCCAATAATATGATTAGGGGTTTTCATTTTTACTAAACTTCCTAAATATTCGATTCCATCAAATGTAGCAATGACTTTTACACGTCCTTTATTAAATTCCTTTTTTACATCGTATGGAAAATCAACATAAGCACCATCTATATTCGGTACTTTTTTAATTACAGCATCAAATTCATATCTTTTCATATTCATTTTATCACTTCCATATGTAATTGTAACCCATATCAAGAAAATAATCTAATTTCATTACTTTTAACTAGATATAATCTTATTATAAGAAACTCTAAGATTATAAAAATTTAAATATCGATCCCATGATTAAATAAATAAAAACTAAGTCTTTTAAAACATGATATCTCCCATGAATTACCATAAAAAACAACTCGTTTAGCTTTTTTTATTGTCTTTATTAGAATTCTAATTTGATGATCTTCAAACTCAGTTTCTAGAGCACTCCAAGCCATATTGGAACGATACTGTTGATAATCAATATTAAACATTTTTTTCTGTTTTACTTCTTCATCTAATATAGTAATTAAGTCTTTAAAACTCTCATAGCCACCCTTACTAAAAAAACGATGTAAAGAAGCCTTAGAGATCCCTACATCATCAATAACTTTCTTAATCGTCAACTGTTCCAATGAATTTAAATGCATTAATAAATAGTGTGCAATCACACTATCACTAGATTCTTAGCTACACAACCGATATAGCATTTCATATGTATACATATTATCTACCTCTTTCAATAATTATACTTCAATATAAAAAAACATAAAGTTAATTATCTTCATTAACAACTCAAAATAATAATGTTATTGACCATAATTTTATCAAGAAACTACTTATCAAAGTTTATATTTTACAAAAAACAGACTTAATGATGCAATCTCACTAAGTCTGTTTTAAACTATTTTAGTTTAGTAATATCTACTAAAGAAGTATCCCCTTTATGACGTTTTTCTAAACTAGTAATCAATGCTTGAGCAGTATCTAATGAAGTAAAGATTGGAATTCCTGCTTCTACAGCAAATCTTCTAATTAAGAAACCATCTTTTAAGTTATCATTACGAGTGGGAATATCAATGATTAAATCAACAGTATCTGTTAACATTAAATCAAACAATGTGTTACTTTTAGCACTAATGCGATTCACTAAACTAACTGGTACATCATTTTCTTTTAAGAAATTATAAGTTCCTTCGGTTGCATATAAATCATAACCAAACATATAATATTGTTTTGCAATTGGTAAAAATTCATCTTTTGCAGAATCTTTAATCGTACAAATAATATTCTTTTTCTTTGGTAAATTGATTCCTGAACCAATAAATGCTTTATAAATTGCCTCATCATAATCAGTTGAAATTCCAAGCACTTCTCCTGTTGATTTCATTTCTGGACCAAGACTAATCTCAGCTCCCTTAATTTTTTCAAAAGAGAAAACCGGCATTTTTATCGCAATTGTTTCTTTTTCTGGTGCTAAGCCATATTCATATCCCTGTTCTTTAATTGTTTTTCCCATAATAACATGAGTTGCCACATCTACCACCGGAATATCTGTTACTTTAGAAATATATGGAATTGTTCTACTTGAACGAGGATTTACTTCAATTACATATACTTGGTCTTCATATACAATAAATTGAATATTAATTAAACCGATGACATTTAAAGCTTTAGCTAAACGACCTGTGTATTCAACAATCGTATCTTTAATATGCTGTTTGATCTTTTGAGTTGGATAAACTGATATACTATCACCTGAATGGACTCCCGCACGTTCAACATGTTCCATAATTCCCGGAATCAGTATTCCATTTTCATCACAAATAGCATCAACTTCTACTTCTTTGCCAGCTAAATATTTATCAATTAAAATTGGGTGTTCTTGATATTGACGATTAATGATTTTCATAAATTTCTTTACATCACCATCATTTAAACAGATCTCCATTCCTGCTCCCCCTAAAACATATGAAGGACGAACTAAAACTGGATATTTTAATCGATTAGCAACTTCTAAAGCCTCCTCAATTGTAAAGACTGTTGAACCACGAGGACGATCAATTTCACATTTTTCTAAAATCTCATCAAATCTTTCACGGTCTTCAGCTGCATCAACATCGTCAGCTGATGTTCCTAAAATTTTAACCCCCATCTCCATTAATGCCTTTGTTAGTTTGATTGCAGTTTGACCACCAAATTGAACAATTGCTCCATCAGGATGTTCGATATTAACAATATTCTCAACATCCTCTGGTGTTAATGGTTCAAAATATAAGCGATCTGCAATATCAAAGTCAGTACTTACTGTTTCAGGATTATTATTTACAATAATTGTATCATAACCAGCTTCTTTTAAAGCCCAAACGCAATGAACTGAGCAATAATCAAATTCAATTCCTTGTCCAATTCTGATTGGTCCTGAACCTAAAACCATTATTTTTTTCTTATCATCAGCTGGATTTACTTCATTTACTCCACCATAGACTGAATAATAATATGGAGTTGTTGCATCAAATTCAGCCGCACATGTATCAACCACTTTATACACTGCGTTAATTTTATTTTCTTGGCACATATTTTTTACTTCATCACTAGTTTTACCTGTTAACTTAGCAATTACTTGATTTGGGAATTCTAAACGTTTAGCTTTTTTCAATAACTCTCCACTTAATTCTTTATTTTGTAATTCCTTTTCTACTTCTACTAAATGTTTGATTTTATCGATAAACCATAAATCAATTTTTGTGATATCATGAATTTCTTTTTCACTAATTCCTTGGCGTAATGCTTCTGCTACCGCAAAAATTCTTTGATCGTCAACATCTTTTAATTTCTTTTGGAGAAATTCAACATCTTTTCCATCAAATTCATCTAGATGCAAATAGTAAAGATTTTGCTCCAGTGAACGTAATGCTTTCATTAGCGCACCTTCAAAATTATTGCAAATGCTCATAACTTCTCCAGTTGCTTTCATTTGAGTCCCTAATTCCCTTGAAGCATCAACAAATTTATCAAATGGCCATTTAGGAATTTTACATACGACATAATCTAATGTTGGTTCATATGAAGCATAAGTTTTCCCTGTTACTGCATTGATGATTTCATCTAATGTGTACCCTAAAGCAATCTTTGCTGCTAGTTTTGCAATTGGATAACCAGTAGCTTTACTAGCTAAAGCTGAAGAACGACTAACTCGTGGATTTACTTCAATTACACAGTATTCAAAACTATCGGGATTTAGCGCATATTGAACATTACACCCACCTTGAATATCTAATGCTGTAATAATATTTAAAGCAGAGGTTCTTAACATTTGATATTCTTTATCTGATAAAGTTTGGCTTGGCGCTACAACAATACTGTCACCAGTATGAACTCCTACAGGATCTAAATTTTCCATGTTGCATACAGTGATGCAGTTTCCAGCACCATCACGCATTACTTCATACTCAATTTCTTTCCATCCGGCAATACACCTTTCAATTAAACATTGACTAACTCGTGATAACCTTAATCCATTTGAACAGATATCATGTAATTCTGTTTCATCATAAGCGATTCCGCCTCCCGTTCCACCTAAAGTATAAGCAGGACGTACTACAACTGGATAACCAATCTTTTTAGCAAACTCTAAAGCATCATCAACATGATTAACAACTAATGAGGCTGCACATGGTTCATTAATATTTTCCATTAGGGTTTTAAACTCTAAGCGATCTTCGGCTAATTTAATCGTATTAGTTGAAGTCCCAATCGTTTGAACATTATGTTCTTCTAAAAAACCTTCATCAGCTAATGCCATCGCAATATTCAAAGCATTTTGACCACCCAGGGTTGGCAAAATACTGTCTGGCTGTTCTTTAATTATTAAACTTTTAACAACCGGTACGGTTAAGGGCTCAATATAAACCTTATCAGCAATATCCTTATCAGTCATGATTGTTGCAGGGTTAGAGTTGATTAAAACTACTTCAATCCCTTCTTCTTTTAATGCCCGACAAGCTTGAGTTCCAGCATAATCAAATTCTGCTGCTTGACCAATAATAATTGGTCCCGAACCAATTACTAATACTTTTTTTATTCTACTATCTTTTGGCATTCTATTTTCCCTCCATCATCTTTATAAATTCTTCAAATAAAGCATCAGTATCCAATGGACCAGCACATGCTTCAGGGTGAAATTGTACTGTTTTAATATTTTCCTTAAGATAAGTAACACCTTCGATTGTCTTATCATTTACATTGATAAACCATGGTTTTGCTACTGCTGAATCAATTGAATCTTCTTTAATCACAAAATTATGATTCTGAGTAGAAATATATACTCGACCAGTTTCTAAATCTTTAACCGGATGATTAGCACCATGATGGCCATACTTCATCTTTTCAGTTTTGAAACCATGGGCTAAAGCCATTAACTGATGTCCTAAACAAATCGCAAAAATCGGTGTTTGACTACTTGCAAGCAGCTTGATTTCTTCAATAATTTGAACATTTTCCTCAGGATCTCCAGGACCATTTGAAAGCATGATTCCATCATACTTTTCTTTTAGAATAACTGACGCTGGCGTACTGGCAGGATAGACTGTAACTTGACATCCACGTTTCACTAAACTTTTAGCAATGTTAGCTTTTGCTCCATAATCTAATAAAGCAACTCTTTTATCTCCAGTACCAATTGTATAAGACTCTTTACATGTAGTTTGTTCCACAACTCCAGTTACTTTGAAAGCATGAATCCGTTTCATTACTTCATCAAGATTTTCATATTTAGTTGTTGTTATCATTCCATTCATACATCCAATATTACGAATAATTTTCGTTAGATTTCGAGTATCAATTCCTTGAATCCCAGGAATATCATGTTGGATTAGGTATTCCTCTAAATCAATATTTTTTCTAAAATTACTTCCCAATCTAGCTAGTTCATTTACAATAAATCCCTCTACATGTGGTTTACTTGACTCTTGGTCTTCTAAACAAACCCCATAATTCCCAATTAATGGATAAGTCATTACGACTGACTGACCAGCATAAGAAGGATCTGTTAACACTTCTAAATATCCTGTCATCGAAGTATTAAATACAAACTCACTAACTACTTCTTTAACTGCACCAATACTTGTTCCTTCAAATACACTGCCATCTTCTAAAATTAAGTATGCTTTCATCATTCATCCTCCTTAATTACTATAAAAAAACATATCAATATAACTGATATGTTTAATAACAATAAAAATATAAAAATGAGTTCATAATATCAAATTTTTCACTTACTAATTCTTTAAAAAACACCAACATATGCCTCATTCCTTTCTTATTCTTGTATAGTATAGTAGAAATCATTTGAATATTCAAGATATTTTTATACTTTTTTATTATCACGAGTCAAATTTATTGATATAGATTAATATTTTCAAGCCTAATAATAAAAAATCATTGATACAAACACAATAAAATCCCACCTCCATAGATTTAGTGAAATTATCTCATTTATCTACTTTGGTGGGAATAGCTTAAATTTAAATTTTATTTAATTGCTAAATGATACTCTTGTAAAGATTTAACTTCATGACTACCATGAATTTTCATTTCCATAATTCCTTCTAATGATGCTTTAGCAGCAGCAATATTAGTCATATATGGAATTCTCATTTTAATTGCAGCTTTACGAATATAACTATCATCATGAGCACTTTGTTTACCATGAGGTGTATTAATGATCATTGCTAATTCACCATTAGTTAAAGCATCACTAATATTTGGACGACCTTCATGAATTTTTTTGATTTTTTCTACTGGAATACCACTTTCTTTGATCAAGTTATAAGTATTCCCTGTTGCTACAATAGTAAATCCAGCATCATAATATCCTTGTGCAAGCTCAACAACTTCTGGTTTGTCTAAGTCACTAACACTGATCAAAACTTTTCCTTCAGTTGGTAAAATTGTTTTCGCCCCTTCTTCAGCTTTATATAAAGCTGCTCCATATGAACTGGCAATTCCTAATACCTCTCCAGTTGAACGCATTTCAGGTCCTAAAACAGGATCTACTTCCGGGAACATATTGAATGGGAAAACTGCTTGTTTAACTCCAATATGAGGAATTTTCTTTTCTGTTAAAGTTGGTACTGGTGAAGGACGCCCAGTCAATTCACGAGTAACAATATCTGTCGCAATTTTTACCATATTAATATTACATACCTTTGAAACTAGTGGTACTGTTCTTGAAGCTCTTGGATTGGCTTCTAATACATATACTTTATCATCAGCAATTGCATATTGCATATTCATTAAACCACGAACATTCATTTCTTTAGCAATTTTCTTTGTATATTCTTTAATTGTTTCTAAATGACGGATAGGAATATGTTTAGAGGGTAAGATACATGCTGAATCACCTGAGTGGATACCAGCTAATTCGATATGTTCCATAACCGCAGGAACAAAAACAGTTTCACCGTCACTGATTGCATCAGCTTCACATTCCATAGCATTATTTAAGAAGCGGTCGATTAAGATTGGGCGATCAGGAGTTACCCCAACAGCTGCTTTCATATATTGTTCAAGACTTTCATCATCATAAACAACTTCCATTCCACGACCACCTAAAACATAAGAAGGTCTTACCATTAATGGATAGCCGATTCTTTTAGCAATTTCTAATGCTTCTTCAACATTTACTGCCATTCCAGATTCAGGCATTGGAATTTCTAATTTTTCCATCATTGCATTAAATAAGTCACGATCTTCTGCCATATCAATAGTTTCTGGTGTTGTTCCTAAAATATTCACACCATTTTTCTTTAATTGAGCAGCTAAGTTAAGTGGTGTCTGTCCACCAAATTGTGCAATTACACCTACTGGTTTTTCTTTTTCATGAATACTTAAAACATCTTCTAATGTTAGTGGTTCAAAGTATAATTTATCAGATGTATCATAGTCAGTTGATACAGTTTCAGGGTTACAGTTAACAATAATTGTTTCAAATCCTAATTTCTTTAATGCTAAAGCAGCATGAACACAGCAATAGTCAAATTCAATTCCTTGTCCAATACGATTAGGTCCACCACCTAAAATCATAATTTTCTTTTTATCGTGATGAATGTCGCTATTATCTTCAGCATTATATGTTGAATAATAATAAGCACTATCCTTTGTTCCACTTACGTGTACTGGTTCCCATGCTTGATTAATATTATTAGCTAATCTTTCTTCTCTAATTACATTTTCCTCAACATTCAAAATTTGACTTAAATATTTATCTGAGAATCCATCTTGTTTTGCTTGTTTTAGTACTTCAGCCGGTAATTCTTTACCTTCGTATGATTTTATATTTTCTTCTTCTTCAACTAATTCTTTCATTTGTTCAATGAAATAATGTTTGATTTGTGTTAGTTCAAATAATTCTTCAACTGTTGCTCCCTTTCTTAACGCTTCATACATAATGAATTGTCTTTCGCTAGTTGGAACAGTTAACATATGTAATAATTCTTCTTTAGATAACTTATTGAAGTTTTTAGCATACCCTAAGCCATAACGTCCAATTTCCAATGAACGAATTGCTTTTTGGAAAGCTTCTTTATAAGTTTTGCCGATACTCATAACTTCCCCAACAGCTTTCATTTGAGTACCAAGTTTATCTTCAGCCCCTTTGAATTTTTCAAATGCCCAACGTGCAAACTTGATTACAACATAATCACCATCAGGTACATATTTATCTAAAGTTCCATATTTACCACAAGGAATATCTTCCATAGTCAAACCAGCCGCTAACATTGCTGAAACTAAAGCAATTGGGAATCCTGTTGCTTTTGATGCTAAAGCTGATGAACGAGATGTTCTTGGATTAATTTCAATAACAACGATTCGATCAGTTTCTGGATCATGAGCAAATTGAACATTTGTCCCTCCAATTACACCAATTGATTCAACAATTCTAAATGCTTGGTCTTTTAAACGATCTTGCACTTCTTGGCTAATTGTTAACATTGGAGCGCTACAGAATGAATCTCCAGTATGAACTCCTAATGGATCAATATTTTCAATGAAACATACTGTGATCATGTTGTTGTTAGCATCACGAACAACTTCAACTTCTAATTCTTCCCAACCTAAAATAGATTCTTCGATTAAACATTGACCAACTAAACTAGCTTGTAACCCCCGAGATACAACTGTTTTTAATTCTTCAACGTTATATACCAGTCCACCACCGGCACCACCCATAGTATAAGCAGGGCGCACAACTACTGGATAACCTAACCGTTCAGCAATTGCTAAGGCTTCTTCAACAGTTGTTGAAACCTCACTACGAGCCATTTCAATGCCTAATTTATCCATTTCTTTTTTAAATTCTAAACGGTCTTCACCACGTTCAATCGCATCAACTTGAACTCCTAATACTTGAACGTTATATTTTTCTAAAACACCAGCCTCATTTAATTCAGAACATAAGTTTAATGCTGATTGCCCACCTAAGTTAGGAAGTAACGCATCTGGTCTTTCTTTTTCAATGATCTGTGTTAATCGTTCTACATTTAATGGTTCAATATAAGTAACATCAGCAGTTTCCGGATCTGTCATGATCGTTGCAGGATTTGAGTTCACTAACACGATCTTATAACCTAACCCTCTTAAAGCTTTACACGCTTGAGTTCCTGAATAATCAAATTCACAAGCTTGACCAATAATAATTGGACCTGAACCAATTACTAATACTGTATTAATATCTTCTCTTTTTGGCATTTTTGTTCCTCCGTATAATCTTGATTAATTTCACAAAAAAACATATCAAGTAAATGATATGTTAATTATAAAAAATAGAAATATAAAAGAATTGAAAATGATCAGTAATAGTCTTAACAATGCGTTCACCAAATACTTTAAACATCATAATCACTCCTTCATAACTTTATCCATATTAGTATACAAAACTAAATGACACTATTCAACAAATTTATAATTAGTTATCATTGTAAGAAACCTTCTTCAAAATCCATATTTTTATTTAAAATCTAGTTATTGCGTTTAAAACAAAACAAGCTGTAAATACTATATAAAAGGATGGTTTTAATGAAAAATTTAACACACACTAAAATAATAAATGAAATCATTGAAAATGTTCGTGATGATATGCAGGATGAAGAAATAATTCATCTTGTTCTTGAAAAAACAGTTGCTTTACCTGATGGTAAGGATGAAACACTAGGACAAAAAATTGCTGATAAAATTGCTCATCTTGGTGGTAGTTGGACTTTTATCATTATTTTTATTATATTACTAATTTCCTGGATGATTTATAATATCCTTGCTAAAGATAGCCTCGATCCTTATCCCTTTATTCTTTTAAATCTGATTTTGTCATGTATTGCTGCGATTCAAGCACCTATTATTATGATGTCGCAAAATCGTCAAGAGCAAAAAGATCGTCAAAGAAACGAAAATGATTATAAAGTAAATTTGAAAACTGAAATCATTATTCAGGATCTTCATAATAAATTAGATCAAATTCTTGAAGAACTTGAAAAACAAAATCATCAATAAGCATCAATCGACAACTATTTTTAATTATGTTAGAATTAGTTGTCGAGGTGATATCATGAAAAAGAAAACTAAAAATAAAATTTTTAGTCAAAAAAATATTATTTTTCTTTTTATTGCTGGTACCCTTCTTTTTTCATGTTCATTATATTATAAACAATATTTACCAAAGTATCTGACCCATAGTATCGTTATTTTACTAATTATGATATTTTGTTTACTGCCATTTTTATTTAAGCGATTTAAAAAGCAACATAATCTAATCAAAATCATCGTATCTGCTTTATCATTTAGTTTAATTGTTACTGGTATATTAGTCTTTAATCATAATGATCGATTAGCTAAAGACGGCCAATATATTGGCATTGATATTTCTAAATGGAATAATAATGTGAATTTGCAGTTAGCTCGTCAAGAAATTGATTTTGTGATTATCCGTTGCGGCTATACTTCTCTAACTGATGGTACCAAAACCAAAGTTGATCCGCTTTTTGAACAAAATATCAAGCAATGTCAAAATTTAAATATTCCTTACGGTGTATATTATTATTCTTTAGCCACTGAAGCTGCTCAAGCAAAAAAAGAGGCTGAGTATGTTAATCATTTACTAGATGGAAGAGTTCCCGAACTTGGGGTTTTTATTGATTTAGAAGACGAAACTTTTCAAGGGGCTTTAACAAATGATCAATTAACAATCGTAGCTACAACTTTTTTAGATAACATTCAAAATCAAAATAAAAAAGGAATCTATGCTAATCATCACTGGTGGACAACTAAATTAACTGATAAAAAACTAGATTCTTACATTAAATGGAAAGCACGTTATAATGATACTCCAGTATTAGAAGAAGAATATCATATTTTACAATATAGTGAAACTGGTCAAATTAGAGGAATCAATGGTAACGTTGATTTAAATATGACTATCAATAAATATTGGTAATAATTTCATTTTAATAGCTTAATTAAAAGCCCCATTAACTGGGGCTTTCGTCATATTTATAATATTCTACGTTTCTGTTTTGTAAAAATTAAAAAGAATATAAAGCTTATTAATGCAATTCCAGCATAACCACTATAATTGCTTATATCACCAGTTGGTACCACAGGAATATGCTGATTTTCAAATACTATTTCTTTTATACTCTCACTGTTTTCAACTTTAAACGTAAGTTCTGGCGCAAGTGTATAACCGGCTGGAGCCTTGACCTCTTTTAAAACATATTCACAATCAACTAACAGCCCCTTGATTAAATGTGCATCATCAGTTGATACCCATTGTTCAATCAAACTCAATGATTCTCCATCCTTTAAATATAGTTCTAATGTTGCTCCTGGTAATAATTGCTTAGTTAGAGCGTCAATTTTAGAAATTGTTGTTTGTGTTAATTTATTTTCTACATTTAAAGTATACTGGTATTCTTTGGTAACCCTATCTTCTTTATTAAAAGCTACTTCATAAACAGTATCATCAAATACATATCCCGGTAAAGTCTTTACCTCACTAATAAGATAACTTCCCATCGGTAACTTATCAATAATAATTTGTCCATTTTGATCTGTAATATAAATTCCTTGATTTTGACCAATTGGCATACCAGCTCGATAAAGAACTGTCCCTGTAATTATATCTTTAATGTCCTCCTTAGCAGTTATCTTAAATTCAATTCCAGATAAATCATCTAAATGTCCTTCTAGTTTCTTATTGATTATTAATTTACCGACTGGTATCAATTCATTGACAATTGTTTTTGTAGTCACTTCATTACTTTTAATCGTAACAGTGTATTCCTTATTAAGACTATCATGATCGGCTGGTGTCTTAATTTCCGTTAAAATATAATCTCCAACTAATAAATTATCTATTTGTAATACGCCATTTTTAACCACATGATCTTGATTATAATCATTATTTTTCCCCTTCAAATTAAATACCGCCCCATCTAGCATCTGTTTATCCTCATTTGTTTTGATTAATTTCAAACTCCCCACTGGTAAATATTCTACTTGCAAACTAGTTGGTTTGGTTTCTCCATTCCCTAAAACCATTGTTCCAATCGTTTGGGTTTCATCGTCAATCGTTAAAACTAAAGGTCGATAATAACTATTCGTTGTTCCCATCAAAGAACCACTCGACCAGTTATAATTGTCTCGTTTGGTTAATGGAGACGATAAATAGAATTTTTGACCACTACTTAATTGTACCGTCCCAGTAACTGTTTGATTTGTCGTTAAATTATGTAATTCCATGTCTTTGTCTAAAACCATCGTTAAAGTAGCATCAGCATCACCAATTACCGTAATTTCTTCACTCCGCTGCCTACCATCTTTTTGATACATTTTCAAACTATTTTTTGAAAATCCAATCTCTCCTTTAGGAATTGCAGGACGATTAGGGATTGCTTCGATCCATTCTGCCCAGCCCCAGCCACGTAGTTTTTCCAAGTCAACACCATGAAGATCTCCAGCATAATAATAGCTTGCGGCAATATGAGTTAACAGATATGCCATTTCAACACTAGTTACACCATCTGTTGATAGTGTATCAGCAGGACCCCCATAGCCATAATAAAGTACTTTTTGAAGATTTTCATTATCTACATAACTTCCTTCTCCTACAGTTCCATTACCTGGTGAATGTTTGCTTGCTTCTAAACAATATGCTATTTTTCCATCTACAGTATACATTCGTGTTGACCAGGTTCCACTACTGTCAAACCAGCTAGGATATTTAATTTTCTCACCTGCACTAATTTGATATTGCTGTCCATTGACATAAGTTACAGCATTACAAAACACCAAAATAAAAGTCACTGCAACTAACAGTGACTTTCGAATATATTGATTTAATTTTCTTTTCATCTTTCTGCTCCTTTGTTGATTTATATCACTAATATAATGACACTCTGACAAGGAGAACGACAATAATATCTCACATTTCCCTCCAACAAAAAAGAGATCTCATTGAATGAAATCTCTTTTATCATATTTTATTTATTTTCTTCAAGATACATAATCGTTTGATATGGTTTCAATACTTTACCATCATATTCTTTATAATTATTTAAAATAAGCTCTTTAGCACAAATAAATGGCTGCTCTTGATTCGAAAAATTACATACATTGACAATAAGTTGTCCTTGATAACTTCTCTGGTAGACAATCAAATTATCATTTTCACATTCATCGGGAATAAAGCTTCCAAAAGTTAAAGTATTACTATAAACACTTTGTTGTCTTAAATAGATCATTTTCTTATAAAAACTATAAACTGAATCCGGATCATTAAACTGTGCCTTAACATTTATAACTGGATAACTTTCATTTAACGCTAACCACGGTTCAACATCAGAAAACCCAGCATATTGACTGTCATCAAACGGCATTGGAGTTCTAGAATTATCACGACTGCGTTTATTAACTAGAGCCAATGCCTCACTTTCACTAAATCCTTCTTCAAGCATTCTTTGATATTGGCCATGTGAACTAATATCATCAAAATCATCAATAGATCGCCGAACACAATTTGCCATTCCTAATTCTTCTCCTTGATAAATATAGGGAACCCCTCTTAAAAAGAAATACATTGAAGCAATCATTGTAGCACTATAATAACCATGATCTGCTTTATTTACAATCAACTTATCTAAAGAACGCGGCTGATCATGATTTTCTAGGAAAGTTCCTACCCAGCCTACTTTATTTACTTCGACTTGTGAAGTAAATAGTAAATCTCTAAATTGTTTTACAGTCCAGTCTTTACGAATAAACCATTCCTCATTATCTCCAATATCAAAATTAGAGTAATTAAAGTCGAACATACTGTCAAAACATCCATTTTCACCAATATAGATACCTAATTTATCATATGATACCCCATAAGCCTCAGAAATTGTCATACAGTCATGTTTAGCAAACGTATTCTCCTTTAATTCCTTAAAGAAAACTTCAATTCCTGGCTGATTACGCGCAAAAGGGATACAAGACACTAATCCATCTTCACCATCAGGCTCACCATCTTGATAACGTTGATCCTTTTTAATAAAATTAATGGCATCCACCCTAAATCCTGCAATTCCTTTATCTAACCACCAGTTGATCATTTGATAAATTTCTTGCCGTAATACAGGGTTTTCCCAATTTAAGCATGGTTGCTTTTTTGAAAAAGCATGAAAATAATATTCATCTTCAGTAACTTTTTGCCATACTGAGCCACCGAAAATACTCCGCCAATTAGTTGGCGCACGACCATCTTTTCCATGTTTAAATATATAATAATTCCGATACTTACTCGTCGGATCAGCGATTGCTGCTTTAAACCATGGGTGTTCATCAGAGGTGTGATTTACAACTAAATCCATAATTATCTTAATTCCTCGTGCTTTTCCTTTTTTAATTAACTCATCCAAATCTTCCATTGTTCCAAACATAGGATTAATTGCATAATAATCACTAATATCATAACCATTATCATCCATTGGTGAAGCATAAATTGGACATAACCATAGGCTCGTTACCCCTAAATCACTAAAATAATCTAATTTCTCAATAATTCCTTGTAAATCACCAATTCCATCACCATTGCTATCTTTAAAGCTTTTAGGATAAATCTGATAAACTACTTCCTTTTGCCACCATTTCTCCATTATTAAATCACTCTCCTTTTATTCATATAAATAAATCATATATCTTCATTATAAAAGCCTAATCCCTTCAATATTTCTAATTTTCATATTATAAAAATAAATATGATAAAAAGGATAAGCTGCTGCCTACCCTTATGTAAAAATATTAATTTATTTTAGTAATTGTATACCCAAGTTTATTAAACTCATCAATAATCATTTGAATGTGCGCATTACCATTAGTCTCAACTGTTACTCTTAATTCTACTTCAGAAAAACGAGCAAAATTTTTAAACTGATTATGGTCAACACCAATTACATTGGCATTACATTGATTTAAAACCTTCGATACTAATTCCAACTGCCCTGGTTTATCAGGTAATTGAACAGAGAAAGTAAAAATTCGTCCTCTTGAAATAAGTCCTTTATTAATCATAGACGAAATAGTTAACACATCAATATTTCCACCACTGATCAATGATACAACTTTCTTCCCTTTAGTTTTTAGCTTCTTTAATCCTGCTAAAGCTAAAATCCCAGAACCTTCAGCTACCAGCTTATGTTTTTCAACTAATAACAAGAATGCTTCCATCAATTCATAGTCATTGACCAAAACAATATCATCAACATATTCTTTAATATATTTAAACGTTTTAGAGCCAATTTGTTGCACAGCTGTACCATCGGCAATCGTATTAACCTCATTCAATAAAACTACCTGATCCTCTTGAATAGCTGCAGAAGCACTTGCCGCTCCTTCAGGTTCAACCCCAATGATTTGAATATCGGGTTTAATTAATTTAGCAGCTGCAGCAATCCCCGAAATTAAGCCACCGCCACCAATTGGTACTAAAATCATATCAGCATCTGGTAATTCTTCAAGAATCTCCAATGCGATCGTCCCTTGTCCTTCCATAACATCTTCATCATCAAACGGATGGACAAAAGTATACCCTTCACTTTCTTGTAGTTCAACTGCCTTAGCGTAAGCATCATCATAAACCTCGCCAGCTAAAACCACATCAGCACCATGGGCCTTTGTTGCCTCAACCTTGATCAATGGTGTATGACTAGGCATTACAATAGTTGCCTTAACTCCTAGTTTATTAGCTGCATAAGCAACCCCTTGAGCATGATTTCCCGCTGAAGATGCAATTAATCCATGCTTTTTAGCTTCATCATCTAATTTCACGATCTTATTATAGGCACCTCTAATCTTGAAAGCACCAGTTTTTTGTAAATTTTCTGGTTTGATATAAACATCATTACCACATTCAGCTGAAAAAGCATCGCTATGAATTAAATGTGTCTCTAAAATTACTTCATCAACTCTTTGCTTTGCGGCTTTAAAATCTTCTAACTTCAACATTTGACATGTCCCCCTTAATTAAATTACATTATAGCATTTATCATTAAAAAGTAAAAGATTGTCTTTAATAATATCAGATGATTAAAAATATAATCATAAAAAAAGACAAATCATATTGATCTGCCTTATTTAATTTTTATTTGGTTAATTTTTTCATCAAAATAATATCCATTCACATCCAATAATTCCATGATTTCAATTTCATTAGCATCATTAATTTCTAATATTTGTGCCAATGACATATCATCATCACGTAATTTAGTATTTAAAAAACTCACTAGCATATTAATATCATTTGGTAACATTAAATTTCACCCTTTTCACTTAACATCTTTAAGCACTCATAAATTCCTTCTTCATCATTTGATAAAGTGATATAAGCCGCTCTCTTTTTTACTTCATCAACTGCATTGGCCATTGCTACACCGAATTTTGCAAACTCAATCATACTCAAATCATTATAACCATCACCAAAGCTAATTACTTCATCTCGTTTAATTCCTAAACGCTCAATTAAAGCCTGCAATGAAGCCGCTTTATCAATTCCTTGCGCCATCACTTCAATGAAAAATGGTGCTGAACGATAAATACTTAAAGAATCACCATATGGTGCCTTAAACTCATCAAGTATTGTCTCAGCATATTCAGGCTTTGCCGTTAATAAGACTTTATTTACAGAAAAATTCACTGCATCTTTAAAATTATCAATATGTTTGATTGGCATATGATTAATATCGCCTTCAATACAAACATACTCATCGGTTTCATCTTCTGTAAGAATCAATTCATCAGTATAAGTCATTACCGCCAAATTATACTGTTTCGCTCGCTCATAAACCTGATGTGCCGTTTTAGCATCGTACACTTTTTGATATATGATTTCTTTTGTTTTATAATCAACAACCTTAGCACCATTAAATGATAGTAAATAGCCACCTGTTTTATCTAATTCCAGCTCATTAGCTTCTGCATACAATCCAGCAGTTGGACGACCTGAAGCCAAAACAATCACTACACCTCTTTTTGCCAGCTCCTGCAAGATGGCTTTTGTCTTTGGTAAGATTTGTTTATCAGTACTCTTCAAAGTACCATCTAAATCTAATGCAATTAATTTATACGTCATTTTTCTACCTCTCAATATAATCAAAGTTTATTAAAAGATAGTTATTTTGTCAAATATATTTAAAGATAATATTTGATACTAGTATTATAACCCTAAAATAACCTATTTTAGTCTCAAATCAATAATAAATTAGTCTTATTATCATCTCAATATTTTTGCTTGAAAATATTAATAATTATGGTAGAATTGCTTTAATTTATAAGGAGGTTGCATCATGTCACTACAACAAGCTAAAAATTATTTGAAACAATTCAACCGGGAACAAGATATTATCGAATTCGATGTTTCTAGTGCTACTGTTGAACTTGCTGCTAAAGCTTTAAACTGTGCGCCTGAACGTATTGCTAAGACATTATCTTTTAAAATCAACGAACGCGCGATTTTGATTGTTACTGCTGGTGATGTTAAAATCGATAATCGCAAATACAAAGAAACCTTTAAAACCAAAGCAAAAATGCTCGCACGCGATGAAGTATTGCCAATCATCGGTCATGATATTGGGGGAGTATGCCCTTTTGGCGTTAATCCTGATGTTACTATCTATCTTGATGAATCACTTAAGCGATTTCAAACAGTTTTTCCTGCCTGCGGCAATTCTAACAGTGCTATTGAATTAACGATTGATGAACTTTCTAGCTATATTAAAGCAGAATGGATTGATGTTTGTAAAACCATCTGATGATGGTTTTTTATTATTTTGCAATTTTTTCTATCGTATTGAAGCTTTTTTATTGCATTTAATAAAAAAATAATATATACTATTTTCAATTACTATAAAGTAATTAAAAGCAATGACGAGGAGAGTAGTAATCTACAGAAGCTTTAGCGAATCAGGGAACGGTGCAAGCCTGATAGTGAAGTAGTTTATGAAGAACACCTAAGAGCTGTCTACCGAAAGCATTATGCAAGTAGGCTAGAACGTTACCAGTAACGTTACTATTGGCGGGTATCGAGTACTCTATGAAGTATTTTCCGTACCATGTAACTATAAATTCCTTTTCTAGTTATACGGTACTCGCTTCTTTAGGCGAGTTTTTATATTCTCGCAACAATAATTTTAAGGGGGAAACAAATTATGTGCGGTTTTTTAGTAGTAGGAAGTAGTGAATTAGAATTACAAGTATTCAATGATGCATTAAATCAGGCTGCTTATCGTGGTCCTGATCATCAACATGTAAGCATTAACAACGGTATAACCTGGGGATTTAACCGTCTTTCAATTATGGATTTGTCATCAAAAGGTAATCAGCCTTTTGTCTATAAGGATTGTGTTCTTGTCTGCAATGGTGAAGTTTATAACTATCATAGCTTAAAAGCTATGTTAGAAACGGACTATACTTTTAAGTCAGGAAGTGACTGTGAAGTACTGATTCCGCTATATCACAAATACGGGATAGAGATATTATGTAAATTTTTAGATGCCGAATTTGCAATGGTAATCTATGATGCCAAAAAGGATAAAATTTTAGCTGCACGTGATCCAATGGGAATTCGCCCTATGTTCTATGGATATCATAAAGAAGACGGTAAGATCTGCTTTGCTTCAGAAGCAAAAGGATTATTTCCTTTATGCCAAGAAATAATGCCATTTCCACCAGGGCATTATTATGAAGATGGCAAATTTATTTGTTATAATGATTTAAGTAATCCTAAAACGATCAATAACGATGATTTAGAAACAATTGCAATAAATTTACGCCTCAAATTAGAAAAAGCAGTGGAAAAAAGATTGCAAAGCGATGCTCCAATCGGATATTTATTAAGCGGTGGTTTAGATTCATCCTTGGTTTGTGCGATTGCCGCACGTTTAAATGATCAACCAATCAAAACCTTTGCAATCGGTATGGATACTGATCCTATTGATTTAAAGTATGCTAAACAAGTTGCTGATTACTTAGGAACTGATCATACAGAAGTAATTATGACCAAGGAAGATCTATTAGAAAATTTAAGAGATGTTATTTTTCATTTAGAAACTTATGATATCACAACGATCAGAGCCAGTATGGCAATGTATTTATTATGTAAATATATTCATGAAAAAACTGATTTAAAAGTTATTCTAACCGGTGAAGTAAGCGATGAGTTATTTGGCTACAAATATACTGATTTTGCACCAGATCCATCACAATTTCAAAAAGAAGCACAAAAGCGAATTAAAGAATTATATATGTATGATGTTCTAAGAGCTGATCGTTGTATCTCTGCTCACGCTTTAGAGGGACGGGTTCCATTTGCAGATATTGATTTTGTTGATTATTCAATGAGTATTGATCCAGCTAAGAAAATGAATATCTATAATAAAGGAAAATATTTATTAAGACATGCTTTTGAAAATCAGGATTATTTACCTGATGAAATTTTATTTAGGGAAAAGGCCGCATTTTCAGACGCTGTTGGTCATTCAATGGTTGATTATTTAAAAGAATATGCAGCTACTTTATATACTGATGAAGATGTTATTAAAGCTAAAGAAAAATATGCTTTTGCAACACCTTTTACTAAAGAATCTCTCTTATACCGTGATATTTTTGAATCGTTTTATCCGGGGCAAGCAAAATGGGTCAAAGACTTTTGGATGCCAAATAAAGATTGGGAAAACTGTAATGTTGATGATCCCAGTGCTCGAGTTTTAAAAAACTATGGTGACAGCGGTAAATAAAAATACCAGTTCTTTTACGAACTGGTATTTTCTTTATCATAATCAATAATACAATAATTATTGCGACCATTGTTTTTCACACGATAAAGAGCATCATCTGCCAATCTATATAATTCATCATAAGACAACGAAACACTCGAAACTACGGCACCAACACTAATACTTGTAATAATATGGGTCCCCTGGTATTCTACTTTTGAAGTTGATTTAATCATATTTTGACAATACTCAGCTACTTTTTCAATACTCTTAGGATATTTTATTAATGTTAAAAATTCATCTCCACCAACCCGTCCAAAGATATCTAAAGGATGGCTCACTTCCAATAATGCCTGAGCTATTTTTTGAAGGACAATATCACCACATAAATGTCCATAAGTATCATTAATATATTTAAAGTTATCAATATCAATAATTATCAAAGCAACTTGGGCTGCTGTATTATTTTGTAAAAACTCTTCTGCCTTTTCACGACAAGCTGCAGAATTATAAATTTTTGTTAAACTATCTTTTTGAGCCAGCTCCCGCCATAATAACTGTTCTTCTTTTTCAGAATGGATATCAATAACCTTTCCAATAATATGTGTCGGTTTATTATTCAAATCAAAAATCGGACGCAAATTAATCTTTAACCAACGTTTTTTCCCATCAATAAATTTAACAAACTCCTCACTCTCACATTCCGTCAAATTACGTAGACTCATTTCTAAAGTATCTTTATTAGAAATTGGTCTCTTTAAAAAATCTTTAATAATCGTTTCCTTTGAAAGCAGTTTGGCTCCACCTCCCATTAAAACAAGGGTATCAGTTGCAATATTATATTCAACAAAGCAATCATGAGAAAATTCACTAATTTGTTGATAACGCTTATACTCACTTAAAATCTTTTCATTATTACGTTTATTTATATAATTACGCCAAATCAAGAAAAACAGCACAATAATGGCAACTGCCATAAGCGTAAAAGTAGCTACTTGAAGTTGATTATTTTCAACATAGTCAAAGAAAGTAACATCATTTTCACTGGTACTGGCATTAGTAAATATAATTTCTTCAATCTTACTGTAAGATACGACATCAATTCCTTTATTGGTAATATCTAAAAGCTCATCCGCAACACCTGTATTAATTGCAAAATAACTGCCTTGATTTCTTAAATTCCCTTGAGGAATAATATTAATATTCTTGAAATCATAATTACTATTATAAAACAAGGCAACATGATTATTTATATACGTATAGTCAGCTGTGCCGTTTTCTACCGCTTTGATACATTCTAACTGAGTTCCATAATAATTAACTTTGTTACTACTATCTCCAACTGCGGCACTATCAACTTCAGAATCATAAATCATTGCTGCCTGTTTACCGTCTAGCTCATTAGCATTAATATTTTTATTAGTTACTAGCGTCATCGCTGAATCTAAATAAGCTTTCGTCGTAATATATTTTTCTGGATTGCTATTATACACCCCACCAATAATCATTGGTTTCTTCGTCTCAATCTGCTTATTATATTCATCAATATCATTGGCATAAATATAATTAAACTTCAAACCGCTCAGTTTTCCAATATAATTAAGCACATCAACGGTAATTCCTACAACCTTGCCTTTTTTTTCATCATAATACTGGATTGGGGCTTTCCCACCCAATATAAGAACATCAATTTTTGAATTATTTGCAACAAAACCTTTCTCAGCTTCGGTAAGAATGAAATTACGGTTCGCTAAAGAAAAGTAACGTTCATGAAGATTGCTCATATAATTAGGCTGTTCTTTATTTAACTGTGTCATCGCTTCATTTAGCTCTGACATCAGTTCTTGATTTCCTTTTGTCATTACAAAATAAAATGGACGAGGCGAAAAACGTGCTACGACCCGATAATTACCTTCTTCAATTGATAAATCTGATAATACCATAGCATCTATTTCATTTCTCTCTAATGATGTTAATAAATCTGGGGTATTATCAAAAAATATTTGATTAATATTAATTCCATTAATATCTCCAAAATCTTTTAAATTAACATTAGTTTCCTTTTTAGTTGAAACAACTCCAACATTTAAATTCTTAAGAGAATATATACTAGTATCATTGATTTCAGCATTATTAGAATTAACATAGATAGCCATATTTCCCATGCCATAATTGGTTGCCGAATAATCATAATCATTGATTAAGGTATCAATATAGAGCATCCCACCCATTAAATCAATCTCGCCTGTTTTGACCTTTTCCATAGCGCTTGACAGCTGCTCATTTACTGTGCCTTCTAAGCGTACAAATTCTAAGTTCCAATTCGTAAATCGAGAGATTTCTTTTAAATATTCATAAGTATAGCCGGAATATAATCCATCTTCATCTATCTCTGTTAATCCAGATTGAATTGGATAAGCAACTTTAACAGTTCGGGAGGCTGCTTTAATTGGGATGATATTGATCAGCATTGACATAATTAACAATACTAAAATTGTTTTTAGTGTTTTCATCAAACCACCCCTTTTTACATCACAATATTATCATATTAATTATACATTAAATTGATGAACATTAAAATAAAAAGGCACAAATCATCAGAATAATTCATGCCTGTATCAATATTTTATCTAATTGTTTTAAAAACTGATTTCTTACTTCATCAGTTCTTTTAGCTGGTCCACGTGTCCGCTTACCACTTTTTCGTTGTTTAGCTGATACATAACGACTCATTAATAATTCTTCAATATTATTATCATCAATTACTTTTCCTGAAATATGCAAAACTTTAGCCCCTTTTGATAACACTAAACTTGCTAGACCATAGTCCTGAGTAATAACAAGATCATTTGCTTGAACCTGTTTCAATAAAACTAGATCAACACTGTCACTTCCCACTTCACATAGAATAGTTCTAAAATAATCATCCTGTATAAAATGAGCATAATCAACAAAAACCGTCATTTCAACCTGATATTTCCAAGCTAAATCTCTAATTGTTGGTAAATCAGGACAAGCATCACCATCAACTAAAAGTGCCATACACCACAACCAATCAACATTGCAGTTGCTAAAAAGCCACCTGCCAGACCTCCAAAATGTCCCGCCTTTGATACCTGACGATTGAAAAATGTAAAAGCTACATTAATTAAAATCACATATATATATTGTTGCAACATATAATCAAAATAACCGCCTACAAGTATTCCTAAAGCAATCATTGCACCTAAATAACCATAAAAAATCCCACTAGCTCCTAAAGTCACAGTATTATATGCATAAGCATATTTTTTTCCATGATAATAACAAGCTCCGCTAGTAGCAAGACAGCTTATGAAGATTAGATATAAATATGCGCCCGTTCCTAATAAGTATTCAAAAAAATGGCCAAGATTATAAATACAATATACATTCATAAAAATATGCATAATATCGATATGAACGAAATTAGCGGTAATAAAACGCCAATATTCTTTTTTTACTTCAATTCGCGGCATATAAAAAGCCCCGTATTTAATCGCTAAAGAGGTTTTATCATAATTACTCTTATCAATAAAATTAATTAAAATAAAGATTATAATCGATATGATAATAATAGCATTGGTTATCATCTATTCTCCTGCCTTTTCTGTTTTAATGACACTAACGCGTCTTGTTCTTTGGAGATTATGTCCTTTATCATTTGTAATTGAATAAATTACTTCATAATCACCAACTTTATCTGTATTAACATTATTTTTTAAAATTTTTATATTCTTAGTAATATCATTCCCACTACCATCAGTAGCTTTCACTCCATCAAGAGGATTAAATTTACTATTTTTTAATACCTCAATATCATCAATTCCTGTAAGAGTAGGATTATTACCATTTTGTCCAGCTACTATTTTAACTCGTAAACTGGCAGATTGATTTCCTGCCTGATCTTCAACAATTATCCTTTCAACATAAGAACCTTTTTCAGTGAACACTTTATGTGTTGACTTCTCACCATTTTCATCAATAAAATATGCAGCTATATCTGAATTATCCTC
Organism: Erysipelatoclostridium sp. MSK.7.34; assembly: GCF_019041935.1. Taxonomy (NCBI): domain Bacteria; kingdom Bacillati; phylum Bacillota; class Erysipelotrichia; order Erysipelotrichales; family Coprobacillaceae; genus Thomasclavelia; species Erysipelatoclostridium sp. MSK.7.34. The sequence goes on from NZ_JAHPYJ010000004.1 coordinate 47,321, forward strand.
AACCTTTTCAATTAAATCAATTGCATATACTTCAGTATTTAAATGAACATTAAACGTAGATGCTTTTAATGTTACAACTGGTTTAGTTGTATCAACTATCTTTATATAAAAAGGATATTCAACACCTAAATATGTAGCAGATACTTTATATTCACCAATTTCATTTTTTAAATTCGAAAAATTCAAAATAACTTGTGATAAAATTGCCTCATTAGCATTAATATAATCTTGCGGCTTAGTCGATATTTCACTACCATATTCATAAACAAATGTATCTCTTTTGATCGTTAGGGGGGTAACATTGAAGGCACAAGCAATTAAAATTATATTTACTATGACAAAGAAGCTTAAAACAACTGATATAATTCGATTTTTCATGCTATCACCCTCTCCCATCTTTAAATCCATTTTTCTATATTCACGAACTATCTTATGCTTTTTCCAGCTAAAAATCAATGAGATTTTATGATTATTAAGACTTTTTAAGTTTCAATAATCATAACTTAGAAATTTCTAAAAAAATTCAAAAAATTACGTTAAAATAATTGAATCTTTTTACTTTTTTAATTTTAAAATTTTCTCATACTCATCTAATGGCAGCGGTCGAGCACAATAATATCCCTGAATATAATCTACCTTCATTCTAATTAATTCCTCATACTGTCCAGCCTGTTCTACACCTTCAGCTACAACGACTAGCCCTAAAGATTGAGCTAAACTAATAATCGATTTCAAAATTTCTTTAGCCTTTGAATTGACCTCCAAATCATCAATCATTGTTTTATCAATTTTTAAACAATCGATTGGCATTGATTCGAGCATCATGATTGAAGAATAACCTGAACCAAAATCATCCATAGATACTGTAATCTTTAATTTCCTAAATTTATTGAGAATATCTTTTAAAATATCACGATTATCAAACAAACTTGTTTCCGTCATCTCTAATTCAATTAAATTATAGGGTATCTGATAAGCATCAATTACTTTTAGATAACTTTCAACAAAATCTTGACGATATAAATGTAATTGCGAAACATTTACCGCTATAGGAGCAACCTCAAGACCATCATCAAGCCATTTACGAATCTGCTTACACGTAATTACAAAAACATACTCATCCAATTCAATAATATTACTGCTGCGTTCTAAAACCGGTATAAATTCTCCAGGACTTATCGATCCTAGTTTACTGCTTTTCCACCTAACCAGCGCCTCAGCTCCATAAAGTCTTTTTTTCTTTGTACTATATTTTGGCTGAAAATAAACTTCAAATTCATGATTATGCAAGGCTTCCTCAAACAAGTCTTCCAACTCTTTATTTTTATACATTCTTTGACGAATGTTATCATTGTAAAAATTACAATTCTCTAGTTCATGGCGATTTTCATCACGAATCACAGTTGCGGCTCGATCAACCATTGATTCAATTCGATCATTATAATTTTCAATTAAATAAATCCCAACAATCATTTTAATTCGATAAGCTGCTTCATCATTACTGTTAATTGCATTTTCCATATTTTTAATCATATACTCTGCCCGCTTTTTCAACTGTGTAACAGAGTCATATTGTAATAAAGCAACAAAGTGATCAGCTTGAATTCGTGCACAAAACTCTTTTTCCTGCAACAAATTATTTAAAATTTTAGCTATTTTCACTAAAATAAGATTACCCTCATCATAGCCATATAAATCATTAATATACTGAAACTTCAAAATATTGAAATAAACCATTGTATATTTAGATTTGGTAGATTTTAAAATATCACCACCAGCCAGTCTAAAGCGTGTATATGAACCGCATCCCGTTACCTCATCAACTAGTGCCACTTCTTCTAAACGTTTTTGATTATTACGATACATCAATACAATTCGAGTAATTAAATATAAAATTCCTAATAAACAGCAGCCTAGCATCATATAACCTAAAAAAAGCATTCCATTAATATTATTATCAACCACCGAAGCAGGAATAACACTCAACAAATACCAATCATTAACATCAAGCTTTTGGTAATACAAATATCTAGCTTCATCTGTCCGATCATACTCTAAAAATCCACTTTTTTCATTTTTAATATTATGTTTTAAATTTTCCAGCTTTTCTTTATTTTCTTTTGAAATTGCCCCAATATCATCAAAAAAGTTAGAAAATTTAATGCTTGTCTTGTTAGAAGAATCTACAATTTTATCACCATTTTCCTTAATAATAAAACTATATCCTAAACCATCAAATGTAGAAACCGATAAAGTCTCTTTATAATACCGTGATGCATAAGCTCCAAAAAGTACACAATGTTGATCATTATCAAAGGTTATGGGTAACGTATAAACACTAACTTCTTCACCATCAATCAAATCCGGCAATGTATCAGTAATTGATACTTCACCATTCATCGCTTTATTAAAACGGGTCATTTGCTGTTCATTTAATAAAATATTATTATCATCTGTCGTATAGGACTGTCCTCTCTCATCAATTATTCCAATTCGTTTAAAATTATTAATTTCATTCACTTTTTTTATTTTGTTAATAATTTTGACGGGATCAAAAGCATCCTCTTGGCTAATATAAATTGATAAATTTGCTAAAACTGCAACATTTTTTTGAATCTCTTTATCAATCACATTTACACTTTGACTAGAAATTTCTGATAACGTATTTAGAACCTGTTCTTGTGAAATTGTTTGAGATTTAAAAGCAAAAAAAGTTGCGACAACAGCAATGATCAAACATGATATCACGATGTCGACATAGATTCTTTTAAAGTTTTTAATTTTCATCTCATACACCCCACATTTATCTCTACAATATTATATCATTATCGATTAATAAAATCGATTAATTGTATAATTAAGGGTCATATTCGCTTTTGAACATGACCCTTTAACTAATTAACTCTTCTTTCTTAATCTAACCACAGCTAAAAGTGCAACTAATGATATCATTGCAAATTCAAAGAGCATTGTTTCATCACCTGTTTTAGCATTTTTCTTTGTTTTGTCTGATACCTCAGTCCCTGGCTGTTCCTCAACCTTCGGTTCCTCTTTTTGACTAGCTTTAACAGCTTCGATTTTTGTTAATAGAGCATCACTCATTTTATTAACATCTTCACTGCTAACATCATTAGCAATCAGTGCAACTGCCTGACTTAATAATTCTTCTAATTCCTTGACTAACTCAATATCATATTTATCTTTGTTAGCAAGAACTTGTTTTGCCAATTCAATTTGGAGTAGTAAATTATCTTTATTAACAACTTGCTTTAATTCATTGAAAGCTCTTAGTAATTCATCGTAGGCATTTTGAATAGCACCTTCATTAGCGTCAAGATCCTGATTAACTGTGACGGCCCTTTCATAACCATTTTTAAACGTTTTCCATGATTCTTCAGTATAATCTTCTTCTTTTAAATCTTTAACCTGTTCAATCAATTTATCTAAATCCTTGCGCTCTACTATTTCTAAAAGTCCTTCAATCGCTTCATTGATTTCTTGTTTTGCATTTTGTAAAACTATAAGTTCCTTACTGTTATCATCTATTAGTTTTCTTCCTGCTTCATAAGCATCTTGCAATACTTTCAAAGTAGCTGGCCGAAGATTTACTGCTTCTTTATCCAAAATCTCTTTTGCAACTTCAACGCTTACCTTTAATTCCCGGTAACTAATCAGAATGGCTTTTTCATTTGCAAGATTTGTTAGATTGGCTTGAACATCTTTTTCAACTACTTCTCCTGCTCCTAGTGCAACTAAGGCATTTGCTTGATCAAGATATCCTTTCATAACCTTAAACATTTCTGCAGAATAATCAGTTTCCATCTTAGTAACTTCATCAATCAGTGCAACCAGTTCATTAAATGACGATTCCAACGCCCTAAATGTTAAATTATCTAATGCTGTTTGCAGTTCAGATACCATCTTATCAACATCGCTTTGAGTAATATCCATTCTATCAGCCATTGCTTCAGCTGCTTTTTTGTTTTGTATGAAACTTTGCCAGCTTGAAACTGTACTATTTGCTTCACTGTACCCTTCTGCCAGTTTACTCTCCGCCACTTCAAGCACTGTTTCTAAAGCACCTTTATCAACTCTTACAACCTGTTTCTTTAAATTTGTGTATTTTTTAGACAATTCTTCTTTGAACTTAAGCATTTCTTCTTCACTGATACTTTCTTTTCCTACCACTTCATTTTCAAGATTGGTTAAATAAGCCGTGAAAGTTTGATAAGCTTCTTCTTTGATTTGACCGTGGAAATTACCCACATTCATTTCACTTAATTTATCTTTAACTTGACTAATTGTTCTAAGTAAATCATTTTTAGGATTTTCATATACTTCAATTTCATAAATAGAATATCCATACTTAGCGTTATTAGCAGCTTTTGTACCAATTAATTTAATATAACGTGCTTCAATATCACCTAATCCAGTATGATTATTTTCCTTAGCTACATTACCAGTTACATTTTTGATCGTAAACCAGTCTTTACCGTTAACTGAGCCTTTTAATTCATAGTCCACTCCATAAGCATCTTCCCAGGTAATCTTGATTTGATCAACTTTATAAACTTTATTTAAATCTACCTGGATCCACTGATCATGCGTACGTGCTGACGCCCAGCGTGATTGCTCAGGACCACTAGCACTTTGATTAATGATTCCATCAAATGCCTTATTTGGTGTTTGATAATCAGTATAGCTGCTTGAAGCTGTTGCTTCTTTATTCAAAGCAATATTTTCATGAATAACATCTATTCCTGTATCATAAAGATTTTTAATTTCTTCATTATTCAATAAACGATTATAAACTTTAATATTATCTAATGTTCCTACTAAATTTTGTCCAATCTTTTGTAGTGGTAAATTGATTGAAGCTGAATCATACCACTTATTCCCCGAATTGGTAAGAATTGGTCCATTGATCGTTGATTTAACTACTCCATCTAGATAAACATTAGTATATTTTTTATCAGAAGTAAAAGCTAATTGATATAATTTTCCCTTTTCAAGTTCTATATTATGCTCATAATGATAACTATCACGATCGTACATCAGCTTGTATTTACCATCAATTTCTTTTAAATAGATTTTTCTTGTTTGATACTTTGTATCAATCCACTGATTACATTCTTCTATTGGCATTGTTTCTTCAAATAATACAATATCGCCTGTTTGTGATTCATCGATTTTTAAATCAAAAGCTAAAGTATACGGCCATTTCAATGCACTATGCTGCATTTGTAGATAACCATCACCATTTAATTTCAATGCCTGACCTTCATCAGTTGTTTCAACTGTTGCTTTGATTGCAGTAGCATCATAACCATTTCCAGAATTATCTTTAATGACTAAATTATCCCCTTGTTTTGAAGTGTTTTCCATATCAAAGTCATATACTTTTTCTGTTTTACTGCTAATTTCTTTATCCATCTCAACATTTGGACCAGTACCTAAAGTATTGACCTCAGCTTTAAATTGGTCATATGACTTGTCATTATCTTTACCGTACCAAAAGGTTTGAGCATATATTGGTAAGATACTTTGTGTTCTTGCAAAAACATCATAAACAGAAATCCCATTAAAGATTCCTCGGTCATTCCATAATGAAATCGAACCCCCAACAATTTTTGGATGTCCTTCAGCAACATCAACTCCAGCGCCCATTTTATCTCTAAATTTTCCAGCACTTAAGTTATTGTACATTTCTTCTTCTTTCGCAAAATCTGGATAACCATTATTCCCGCCAGGAACAATATAACCATACTTATTAGTTGCGTTAATTAATTTATAATCCTGATTAAATAATGATTTTAAACTGATTGCATAATTTGCCCAAGCATCCATAATTGGATAATCTGGTATTTTTGTTTTATCAGAATCTACACATCCCATAGAAGCCCATGCCATTGGCGTTTTACCATATTTATTATAAACAAGATCCATTACGTATTGAGTATACTGGGTCATATCTTCCTTGTATGCACTATTGTACTCATCAAGCCCTACATTAAATGCATCGGTTACAAAAACCGGATTATCTCCCCCCATATATTCTTCATATAGATCAGCAATAAATTTATACACTGTTTCTTTTTTATCAGAATTTAAGCGTATATCTAAATGTGTTCCATCAAATCCTAATTCAGAATTATTGTCAATAAACACTGCTGAATGTGCTGGAGTATCGAACTCAGAAACAATTCTAATTCCATAATCCTCAGCATAATATTGGAAATCACGATACTCACCTTTTGTATAATAACCATCTGTTGCCGTTAATCCTGGAATATCTGACTCCAATCTAAAACGCGAATGACCGTTGTATGAAGTATCATTTAAATGTACTTGAATATCTGTGAACTTGTACCAAGATGCATATTTAACAAAATCTTTTAAATACCACATTGGCATATATTTACGGGCAACATCCAACATGAATTTACGATATTCATATTTAGCATAATCTCGTGCTTCACCTTTATTAATTGTCAGTGCATCCCCACTTGCAACTAATGCTTGTAAAACACTGCGTGTTCCAAAGAAAATACCTTGATAAGTTGTTGACTTAATTGTAATACTATCCCCAATTTCTAATGTATATCCCTGATCACCAATAGTGGTATCCGCATTTTCTTTAGTTAATAAAATATCTCCTTTTTTTACTGTTGTATTACTAATTTCTAATTCTAATCCAAATAAATCCTTAATATCATCTTTAGTAATTTGAGCTGCTTTATATAAACTTTCATCTTGAACAATAATTCTAGAATTATTAGTTAATTGATAAGTTCCTGTTGCTCCATTCCATTCTTGAATCGTTGGAACTGTAGTAGGGACAGGATTACTATCTAAAGCAACTGAATTTTGCCCTGGAATTATAACTGGAATATTTTTCATTTCCTTAGTTGCATTAGTTCTTTTATCTTTAATAATATAAGTAACTAACACTTCCTTATCTACCAATGGCTTATGAATCATTCCATTATCTTCAACTACAAAGTCAGTATCACTACAAAAAATTTCTGCTACAATATTATCATTATCATAATGATATACTGGCATCTTATCCATATTTGAAGTAATTGTTGCGATTGTAAAATCTTTGGCAATATCATCAACTGTAAGACTATTATTTACTTCTTCATAAATTTCCATTTCCCAAATAGAAATCGGTTTAGCACTACCAACACCATTACTTGCTGTAGCATATAAACGAACAAACCGAGCTGTAATTGGATCAAAATCAAATTTTTCCCAACTTCCCTTACCATCATCTACATTTACAAATGTTATCCAATTTTTATCAGTTCCAACATCATTAGAATATTGCAATACATATTTTGTCGCAAAAGCATTTTCCCAAAAAATATGTATTGATGAAAATGTCATTTCTGCTTCTAAATCAACATAGATCCATTGGGGACTCTTAGTAATATTTCCACTTGACCAGCGTTCATTATAATCATTACTGTATTTACCATCAAAGGCTCCACCTGGTCCAAGACGATCCAAATTAGCTTCATTGCCAGAAGCATATGCTGGTTTATTTAAAGCAATATTAACTGGATCATTACTAGTATCCTTCTTAACTCTTAAAACTTCTAATTCTTTTAAACCAATCGTACTTTCTCCGCTCTTAGCTTCAATCAGTTCAATTTTCACATAGCGGGCAATTGTATTTTCTTCCATTTCCCATTCTTCATCGCCACCAGTACCCTCTTCGTGGAATAGGACTTGTCCATATTTTTGGTCGGCCTTAGCCACATATAGTTTATAACGAAATGCAAAATTACTAGCCCACTTTAATGTAATTTTTTCAAAACTTTCCTCTTTCCCTAAATCAACTATAATACTTGGGTTTGTACTAATATTACCTACTTCCCATTTAGTATCTATCTTACCATCAACTGCATTGCTCCCCTCATTGCCGGCAATAGCACTACTCGCCACAACCACTTTATCCAATGCGATATTTTCATACTCTTGTTCAGCAGCTACATTTGTAATAAGTTGGTTAAATGTAGTAAATACCATCAAGAGTGATAATAATGAAATAAAACCTTTCCTTAATATCTTTTCCATAATTCTTCCCTTTCTTTGATTAATAAAAATCTTACTTATTTTCCCTCTGTGCATGTCCCTCCTTTTTTTGAAGCCAGATGTTTTTAGTAAAAAAAGACAAGACTAAAAAGCATCTTGCTTTTTCGGTCTTGCCTACTGAAAGTAACAATCCTTTGCTATATTTTTAATATAGCACTATTTATACATAAAAGAAATGTGTCTATACAATTACGGTACAATGTTTCGTATAAAAGATATAAACATGGCACAATGTTCCATATAAAAACCCCCTAAAGTGATAGATATCTAGAATTCTGGACACATATCACTTTATAGAGGGTCACCACAAAAATACTGTTTTTAATTAATCAAATTTTTTACGACAAATTAATCCCATTAGAGCTATTCCTAATAATCCTGCATAACCAAATAAATTAACATCATCACCTGTTTTTACAGATTTATCACTTGTATCAGTTACTGGTTTGTTAGTTGGTGTTTCCGTTTCCTCACCAGGTTTTACTTCTATTGGTTTTAAAGCATCATAAACTTGATTTAATGAATCTAACATAGCATCAAATTCCGCCTGAGATACATCTTTACTATCTAATAATTCTTTTGCTGCCTTAATCATTGTTTGAAGTTTATTCCATGAATCTTGATCATAATTAGCTTGATCTAGATCTTTTATCGCTTCAGTTATTTTATTGATAACTTTTTCAAGGTCTTTTGAATTACCTAATTCTAGAAGTTTCATCGCAGCCTCTCGAACTAATGCAACCATTGCATCTACTTGTTCTTGGTTAACATCACTATTATCGACTACCATTGCATTTGCTGCCTGATATACTCCTGCAAATTCTGCCCATGTACTTATTGTATAATCAGCTTCATCGTATTCTTTTAATAATTTCGCTAATTCTTTAGTATTTCCTCGTTTTTCTAAATTAATTTCATTAAGAGCAGCTATCGCATTATCTACATCCACTTGATTTAAACTTACATTTTCATGAACAAGCTTAGCAGCATCAACAATTGTTTTCATCGTTTGCCATGAACTCGTTGTATAATCAGTTTCTTGAAAATTATCATAACTTTCAATAGCTGTTTTTAATTTACTTCGATCCAATTTAACTAAACTACTATCTAAAGTTTGTAATTGTCCCATTGCTTCATTTACTTTAATATAATCATCAGCATTATCAATTAATCCTTTAATAGCAGTTAATTTTGTATTAAAATCAACAAAGCTATCCTTTGTGAAATCTTTTTCTTGATATAAACTAACTTTTTGATATAGTTCATTTAATTCGTTTTTTGAATAAATCACACTATCTTCTATTGAGTTGATTATCGCAGTCACTTCTTTTAATAGCTTGCCAATTTCCTCAGTAGAAATTTCTGTACCGTCTGCAAGTGCTAAATAATCCTCAAATTTTTGTTCAAATACTTCATAATCATCTTTAGCAATATTTCCATTTTTATTACCAGCATCAAATTTTGCTAGCTCAGCTTGACCTTCTTTAACTAATGCTCTTAATCCCTCATTAGTACTTTGATATACTTCTAATTCATAAATTGAATATCCCCAATTACGATTTTTAGTATCATGACAAGCAATTCTTATATAACGTGTTTCAACATCACCTAAGTCTTTATGAGTTATTTCTCCTCCAGTACCATTAGTAATATCTTTAATGTCAAAGAAGTTTACACCATCCAATGAGCCTTGAATCGTGTATTTAGTTGCATAAGCACCTTCCCAAGAAATAAATACTTTATCAACTTTATAGTTTGCCCCTAAATCTACCGTAAGATCTTGTTCAACTGTTCCATATTCAGTATCGCCTTCATTAGTTCCTGCACCTGTTGCCCGTTTGCTTGACCAGCGATTAGTTGTAACTTTAGTATTGTCTCCATCAACTGCTAAATTTGGTGTCAAATTAGGAGTAAGTGGATTTACGGAAGATGCAGTTGCATTTTTGTTTAAAGCTAAATTTTCTAATTGAATATAACCTAATTCATCAGAAATTTCTGTCGCACTAAAGGTTTTATTATAAATCTTAATGTTATCAACACTACCTTTTGCATTATTTAAGATTTTTTCAACTGGTAAAACAAATGTACTAGAATCTTTACGGTTATTAATTGCAGTGCCCATATTAATTCCCGTTGTTATCGCTTTTCCATTAATGTATAAAGTCGTATTCTTTTGATCACAAGTCAAAGCTAAATTTACCCAAGTATCTTTGGGAAGTTCATAATCAAAAGTAAAGTTATATCCACTACGTGAGTATCCTATTTTTCCAGTTCCATCGATATTAGCATACATAACACCATCATCACCACTAAATATTTGGGTATTTTCAGATGTATTGCTGTCTAATTTAATATCCATCATTACTGTATAAGGATAACCAATTGATTTATATGGCAATGCCACATACCCATCTCCATTTACAGTAGCAATATTATTACCATTAGCTTTTTCAATAATTGCGTTATTCAATGTAGCATTATAATTATTTCCTGAAGTATCTACTGCTTTTCCATTTTTAATTGTTTCAAAATCAATTGCTGTAATATTTTCTCCTTTTGATTCGACTACCCTTCCCGGATTTGCCCCAGGTACAACACTATTTAATTTATTAGCCCGTTCAACAAACTCAGCAGCAGTTTGACCATCCGTCTTTTCTCCATACCAAGTTTTTTCACTAGTAATCATAACTGCATCAATAAAACGATCGTAAATATCAAACCATGTAAATCCTCCACCATATGAAGTCATATCATTCCATACACAGAATTGACCACCTTTAGTTTGAGGATGAGCAATTGGCATGATTGCAGTACCTTGTCCGGCATTTCGACTTGGTGAGAAATTATTAACATCGAACTTATCATATAATGAAGCAATATCCAAACGATCTGGATAACCAGCATTAGCTCCAGGAACAATATATAACCATCCCCCACAAGTATTGATGATATCATAACCGGCATTATAAGTTTCTTTAACATCTGCCCAATATGGTGCCCATAAGTTAACCGTAGCATCATTTGATACTGGTGTTGTTCCGTTAAATCCTCGACTACCTAAAGACCCCCATAATCTTGTATCATATCCTTTATCATTAACATAATTAATAAAATGATCAGTCCATTTACGCATTTGCTCTGAATATGATTTATCATATTCATCTGTTCCAATATGGAATTTATCACTTTGAATAACAGGATTTGGCCCATCTAAATATTCATCCAGAACAGCTTCAATAACATCATAAGAGGATTGTTCTCTAATATCCAACGCCCCTGCTTTAAGCATTTTTACTCCAGGAACATTTCTAAAACATTCAGCATGATATGGCGTATCAATTTCCGTAATTACATTGATTCCATAGTTTTTCATGTCAATCTGATATTGACGATACTCCTCTTTAGTGTAGCTGCCATCAGTAGCTGTAATCATTGGATAAGTATCGCACTCTAATCTAAAAGCTGAATACCCTGTAGCTCCCCAATAATCATTTACATGAACTTGAACTTCATTAAGTTTATAGTATGCCATATAAATCGTCATTTCTTGTAAATACTCCATTGGAATATAAGTACGAGCTACATCTAGCATACCTGCCCGAACCTCATATTTAGGGTAGTCCCGCGCTAATCCTTTAGCTACATTATTCATCCCATCATTCTGCGAAAACATTTGGGTAATTGAAATACCACCATATAAAATTCCTGTTTCATAGTTAGATTTAATTTCAATCATATCATCGATGGCAAGCGTATATCCTTCTTTCCCTAAGTTGTCAACACTACCATCTTTTACTAAAACAATATCACCACTCTTTTCACCACTAGTAACAATTTCAAGTTCATGTTTGATCATCTCTTTTAAATAAAACTGAATTTGTTTAGCAGTAGCTTCCAAACTGGCATCTTTAACAACAATTTTTGAATTCTTTGATAATGTGAATTCTCCTTCATTACCTTTCCATTCCCGTAATCCCGGCATTACATTAGGCTTAGCATTAATACTTTCTTCCTTGTTATAAGCTCCAGGTACAATAAAGTTAATATCGGCTTCACTATAAGCAATATCAGTTTCATCATTCAAGTTTTTAACTTGATATAATACATTAATATCCATATCTTCCAATGGCCGAGTAATTGTTCCATCCATTGCTACAACCTGTTTATTATCGCAACCGTATAAACTAATTTCAAAGCCATCAGGTACCGCTGGTAAAACAATTTTATTACCATTGATTTGTGGCGCTTCCTTATTCAATGACTTTAAAACTTCATCAGCAGTTGTAACTGTATGATCTCTTTCTTTATATACTTCAAATTCATAAATACTGCCACTATATTTATTTTTATTAGTATGGGTCCAGCGTTTTAATTGAACATACTTAACATATCTTGCTTTTGTTGCTTCAATTTGAATCTCTTTAATTTCACTAGGCCCTCCATCTGGAAGATCAGCAGCTTCATAAACATCTTGATAGTTTACACCGTCAGTAGATACTTGAATTTTAAATGCTGGTGGGCATGATTCATAATTGATTACAAATTCAGATACTGTCTTACGACTTCCTAAATCTACTAATAACCATTGATTATCTGCAGTTTTACCAAAAGATACCCGACTGTCCTTAGAAACCACTCCATCTACTGCCATTGGTGCAGTAAAGCGGCCATCACCTACTTCTAATGATGAAGCGCTAACAGGCCGATTCAATGCAATATTACTGTAATCTTTGGCATCTGGATCTTGTTCATATACCTCAAATTCATAAATACTGCCACTGTATTGTTTCCCATTACCACTATGTGTCCAGCGTTTTAATTGGACATATTTAACATATCGTGCTTCAGTAGGATCAATTGAAATCTTTTGAATATTGCTAATTTGCCCCTCTAAATTACTAACCTCATAAATATCACGGTACACTTTATCTTCACCAGCAACTTGAATCTTGAAAGCAGGTACTTGTGATTCATAATTAATCACAAAATTAGAAATAGTTTCTGTTTTACCTAGGTCAACTTCTAACCATTGCTCATCTTTATCTTTAGCCAAAGATACACGACTATCACTAGAAACAATACCATCTACTGCCATTGGAGCAGTCCATCTTCCATCATTCACCTCTAGTCCTGATACACTAACGTCTTTATTTAGAGCTAAATTAGGATATCTTGTTTTAAGATTATCCTGTGCTGTTTGAATATCTTTAACAGCCTTATTGATTTGCTCTTGAGTAGCATTTTGATCAAGCAGTTCCCCTGCAACCAATTTTTCATCTAAAGTGTTGTAAGAAGCGTTACTATATTTACCTTCATCTAAAGCATTAGCATCGCTAATCACAAGATCTAAATAATCTCTAGAAGCAACTGGTTGATCTAATAACTTAGCATCGGCATAAAATAAATTATGATCAGATAAATCTGTTTCAACCATTGTAATATTACTAATTTCTAAATTTCTAGAAGTAATAATATTATCGACTGCACTAGTCTTCATACTTGCATCAGTACCATTAAAGGTATCGTACCACTTTCCACCTTTACCATTTGCAATGTTGTAATCTTCTAAAAATGGATAAATTTCATTGTGATTTTGATCTACATTAAAATCCCCAAAAGCAACTTTATATTCTGCCGGATCTTGATCCATAGTTGCTTTTAACTCTAATAACTGTTTCGCACGAGCTTCTACTGACTCATATGTCAAATGAGTATTATAAACTGCAATAACTTTACCGTTTACTTCAATTTCTCCTTTTTGCCATGCTCGAGCTTCTTTAATTCCCTCACTACTCAAAGCTCCACCATTTGTATTGATTAATTCTAAGTTTGACAGTAGTGCAACACCATAATCACCACCACCAGTTTCAATTGCTTTTTGAAATGAACTGTAAGCATAATCACCTTGCTCTACAAACTTCTCTAACATATTGTATGGATTACGACTTGTATTAATATCCACTTCCTGCAATCCTACGATATCAACATTATTTGTCTTCAATAATTCATTTAGCTTGGTTATATCAGGTTTTTTATTAGCCGCAATATTAAATGTTGCTAATCTGACATTATCAGTTGCTGCAGTAACTTTCATCATTGGCATAACTTGCGATATAACTGTTACTGCTGCAACTAAAGAAGCTATAATTCTTTTTGTTCTTCTCATTTTTCCCTTTCCTTTCTTAAAAAATAGTCTACTTTATACTTAATGTTCCCTCCTTTAAAACACTAAAAAAGGCACGACTAAAAAGCTTTAATTAGTGCTCTTTGGTCTTGCCTACTGAAAGTAACAATCCATTAATATTTATTATCTATCCATATTATTAACATAAATACGTTATTTTTTAAACATATGCATTTCTTTTGGAACAATGTTTCTAAATAAAAGCTCACAAATAAAAAAAAGCTGGCACATTGTACCAACTCAAAGTAAAACTATTTCACTGTCTGTGATAATTCAGTATAGTCAATCAATTTATCCATACTCAATTCATGATTTGAAGCAATCACACAGCCCACGAGCGTATTTAAAACATAACGTATTGCAGTTGTATAAATAACAGGAGCTAGATCTGAATAACTAACTCCAGTAGGAATAGTAATCACTTCTTTACAACAAGTTTCAAAAGTGGAATTAATATATCCCGTAACAGCAATCCCAGGAATTGCAATTTTATGATTTAATCTTATCTTCTCTAATAATTGAACATTATGTTCACGATGATTAACATAGATTGCTAATGGATTAGCCGATTCACTTAAACAATTTAATGCTACCCAAAAGTTATCGGTTGCAATCTCTACAGCTTTTCCAATCCGAGCCATCATATACTTAAATTCGTGTCCAATCTGCTCATTAATTCCATCTGCAAAAATATAGATTATTGTAGCCTTGTTGATCAACTTAGTTATACGTTCAATTTGTTGATAATTCAATAACAATTTTGTTCGATCGATTGTATCTTTTTCAACACTTGCAATTTTTTCCATAACAGAAAAAGCTGTTTCTTGTTTTTTTATTTGAAATAAGATTTTATTATTTCCTTTACTCATCATATTTTGTAATTCATAAGCTAAATCGACCTTAAAATCAGAAAAACTACCATCATAAATTTTTTTTATGACTCGCATTACAGTCGATGCCCCAGTATATGTTGTTTTAGCTAATTCTCTAATTGTAAGATGTAATATCTCCTCCTTATTTTCAATAATATAATCTGCGATTTTAGATTCCGACGCTGAAAAATCTTTCTTTTCGGTCAGTTTTGCTATTATACTCATACTCTTTCCCCTTGCTTATAATAGTAACTTGACCCCTCCTCCGTGTATTCCATTGTATATACAATATAACACAAACAATGAATATATCAATCCTTTTTCTTTTACAGAAAAAAGAAGAGCGTTAAATTAAACGCTCCTTAATCGATATTTACCCTAATCTAGATAATACTTTTTCTTTTCCTAATAAGCAAATTGAACTCGCAAGATCAGGTCCATGCATGATTCCTGTTGTTGCAATTCTAAGTGGCATATATAACATTTTTCCTTTAGCTTTAGCCTCTTTTTGAGTTGCTTTAATACAAGCTTGAATATTTTCTTTAGTAAATTCTTCTAAATTCTCTAATTGCGCTTTAAATACTTTTAACGTATTAGGAATAGTTTCATCTTTCATAAATTCTTTAGCTTCTTCATCTAAATTCAATTCATCTGTAAAGAATAAATCGACTAAACTAACAATTTCTTTACCATAAGATAATTGATCATGATACGTTGCAACTAAATCATTGATCCATTGTTCTGATTTACTTGATAGATCATAAGCCTCTTCTAAAAATGGTCGACATAATGCAACAACATCTTCTAATGATCTTTCTTTAATATAACGATTATTGACCCATGTTAACTTATCTTTATCAAACATTGAAGGTGATTTAGATAATCTCGTTTCACTAAATTCTTTAATTAATTCTTCTTTTGTGAAAATTTCTTGTTCTCCTTCTGGTGACCACCCTAATAGAGCCATAAAGTTAAACATTGCATCTGGTAAATATCCTTCTTCTTTGTATTGTGAAACAAATTGCATGATACTTTCATCACGTTTTGATAATTTCTTTCTTTGTTCATTTACAATTAAAGTCATATGTCCATAAGTCGGTGCTTTCCATCCTAACATTTCAAAAACCATCATTTGTTTTGGCGTATTACTTAAATGTTCTTCACCTCTAAAAACATGTGTTATTTCCATGGTATGATCATCAATTACAACTGCATAGTTATAAGTTGGAATCCCATTGGCTTTAACAATTACCCAATCACCAATATCATTCGATTCAAATGATACATGTCCACGGATCATATCGTCAAACTCATATGTCTTATTTGCAGGCACTCGAAGTCTAATTGTATAAGGAATTCCTGCTGCTTCTTTAGCTGCTACTTCTTCAGCTGTTAAATCACGACATTTACGATTATACATTGGTGCAACACCAGCTTCAACTTGGCGTTCATGTTCAGCATCTAATTCCTCTGGGGTGCAGAAGCATTTATATGCTAAACCTCGATCTAATAACTCTTGAGTATATTTACGATAAATATCCAAACGTTCCATTTGACGATATGGCGCATACTCTGGTTTTGGATTTAATGGTGATTCATCTGGAATAATTCCTAACCACGCTAGATTTTCTAATTGGCTAGCCTCACCACCTTCAATATTTCTTTCAATATCAGTATCCTCTAACCTAAAAATAAAATCTCCACCATGATGTTTTGCAAATAGATAATTAAATAAAGCGGTTCTTGCTCCCCCAATATGTAGATGTCCAGTTGGACTAGGAGCATATCTTACTCTTACTTTTTCCATTCTTAAATCCCTTTCTTCTTTAACATAACCACACATTGAGAAACAGCACCTTCTTCATGACCAACAAAGCCAAGCTTCTCACCACGGGTTGCTTTAATATTAACATCAGCAATATCACATTTTAAGATCCTGCTAATATTTTCCTTCATTTTTTGGATATGAGGTGCCATCTTTGGTTTTTCAATCAAAATGATTGCATCAAGATTACTTATTTCGTAACCGCGATCATCCATCATTTCATAAGTTTTTTCTAATAGCACTAAAGAACTAATCCCTTTATACTGAGCATCAGTGTCACTAAAATGTTTCCCAATATCACCTAATCCTAAAGCCCCAATAATACTTTCAATAACGGCATGACATAAAACATCAGCATCACTATGTCCTAACAAACCACGCTCATGTTCGATTTCAACACCACCCAAAATCAACTTTCGTCCTGCTACTAGCTGATGAATATCAATTGATTGTCCAATTCGATACATACTCTCACTCCTCCACGCCATATTCTAACACAAAAACGCCCTATATTCTAGGGCATTTTCAATGCTCAAAGTTTACTTATCTTCTTTCTTAGCTTTCTTTTTGCGATAATCCTCTTTACAGTATTCTATTGTTACAATAGCTGTTGCTCCAGCTAAGTCTAACATTAAATCTTTCATCGTATCGCCTAAAGCTGCATGTCCTTCTAAAGGCACATCTTTTTGGCCATATAAAGTTCCTCGCGTAGACTTCATATACTGCTGATTATTAGTCCCAAAAATATCATCAACCAAATACTCTCCAATTTCCCATAAAGCACCCAATGCTAACGAAAACAATACTACACTAGTGCAAATAAACATATGTCCCATCGATATATTTACACTTTCACGTTTAACAAAATAATCAATTAAAACAAAACCTGCATAAGCTAAGATCACACCTGAAAAAGCATGTAGTATTGAGTCCCAAATAGGTATTTTTTTATAAAAATCAAACACATCACCAAGTACAAATCCACAAAAAGCAAATACAGTTAGTGAGGTTTCTAACATAATCGGAATTTTTAAATCAAGTCGTTCCTTTAACTGTTCTGGTAAAATTATAATTCCTATCATTAACAATAATTGAACAATTGAAAAAATCAGACGTCGCTTCTTTTTCATATCATCAACAATGAATAAAAAAATCACTGCTGCCACTAGCATTGCTAAAGTAAGAATACAAATTATTCCTTTAATTATCTTAAATTTCTTAGTTGATTTAGTTTCAAGCATATTACCGCCTCCATAATATACTGTATTATAACAAAAACAAACAAAAATTCCCATCAATAAAAACTTAAGAATTAATAAACAAATTCATAACTAAGACATAAATAACTCATTGCCTCTTCAAATAACTTATCTAAACGCATTTTACGTTCATATATAAGCCCATCAATATCTACGATAAACTGGTATTCACTTAGTGGTTCTTGTCCTAAATCTACTTCTCCCACAAATGCAACTCGACACGGACAATTGAATTGAAAATATCTAACATCCTTATAAAACATCGTTCGATGATCTAAAAAACTTCTAAACGTTTCATGAAGACTGATAAAAATTACCAGATCATCTTTAGATAATGCATATTCATCAAAAATATCCTCCTCCTTACCTAAATAAATAGGAATTTCAAAATCTATCCCTAGATGAATAAAGGCTTTCATATAAATCATCAAACTAAAACAATTACCATCCCCCAAAACAATAACACGTTTAGCCTCTTTAATTATTTTTCCTAATTTAACAGCCTGTTTGTCTAGCTGTTCTTCCTTATAGTTATATTTTATTGTTTCCAAGGCTGTGATGCCTTTAATACTCTCTAATGTGATTATTTCCCTAAAAGAAGTAAAGGTATTAACCCCCAGGCTATTTAAATACCGCATCAATGATGTTTTTGATACCCCAGCTTCTTTAATAAACATTTCTAATGAATAATCTTTGATTCGATTTCCGAGCATCAATGTTTTTTTACTGATCTGATATTCTACACTCCCACGCTTATTAGCACTTTGAGCCATCATAACCTTCCCCAAAATCATCTGCCTAGTTCTCCTTTATATATAATTCATAATATCTTGTTTTAATCATATCTAGATAAAACATAAAAACATACTGCCCCTCATAATAATCATTATCAGTATTTAATGAAATTAAAAAATCACTCTCTAATAATGCCCCGTGTTGAGTAATTAATAACTTCTTACAAGGACCATTAAAGATTTTTAAACGCATTGTTGTCCCTACCATATTCATCGTTCTTCCCATCATTGAAAAAAGCCATACAAAATCATCTTTTTGAGGAACTAGAGCCTTATCTTCATACATCGAACTACGAATAAAATCCTTTCCAAACAGTTTCATATCTATTTGAAAATCATGTGTTAAATTCAACAATCCCATCGCCCCATACATGATAATACGCTTACTTTGATAGATTTGCTTGCAAATCCGATCAATTAACTCAACATTAAAAAAATCATTAAAATCATTATAATTAGTTAAGTTAAAAATAACTCTTGCAAGCGGTTCTTGTTTTTGCCACTGACACTGTTTTACTACTTGCTCTTTACGAATATCACACCACAAGCCAATCCGCTCTTTCAAGATTGAAAAATTGTTGCAGTCATACAATTTATAAAATCGTTTAAACTGACTCCCATTAATATTAGTTGTTTCTAAGAAATCCTCTAAACTCATATCCTTTAACCAAACACAATTCTCTATCACTTTCCGAGCAATATAGGTATTATTATCATTAATATCGACACAGTTAGCAACATCCAAAATACTATCTAATAAAGTTATATTTTTTATCATAGCGCTTTCACCTCTGGGTATTAGTATACTATATTTCATTAATTTTTTGGTGAAATTACTCGAATTTTAAATAAAAAATCCTCATTTGAAATAATCTTCCATTATTTGAATGTTCAAATAATGAGGTTCATTTCAGTTAGAGGATTTTTATTATTAATAATATTTTTTACTTAATACTACTGTTCCCGCTAACAATGATAATCCAGTCATCATAGCCATCAATTCAACTGTACTATCATCACCTGTTTTAACTGCTTTCTTTGCTTCCTCAGAAGCAGTTGTTTCAGTTTTAGAATTATTCGACTCTTCTTTTTCTACTGGAATATTTTCTGAAGCATTTGTCTGTTTAAATAACCAATTCATTGGTGAACCTTCTTCATTATGGTTAAGTACTTTTACCCACGACCAATGTAATAAACCTTCAGCAATTCCTTCGTCAGCCATTTCTTGATTTGACCAGATTGTTAAGTGATTATTTTTAGCACCTAGATTATTTAAAGCTTCATACATAGCTTTTGAACTATTAACATTGCATGTAGTATCATTTTGAGCATGTGTAAAATAAATTGGTAACTCTACTAAAGAAGCAGTATCAACTTGTTTGCTTACCATCATTTCTTTTGTTTCATCCCAAGTGTATACTTGTCCTTGGAAAGCAGTTTCAAAATTTTCAACAATTTGTTCATAAGAATCTTGATAATTATAATGTACCCACACAATCGGATCCATTGAACAACAAGCTATCGCACCCGCAAAAAGTTCTGGGTATTGCATAATAAAGCGCATCGTTGCGCCACCACCACTTGATGCTCCTGTAACATAAACACGATTTTGATCAACTGTTCCTTCTGCAATTAATTTTTTTATTAACGCTGCTTGTAAAGCGTTATTTTGATCGATCAAAGATTTCTTATCTTCATCAAAAGCTGTCCCGTAGCTATAGTTTGGATTAGAAACTTGAATTTGTAATACCGCTGTATTATATCCTGCCTCTACCCATGCAGTTAAACCTCTATTAGCAACAAGTGTATTTTCTAATTGCCCTGCATATTCTCCACCACCATGATTCCATACTACTAATGGAACATTTTTCATGTTAGTTCCATCACTATTTTTAGGCAAATATAAAGCATACTCACGAGTTAATCCCGCATATGTAAACGTTCCTCTGATTGCATCATCCAAAGTTTTTGTTTTCAATGTAGTCACATTATCTTTATTGAAACTTAACACACCATATTTGTTGCAGGTAACCTGCCAAGGATTTTTACTAAAATCAGGATTGTATCGTCCAGTATAATCAAAGGCTTTTACATTAAGAATAATTGTATTTCCTTTAATTTCTAAACTAATTCCATCATCTAAATAATCATCTGCTAAAGCATTTGTCGCAACGTCGTAGGGTACTGAGCTAACGTTATTAGTAATATCAAAATCTTCAGCCTTTAAATCATTTACTAAATTAATATCATTGACAGTGATTTCAAATGAACTCACTTCTCTTTGTCCATCCCCAACATATGTATTAGCAACAATTGAAGTAACTTTTAATTCCTCGATTGCACTAATATTTGTTGTAATAATGCCTAGGGTCATTACTAATGTCATCATCATTGCAAATAGTTTTTTTATTTTTCTCATTTTACTTCCTCCTATATCAATTATTATAGTTGTAAGCGAATACAATGATAATGACTAATTAGGGGAGTTTGTATCTTGATTTAGGACTAAAGTTACTATTTATTCACTAAGTATCATATTACGGTACTATATAAAAAGGATAGGTGCAATACCTACCCATGATATTTTCGCTTATGAGCGGCTGTAATCAAACCCTGAAATAGCGGTTGAGAACGATTTGGTCGACTTGTAAATTCTGGATGAAATTGGCAAGCCACAAAATATGGATGTTCCTTAATTTCCACTATTTCTACCAAATTACGTTCAGGATTAATGCCTGCAATCGTAAGTCCATGTTCAACTAAAGCGTCTTTATACTCATTATTAAATTCATAGCGATGACGATGACGTTCTTGAATCATATCGACCCCATATAATTCTCTAGCATGTGTACCGGCAGCCAGTTCACAATTATAATCACCTAAGCGTTGAGTTCCACCCATATCAGTTAATGATTGATCAGACATTAAATTAATAATAGGATTTTTTGTTAGTTCATCAAATTCTAATGAATTAGCATCTTTCAAGCCGCAAACATTACGGGCGTATTCAATCGTTGCCAGCTGCATCCCTAAACAAATTCCAAAAAATGGTAAGTTATTGATTCGTGCATATTCAATTGCATCTATCATTCCTTCAATTCCGCGGTTACCAAATCCTCCAGGAACTATGATTCCATCTGCTGTTTTTAACTTTTCAGCGACATTATCTTTTGTTATTTCCTCAGAATCAACAAATTCAATATTTACAACACTATTTTCATAATATCCCGCATGTCTTAAAGCCTCATTTACTGACAAATAAGCATCTGGTAATTGAGTATACTTTCCTACCAAAGCAATTGTTATTTCATGATCTAAACCTTTAACCCGTTCAATCAAACTCTCCCACTCACTCATATTTGGTTGTGGGGCCTCAATTCTTAGATGTTCAAGGACAAGATCATCCATATGCTGATCCAATAACATCATTGGTAATTCATATAATACTTCAACATCATAATTTGAAATTACGTTTTTTGTTGGAACATTACAGAATAATGAAATTTTATCTTTAAGCTCTTGTTCAATATACTTCTCACTTCGACATACAATAAAATCTGGCTGAATCCCTAAACCTCTTAGCTCCTTAACACTATGCTGTGTTGGTTTAGTTTTAACCTCATGACTCGCTCCAATATAAGGTAATAGTGTCGTATGAATATAAAGAGTATTATCATAACCTAAATCTAAGCGTACCTGTCTAATTGCTTCTAAAAACGGTAAACTTTCAATATCTCCAGTCGTTCCTCCAATTTCAGTAATTACAATATCTGCATTAGAACTTGATGCTGCAGCATAAATTTTTGCTTTTATTTCATTTGTAATATGCGGTACCACTTGTACCGTAGCTCCTAGATAATCCCCTCGACGTTCTTTAGATATAACATTACTATAAATTCGTCCTGTAGTAATAGATGAATTACGATTTAATTCTTCATCAATGAACCTTTCATAATGCCCCAAATCTAAATCGGTTTCAGCACCATCTGCCGTTACAAAAACCTCACCATGCTGATATGGTGACATCGTTCCTGGATCAACATTGATATAAGGATCTAATTTTTGCATAAACACTTTTAACCCTCGCTGTTTTAAAATTCGACCTAACGATGCAGCAGTTAAACCTTTACCAAGGCCTGATACGACCCCACCTGTTACAAATATATACTTTGCCATTTTCTATTCTCCTTTTTGTTTTATATCAAAATAAAAATGTCTTCCTCTGGAAGACACACTGTTGCCCTTTTACATTCTAGCAAATTTTTATTATCTAGGCAAGAATTTTTTTGCACTAACAAATAAAAAAAAAAGGAAGCATTGGGGAATACTTCCTTTAATGTATAGGTCGTTCTTGGGGAAGAAGGGGGTGACCTATACTTATATATTATCTTGTCTTGACGACATTTGTAATAATATCGGAGAAATGTGAACACTTTATGAACTTTTAAAAAAAATGTATAAAAAAAGGAACAATTTCTTGTTCCTTTTCTGCATAGGTGATTATATGGGAGAGGGGTCACCTATGCAAAGTATTATTGTCTTTCTTTGACATAACCATAATACTCCATTATTATGTCTCATTTATGGTCAATTGTCAATTGGTTATAAACATTTTTTGAAATAATAACACCATTTGCCCTTTGATATTCCTTCTCTAAATAGTTTTGATAAGTACCCGGAGAAATAATTCCATTTAAATCAATAATATCCATTCCTGCTTTTCCCATAATTGCTTCAGCTAACTTAACACAATTAGACCCTAAAACAAAATATGTTTTATAGCGTCCTCTTTTAAATTTAAAAAAGCTAGCTCCCGTTCGTAAATAAAGACGGCTGGCATAGTCATTACAATCATTCCTATCTTTATATGAACGCGGATACCAAGGGTAGGTATTTTCTTTTAACTTTTCAATTTCTCGTTTTACACTCGCTAACTGTTTAACTGTTAAACGAACCCCATAACTAAAAATCGTTTTATGATCAGTTTCGATGCAAAATGGAATATAACTTTCTCGTGGAGCAATAAACAAAACACCATCCCCAATGGTTTCAAATAATCTAATAGAATCGTAATCATAGTTTCCATAAGATATTACTTGATTATCGATACATATATCGCAATGTCCAATTGTCCCAAATCCATCTGGGCTAACATGAATAAAAATTTCTACATTTGCGTGATTCTGATCGTCTAAAAACTTCTCTGTTGGCTCAACTGCTAACCGTTCATTTATATAATCCATCATCACTTTTGGTACAAGGGCAGAAATAAAGATTGGTACGGGTATTCTGATCCGTCTCTTTAAACTGTCTTTATGCTGCTGGGGAATAGCGGTAAAGATTCCATCAATAATGTAATTTATTCCTAATAATAAGCCATAACCGCCAATGAAGATCATCATTGCATTAGCATCAGCATATCTCCCTAATAACAGTGCCAAGCCATAGATGATCAAAAACAGAGCCCCACACAAAACTGGAAATCGTTTACTCACTTTATCTTTTTTATAGTTTAAATAAGAAATAAATTTTATAATTCCATTTAATGTTATATAGATTGCAAAAATAGCAAATAATAATCTAATTGGAATCGCTGTATAAGACAAAATAAATATTCCTACTCCAATATTTCCAATTATATTAATTAAATCTCCTCTAAAGCGACGTCTTAAAAATACACTTAATTCATGAAGACCATTAATAATCAAAATCCATGCCAATACGTCAAATACACGCATTAAAAAATCTTCTCGCTGAATAATTGCCATTGATGAAATAACAATTAAAATCAACCCTAAAACACAATAATATATTGAATTATAAATATTACGTCGCATTAAATCACACCCCGATACTTTAATATATGCCCATTATAACACAAAGTGTCTAATAAAAAAGAGGCAACACTTGGTGTTGCCTCAAAGATAAACATTATTATTTATCGAATTTATTTTTATAATCCCAAATAGTTCTTAAGATTGCTTCCATATCATGTACCATAGGCATTCTTGGATTTGCTGGAGTACATTGATCTTCATAAGCATTCATAGCCATTCTGTGAATTGCTTCATCCCAATCTTTTTTATCGATTCCTTGAGATTCGATGTTAGATGCTAAATTAACTTTGTGACATAATTCTTCACAAGCGTCAGCAAACATTTGAACACCTTCTGCAGGAGTTTTAGGATTTAATCCGATTAATTGAGCTAATTCCATATATTTAACATCAGCTTTGAAGTTTTCAATTTTTGGCCAGATGTTTAATTTAGTTGGCATACTTCCGTTATATCTGATAACGTGTGGTAATAAGATACCATTAGTACGTCCATGAGGTACGTGGAATTCCCCACCAATTTTATGAGCTAATGAGTGGTTCATACCTAAGAATGCATTAGCGAAAGCCATACCTGCGATTGTTGCAGCATTGTGCATTTTTTCTCTAGATAAAGGAGTTCCTTCTTTAACTGATTCTTCTAAGTAATCAAATACTAATTTAACGGCTTGTTTAGCCCATCCATCAGTAAAGTCAGAAGCTAAGATAGATACGTAAGCTTCAACTGCATGAGTTAATACGTCGATACCTGTATCAGCAGCAATTGCAGCTGGTAAAGACATAACGAATTCAGGGTCAACGATAGCTACTGTTGGAGTTAAAGCATAGTCAGTTAATGGATATTTCTTGTTACAAGATTTATCTGTAATAACTGAGAATGGAGTAACTTCTGAACCTGTTCCTGAAGTTGTAGGAATACAGATTAAGTTAGCTTTTTTACCTAATTCAGGGAATTTGAATGCACGTTTTCTGATATCCATGAATTTTTGTTTGATATCATCGAAACATACTTCTGGATTTTCATATAATAACCACATTACTTTAGCAGCATCCATTGAAGAACCCCCACCTAATGCGATAATTGTATCAGGTTGGAATTTGTTCATTAATTCAAGACCAGCTTGAACTGTATCGAAACTTGGATCTGGTTCTACGTCAAAGAATAATTCTAAATCAACTTGATTTCTTCTTCTTCTAATAACATCTTCGATTTTTTCTACATAACCAAGATTGTACATACCTCTATCTGTAACGATCATGGCTTTTTCCATTTTTTTCATGTCTCTTAAATATTTAATCGAATTTCTTTCGAAATAAATTTTTGGAGGAAGTTTAACCCATTGCATATTGTTATTACGTCTCCCGATTCTCTTAATATTGATTAAGTTAACAGCACTTACGTTGTTTGATACAGAGTTATGTCCGTAAGAACCACAACCTAATGTTAATGATGGAATAAATGCATTATAAACAGAACCAATACCACCGAATGTAGATGGAGCGTTTTCGATAATACGGATTGCTTTACATGCATGTCCAAATTTCTTAGAAATTTCATGATCTTCTGTATGAATTGCAGCAGAGTGACCCAAACCATTGAATTCAACCATTTGAGTTGCTTTTAAGATACCATCATCAGTATTTTTAGCTTTTAATACAGCTAATACTGGAGATAATTTTTCTCTTGTTAATGGTTCATTTGGACCAACTTCTTTACATTCTGCACAGATAATTTGAGTATCTTCTGGTACTTTGAATCCAGCTTGTTCAGCGATCCAAGTAGCAGGTTTACCAACTACGTTTGGATTTAACTTAGCAGCGTTTACGTTATCACTGTATGCTACAGCACCAAACATAAATGTTTCTAATTTTGCTTTTTCTTCTTTATTTACAAAGTAAACTTTGAATCTTTTGATTTCTTTCATGAATGCATCATAGATTTCAGTATCAACGATAGCAGCTTGTTCAGAAGCACAGATCATACCGTTATCGAAAGATTTTGATAATACGATGTCATTTACAGCTCTAGGTAATACACAAGTTTTTTCTACATAAGCAGGAACGTTACCAGCTCCTACACCTAATGCAGGTTTACCACAAGAGTAAGCAGCAGCTACCATTGCATTACCACCAGTTGCTAAGATTGTAGCAACACCTGGGTGTTTCATTAATGCAGTAGTTGCATACATTGATTTAAGATCTAACCATTGGATACAATCTTCTGGAGCCCCAGCAGCGATTGCAGCATCTCTAATTACTACAGCAGCCATTACTGAACATGCATGAGCACTTGGATGGAATGAGAAGATAATTGGGTTTCTTGTTTTTAAACAAATTAATGATTTGAAAATTACTGTAGAAGTTGGGTTAGTTGTTGGAACGATACCACAAACAACACCTACTGGTTCAGCAATTTCAGTGATTCCTAAAAGTGGATCTTCATTGATGATACCAACAGTTTTTAAGTGACGTAAGTTACTTGTTACATATTCACAAGCAAATAAGTTTTTAACTGCTTTATCTTCAAATACACCACGTCCAGTTTCATTAACTGCAGCTTCAGCTAATGTACCATGAGCATCAAGTCCAGCAACTGAACATTTAGCTACGATGTAATCTACTTGTTCTTGAGTGAATTCTTCAAATTTTGATAAAGCTACTTGAGCTTTTGCAACTAGTTGATCAACATGAGCATCGATTTCTTCATTAGTTGGTTCAACTACTTTGTTAACAGCTTTTTTTTCTGCCATTATTTCTTCCTCCGATTCATTGTGAAATATTTAATTTGTTTCCACCGATAGTGTACCCCAAATTTGCAAAAAACACAAGTAATATTGTGCATTTTTTCACAACAAAAACACTAACTTTACAATGAAAACGCTAACACTTGTATCACTGCTTAATTTACTGGATGAGAAAAAATCTAGGGTCTTTTTACCCTAGATATCTTTATTCGTAATTATTGTTTTAACACCCTCATCAACTAAAAAATCTTTAATATCATCACTATCTACTGTCCAAGTATTTACATCTATACCCCGACGCAAATAATCATTGATTTCCTTTTCATTTAAAAAAGTATATTTAGGATGTGCTCCATTAAAACGATATTCAAATACTTTAGCTTTATTGACTTGATAATTATCTTCATACAAATAGCCAAGATAAATACTATCATCAAGTTCTCTAAGATTAAGCAAACTCTCTAAATGAAACGATGAAAACATTACTCGATCTAATAAGCCCTTTTCTTTGATCATCATATAAGTCATTCTTTCAATATTCGGATACTGAATCTTATCAGTTTTTATTTCAATATTTAAGATTACATCTTTACCAATACAATAATCTAACAATTCCTCTAACAACGGAATTTTTGCCTCGATTCCATCAAAACGATAGTTAAAATTAAATTGGCACAATTGATCATAGGTATAATCTTTTACATACCCTTTACCATTAGAAGTCCGATCAATCTTTTCATCATGAATCAAGACTAGCCTATTATCTTTCGTTAGTTGTACATCTGTTTCAACACCATCAAAATTACCATCAATTGCAGCTTTAAAAGCTAACATTGTATTTTCTGGATATTTAGAACTATATCCCCGATGACCTAATTTAATCATATATTTCTCCTATAAAATGCTTACAAAATATGCCAAATAGCCAATCAGCATAATAATTGCCCCACTCTTTTTTAAATACCCATCGCTACCAATAAAAGTATATAATAGAAACAATGCCCCAATTGCAACGATTCCATCAATAATAAAACCACTTTCAAAAGCAACTGCTTTTGGGGAAATTAAAGCTGTTGTTCCTAAAACAAACAAGATATTAAAAATATTACTTCCGACGATATTACCAATTGCCAGATCACTCTTACCTTTCCAAGCTGCTGTCATTGAAGTCACTAACTCCGGCAACGATGTTCCAAAAGCAATAATCGTCAATCCAATCAAACGTTGACTAACCCCTAATTCTTCAGCAATATATGTAGCTGCATCAATCGTTAGATTACTACCAATTACAATTGCCGCCATTCCTAAAACAATCATGATGATTAGTCGGAGCAGCGTATCTTTTTCATCTAATTCTTCAACTTCATCCAATGGCACTTCTTCACCCTTTTTAACCAAACGATATAAATAGTATAAAAACAGTAAAAATAATCCCCATAAAAGCACTCCATCAAATCGATCAATCGATCTGCCAAACTTTCCTAACATTAATAAAACTAGAGTTATTACCATTACAAAAGGAATTTCATATCGATATGTATTATTATTAACCTTCAGTTTAGCGATACACCCGGTAATTCCTAGAATCAACAAAACATTCATTATATTACTGCCAATAATATTTCCAACTGCTAAATCAACATTACCGCCTAACGCCGAAGTAATAGAAATAGCAGCTTCCGGAGCGCTTGTACCAAAAGCAACGATCGTCAAACCTATTACAATTGGGGGAATATTTAGCTTTGAAGCCAGCTTAGAAGCTCCCTCAACAAAAATATCAGCTCCTTTAATCAATAAGACAAAACCAGCTATTAAACAAAATAATTGTAAGATCATATCTAACAAGGCACTAACACCTATCTCCTTTCTCAAATCTAAAAACACTATGGTTAAAGTATAGCACAATCATCCCTTCTTTCAAGCGAATGTTGTAGACATCTTTAAGTATACCCGTTTAATAAAGAACTAACTGAAAAACAGCCCTAAGGCTGTCAAATTAATTCAAAATGTTTTAAAGCTTTAACAATGCCATCATTTTCGATTCGATCAGTTTCATAGTTAGCAACAGCCTTCGCCTCATCAACAGCATTTCCCATTGCTACACCAATCTTAACTGTTTCCAACATCTCAATATCATTTCGTCCATCACCAAAAGCAATAGTGTCATCAATATTTCGATTAATTCGTTCTACCAGTTTTTCAATTCCAACTGCTTTTGAGACACCCTTTAAAGTTAAATCAAAAGAATAATCACTTTGATGTCTTTGGACATCAAAATATTTACTCAATGCATTAACCATTGGCGAAATATCTTTTTTGTCATTAACAACAATCATCCCAATGTAAGTTTCTATCGTTTCTGGATCAAAATCATCAATAACTGTCTCCGGTTTCATGCCCCAATTTTTTGCAAACCACTGATGACGTTCATCATTTTGATCACGGACATAGATATAATCACTACTTTCAAAATAATAGTTAAAATCGTATTGTTCTGATAACGCCATCGTTGCTTTAATTGCCTCACTAGGAATTATTGCTTTATATACTGGCTCACCATGATATTCTACATAAGCTCCGTTACAAGTCACATACCCACTAAAAGGATAATTCATAACCCCTTCAGTAATAAAACATTTACACCGTCCTGTAGCTAAGAAAACATCATGTCCATTTTCTTTTAATCTATCTAATGCATTTCTAGTATTTTCAGTAATTGAATAGATATCTAAATTACACTCAATCAGTGTTCCATCGATATCAAAAAATAATAATTTACTCATCTTCATACCTCCGCCACTACATTGTACCATAGTTAGATTGTTTTTTAACTTAAGAAAAGTAAATATTATTGATATAATTCCCTAATCACACCACAAGCAATCATCGGCCCAGAATTTCCCGATGGCTGAGTAGTAAAATCATCAACATTTCCATGAATTATAATAGTCCGCCCAACAATTTGCTCTGGTGTAAATTTAGAAATATATACCGCCATCCAAGCTTGTCCGTCCTCAGAAAATAAAGGTGGCAGATCCCCAGTATGATATGGATGTGGACAATTTGTCGTACTATAATGTCCTCCAGCATTACCAAAAGGATTTTCCGGTGTCCCACTACAGCTAGAACCTTCATGAATATGCAAACCATGTACCCCTAAACCACAACCGGTAGCCGGTAACCCTTGAGCCTCAACCACAACGATCGTTCCTTCTTCAAAACTATATGCTAGCATTGTTCCCGTAACTGTTGCTCCTGTAATTAAAGCATAAGCTTTAGGACTAGTATTACATAATACCCTAATAAGATCAAAACTATTCATTATATACCTCCCCTATATTCTTATGCCTAAATATAAAAAAAAGAAAAGGACAAACGCCCTTTTCTATAAATATCTTCTTGCACACACGTAATTACGATTTAAACTAGACACTTTTACAACATCTCCAGTTTGTGGTGAATGAACCATTTGTCCATTTCCAACATAAATTCCAACGTGAGTAATTCTACTTGTACTTGAACCAAAGAAGACTAAATCTCCTGGTTGTAAATCTGCACGATCAACTGCTTTACCACCTTGAGATTGAGCTTGCGCAGTTCTTGAAAGGGAAATTCCATGCTGACGATATACCCAAGATGTAAATCCTGAACAGTCAAATGAATTTGGTCCCGTGGCTCCCCATACGTATGGGCTACCTAGTTTTGTATAAGCAGTTTCTAAAATTTTACTTCCCGGTGTATAAACCTTTACATTTAAAGTTGCAACTGTTTGATTACCAGAACTATCACTTACTGTATAAGTAACAGCTTTATCTCCTGTGCTGCCAGTATCAATATTACCGATTACAACATTACCAGTCACATCACCATCTTTATTATCAATAGCTGAGACTAAATATTGTCTTGGATCAAAAGCATCACCTTTAATTACCTCAACTGCATTTGTTGACAAATTAACTTGTGGTCCACTTATATCTTTTACTGTAAAATTCAAAGTTGTTAAAACTTCATTTTTAGCTTCATCTTGCGTACTAACAGTAATTGTTTGTACTTCATTTTCTTTCTTAGTGTCTACTTCACCAGTAACAGTGTTGGTAACAGCACTTTGATCATCAGTAGCTGTTAAAAAGTTCTCTAATTTAAATTCGCTACCATAATCAATTACAATATCATTTCCTTGTGATAAAGTAACTACTGGAGCAGTCAAATCAGATACTGCAAAAGTAAACGTCTTTTCATTTACATTCCCAGAAGAATCGGTAACTGATAATTTAATATCTTGAATTCCCGCTTTAGTCGTATCTAATTCCTGATTCGATTCAATGAATGGCGAAACATCACCATCAACATTATCTGAAGCAGTTACATAACTGGAAATATCTTGACTTCCATTGATCGGTACTTGTACGACATACCCTGTTTCGACTCCAGCAACCTTAAATTTTGGTGCCTCATCATCAACAACATCTATTTTAATAACTTTAGATGCTGTGTTTGAAAAACTATCTGTTGCCGTGACTGATAAATCATATGTACCTAACTGATTAACATTCACGCTGCTAAGATCATTTGCAGTAACTTCGATTTCCGGACGACTATCTTGATTATCTGTAATATCAATAGCATCTAAATCTACTTTGTCACCATATGAAACCTCGATTCGATTAGAAACAATTTTTGGTGCTTCTTTATCGACCGCGGCATAACCTACTAACATAAATACTGATACCCCTAAGATTGGGATAAACATAGCTTTCCGTTTGATAATATTTTCATTAATAAAATTATTCAATTGTTTAACACGCTGTTCTTTCATTAACTCACTTCCTATCTAAAACGTACCATTGCATAATAACATATCTGAATTAAAAATGCAAATTTTCTTGATTCCATCATACAAATTCTAATTATTAAAGAAGAAGTTTAATATATGAAACCATCTAAAATCCCCATGATTCCTTAATTTTTTCAATTTTTTTGCCCCTAATCAATTAATCAAACTCCTTTTTTCATATTTTGAAATATTTTAAAGAACGGGATCAAACTGCTATATTATCAAACCTAATTTTCTAAATTATACACAAAGAGGGACAGCGTTAGCTCTCCCCCTATCTTTAATTATTTTTAATTAGATCTTTTTCTTTTTTTACTGAAATAAAACACAATTGATGCCAATGCTAATCCTGACGCAGAATAAAGCACATTTATATTATCTCCCGTTTCAACTTTATTGTCAATAGGTTTATCTTGACCATTTTTGTCAGGATCAGTTGGAGTTACTTCAATTTCCTTTAAATTCTTTTTAGCTTCCAACAGCCTATTCATTGCATCCCTAATTTCTTGTTCTGTAGCATCAGCTTCATTAAAGATCGATAAAGCATACTCGTAAGCCGCCTTAAATTCAGCTTTACCATTTTCTTGGTAATTATTCAAATCAATTGTACCACAAATATTTAATAAAGCTTCTAAATCTGTTTTATCAACTGATACATCTGTTTTTAGTTCTAATTCATCAATTGCATTAGTTAATGCTGTAATTGCTGCATTTACTTCTTCTTGAGTAGCATTTTCATTACCATTGATACTAATTGCATTTACTAATGCTGTTTTTAAAACATCTACTGTTTTATCGGTATATTTTGTAGTATCGATAGATTGCGCTTCAGCAATAACTCTTTCAAGCTCTGTTTTAACCACATCACCAATTTCAACCAGACTATCAATCGCTGTTTTTAAAGCACTCGCAGCGTCATCAATCTCTGTTGATGAAGCATCTGCTTTATCGAGAATCATTTGAGCATTAGTTAATGCTGTTTCAAAATCATTCCATGAAGCAGTTGTATAATATTCCTTTTCATAATTAGCTGCTAAGTTGACTACTTTTCTTAATTCTGCCTTAGAGTCAATTTGACGTACAGTAAATTCCGAAGCACAAGCAAATGATTTTCCGCCATTTCCAGTACCTTCTAACGCTACAAATTTAATATATCGAGCATTCGCTGCATCAAAAGTAATTTTCTTTAACGAAGCATTGGCAGCCAATTCTCCTTCAGAAACCTTTTGATATTCATCTGCCGCATTTTCTTTAATATATAATTCATATTTAGTAATTTGCCCATTGGTATTACCATCTTGTCGTGGTAGATAATCAAATTGATTAATAGTATGAACTTCTTTCATATCAATCTCTACAGTTGCTGGTAAAGCTTGATATGGGGAATAATTACTATGCCAGAAAGTAACCTCATTGTTATCAAATGCATAAGTAATCGGTCCTTCATTACCCGCTTGAGGATTTTCATTATCTGTAGATACAGTAAAGTTACTGCTATCTACCTTTGTATAATCAGTGTCATCACTTTGACTACCAGTAGTTGAAATCTCTAAATTATCAATAATCCCCTTGAATGATGTTGTCTTACTTCCAATTCTTTCTAACGGTAAAGTTAACGTTGCGTATTTACCACCAGTTGCATTTTTAGCTAAAGTATCTACTAATTCACCATTAACATACAATTCGGCCTTATTAGCATATCCCTTTATTTCTAATTTTACCCATTCGTCTTTAGGTAATTCATAATTAAATGAATAATCATAACCGATTCTTGAGAAGCCTACTTTTCCAGTATCTTTTTGTGACATTTTAATTGAACCCTTATCTGATTCAAATAAAACTTGTTCACCAGTTGCGTCTTTATCCATTTTCACCCAGAAAGATACACTGTTATTCGGTCCCATATCTGCTAATGGTGTTTCAATATAACTTTCACCACCACTTAATTCTAGGCCTTTAGAAAATTTTCCTGCTACAGTTGCAACATTCTTTTTATTAACGACATTATACTCGTTTCCTGATTTATCAACGATTTCACTCTTATTAAAATCATAGTTTAATACTGTATCGCTTTTGCTCGTTACAACATCACGCGGATTTGAATTTGGGGCAGTTCCTAATGAATTAACTACTTCATTTAATTCATTATATTTTAAATCTTGACCATCGCCCCATAATTTAGATGACATTGCCGGTAAAGCTTTTTCAAAACGATCATAAATATCATATTCACTTATACCATTCGCCTTTTTATCAACCATATCATTCCAAATTGCATATGCAGAACCTAACATTTGCTCATCTCCGGCCGGAATGATCGTTCCACCCATATTATTAGGCTGCCAGTTATTATAAATATTTTGACTATTTAAATAATCGTTATAATAACCTGCCCCCGGCACCATATATAAAGTTCCATCAACCATATTAATTAAATCAAAACCTTGTTTATACATTTCATTGGGGTTAGCCCAACTTGTATTCCAAATGTTCATTTGCACATTTTCAGAACGAACTGGTGTAGAACCTTTGCGCATTGATAAACTTCCCCACAAACGAACATCGCGTCCTGTATCTTGAATAAATTTTAACATATCATCAGTATATTGACGGAAGTTTTCTGCGTACTTACCATCATATTCATCAGTACCTACATTAACTGTTGTATTTTGATCAAAAACTGGATCATCACCATTCATATATTCATTAAAAATTGATTGAGTAAAAGCTAAACTCTCATCATACATACTATCTAGATCCAAATGATCCCAGTGACGTGCTACAGATTTATCTTTCATCGCTAAGTCTGGACGAACCTTCGTTAAAGCTAGAGAATGAGCTGGCGTATCAAATTCAGGAACAACCGCTACCCCCATATCCCGACATTCTTGGATAAATGTCCGGAACTGATCTTTTGTATAAAAAACATCTTTGCTAGTTAGATCAGCTTGATTTAATCCACCATTACCACCCGCTTTTATATCTGATTCTAGTCTAAACCCAGAATAAGCATCAAAAGCATTATCACCATAATCTTCAACCCAAATATAGTTATCATTTAAATGTACTTGGAAATCATTCATTTTATAATAAGCCATATTTTTTGCAATATCTTTTAATATATCTAATGAATATGGCATTCTTCCAACATCCAGCATGAATCCCCGAACTTCATATTTAGGGTAATCACGAGTTTGCCCATTAGGGATCGTATTACTATTTTGCTTTAAAATTTGTAAAATTGATTGTGTTGCCCAGAAAGCCCCTGTTTTGTCGACTGCTTCAACTTTAACACTATCTCCAACAGTCATTAAATAACCTTCTTCTTTTAACCCGGTATCACTACTTCCTAATGTAAAATAGAAATCATGCGCCCCTGGTGTATTGGCATATACTACTTCAATTTCTTTACCAGTTTGTGCTTGATAATCAGCCTTAAATGTTTTAGCTAAATATGCTAAATCATCTTTATAAGCTGGATTGATCACAATCCGAGAATCATCGCTAATTGTAAAGCTTCCTTCTGTTCCTACCCATTCGGCTAATTCTGGAACTACTTTAGGCTTAGCATTAATGCTGACATCAGGACTATTTTTTCCTGGAATCGTGACATTATATGCACCTGTGATCTTTTCTTGATCACCTTTTTTTACTTTATAATTTACAGATACTATTGTATCCACAATTGGCTGATGAATCGTTAAATCACGATCTAAGATTTGTTCATAATCAGCACCAATAAACTCAATTTCAAATCCCTCGGGAACTTGGGGCAAAGCCATCTTTGTATCTCCTTTAGCTACCGCTGGAATTACTAGATTATTAATTACATCATCAATCGTTACAATCTGTTCGCTATCTACCTGTTGTTTAACTGCATATGCTTCGAATTCATATAATGATACTGTAGGCCAATTAACACTCTTACCATCTCGATCTTCCGCTAGATTTTCAAAATCTGAAACAACAACTCTTAAATAACGAGTATTAATCGTATTGTCAAAATTAATAATATCATCAAATTCTCTAGGTGCTTTAGTAAGTGTTTTTACATCTTCCCAGCTTGTCCCATTTTTTGACGATTGAATTTTGTACTTTGTTGCATTACGGCGTTCCCATTTCAAAGTGACTGAAGCAATATCTTTAGCAGTTCCAAAATCTAAACTAATCCATTTATCATCATCATGATTAGCCGTACTTGCCCAACGTGTTTTCATATTTTCATCAACAACGTTAGCTGGGCCAAAACTAGTTGTTTCAGAACCACTAGCTACAGCCGTTGCCCCAACAGCTAAATTTTCATAAGATTCCTCACCTAAAACTTCAAATTCATATAGCGATACAGAAGCCCAGCCAGCTGCCTCAGTATCATCATAATTATCTACTGTTAATTTAACATAACGTGCACTCACACTATTTTCTAATGTTACTGTTGTAGTTAACGAAGTGATATTGCTATCATCTGGTTTAGTATATACTGGTGTATATTCATTATTATCATTAGAAATACTAATATTAAAACCTTTAATATTTTTTCTT
Organism: Erysipelatoclostridium sp. MSK.7.34; assembly: GCF_019041935.1. Classification (NCBI taxonomy): domain Bacteria; kingdom Bacillati; phylum Bacillota; class Erysipelotrichia; order Erysipelotrichales; family Coprobacillaceae; genus Thomasclavelia; species Erysipelatoclostridium sp. MSK.7.34. Next base: position 84,308 of record NZ_JAHPYJ010000004.1, read on the forward strand.
TCCCATTCAATTTTAAATTCACTAAACGCTTTTTCTTCCTTTAAATCAATGGTTAAAACCATCGGTGTTGTTCCCATATTCGTTGACCAGCGTGACTGATCAGGTTTAGCAGCATCGCGATTTACGATTCCATCAATTGCTTTATCTGGCCCCCAATAACTTGTCTCGCTATTGTTTGCCGTTGCTGTCCCATTCAACGCATGATTGACTTTAGTTACAATATCACGAGGTTTTACATCATCAGTTGCAAAAACCATACTTGGCGCCAATGTACTAAATGCCATTGATAGTGTAATTGCTGAAGTCACTAGTTTTTTTACTTTCGTTTTCTCCATACCCGTTTCTCCTCATTTTCCCGTATCATTACTAAATAAAAACAAAAGACCAAAAATCAACAGTAAAAAACTGTATGATTCTTGGTCTTGCCTACTTAAAGTAACAATCCTATTTCTATTTTAGTATACCACTTTATAAGTCCACGTCAACTATTTTTCAGTAAATTTAGTCGCAATAATCGACATTTTTAAGTAAAATAAATTATTTGTTTTACTTACTCATAAAAAAAGATTTGTAGATGAATTCTACAAATCTGCTTTTTCTAATTGTACTAATTCAATTTCCATTGGTGTTAAGTTGCCTAAGAAGTCCACTAATACTTTAGCAGTTTCTTTTTCTAAATCAATTGATTCAACCTTACCACTTTTACCAGCAAATGGTCCAGAGATGACATTAACTTCATCACCTGCAGCATAATCAACCTCAATACTTGATGTACTTAATCCCATTTTCTTTAAAATTGGATCTAACTCACTTTTTTGTAATGGGAAAGGTTTTGCTCCACCACCTGATGATCCAATAAATCCTGTAACCCCAGAAGTATTACGGACAACATACCATGCTTCATCAGTCATGATCATCTCAACTAATACATAACCTGGGAACATGTTTTTAGTCTTATTGATTTTCTTACCATCTTTAATTTCAGTTTCAACATGTTCAGGAATAACAATTTGAAATAGGATATCTTGTAATCCCATTGATTCAACACGTTTTTCCAAGTTTTCTTTTACTTTATTTTCATGACCAGAGTATGTATTAACAACATACCATTGTCTTCCTTCATCATTCATTCCTGTCATTTTAGTTCATCCCCAATGTCTTTAAAATAAATGCAATAATTGCGTCACCGGCAAAGAAATATAACCCCATTACAAAGCAAAATAGTAGTACTATTGCTGAATTTTGAGCTAGTTCTTTTTTTGATAACCAACTGACATTTTTAATTTCTTTTCTAATCCCTTTTAAACTAAACCAATCGCGAAATTTCACACTTAGTCCTCCTATTTCGTTTCCTTATGCAAGGTATGCTTCCCGCATTTTTTACAGTATTTGTTTAATTCCAGTCTTTCTACATTTACACGTTTGTTTTTTGTAATGGTGTAGTTCCGTGACAAACACTCACTACACACTAAAATAACTTTTTGTTTCATATAATCAGCTCATTTCTACGCTATTATAATTTATCATAAATATACAGACTAGTCAAATAGATTTGAATTTTCCATCTTTTTTTGAATCCGATAATTAGCATTATAGATACTTCTAATGTCTTTATTAAGCTTCAAAGCAATATCCTGGTCTTTAAAACCACACTTATGATAAGCAATTACCGTTTGTTCCCAAGCCGAGCAAACATTTAAAATATACGCATCAACCCTCTTTTGTTGTTCTTGATCAATTAATAGTAGATCTGGACTCTTATTATCAGCGATTGCATCTACATATCTGATTCGCTCATCATCACTACAATAATCATCCAAAGAAAATAAAGTTTGCCGTTCCCTAACTACTTTACCTTGGTTTTTGACAATTAAAGAACTAATCGTATTTTGGATCACCATTGAAATAAAACTTCTAACCTGCATGCCACGATCAGGACGATAATTATCCAAAGCCAATAAACAACGAATAATTACTACTTGAAGATAATCTTTATAATCACTCTGATATGATGTCATCGTATAACAATACGCCGGCATCATCATCTTAATTTGCCAGTAGCAATATTCAATCAAAAGTGCCTGTGCAATCGGACACCCCTGACGATATAAATAATACAATTCTTCGATTTCGTAACCATTCATGGTTACCTCCTTCCTACTATAAAGGATTACGAGAATTATATACCTGATATAAAATCACTGCTGTTGCCACAGAAGCATTTAACGAATTAACATGCCCTACCATGGGCAAGACAACATTGATATCACAACTTTTTTTAACTAGTCTTGATATTCCAAAACCTTCTGAACCGATTACTATTACCAAAGGCATATTATAATCAACCTGACGATAATCTTGGGATTTATCTAAATCACAGCCAACAACCCAAAAAGAACGCTTTTTTAAATCCTCTAATGTTCTAGTCAAATTTGTAACTTGAGCAACCTTAACATGATCAATAGCACCCGTTGAAACCTTTGCAACCGTCCCATTTAAACCAACACTACGATTTTTCCCAATGATAACACCATCAACCCCAATAGCATCACAAGTTCTTAAAATTGCTCCTAGATTATGTGGATCTTCTAACCCGTCAAGCATTAATAATAGTGGCTGTTTACCATCAGGAATAGTATTGATGATCTCATCAATACTATAATAGCGATATTCTTCAATTTCCGCCATCACTCCCTGATGACTAACATTTCCAAGTTTCTTGATAAATTCAGACTTATCAACAATCTTGAATGGAATTTTTTTTCTTTTACATTGCTCAATTATGCCATTATCTTTAGCATTGTTTTGGACATACACAGTATATACACTCTTATCTCCCTTTAAAGCTTCTAATATTGTGTTTTTACCATATATATATTGTTTCATATTTTTCACCTAATTTCGTCTCAAATTTATCTCGATTTTATTTATTATTAATATATTGTTTATACCGCTCAAAGATCACTTTAATTCGATCAAAGTTTTCTTCTAAGTATAAAGTCCCAATGACTGCTTCAAATCCTGTTGAATGCATATGATCAAGACTTTCATTTTTACTCCCTTTGGTATTGCGTCCCCGTTTATAAGTTCCAACTTCATCAGCACTAAAAAATTCTTCATCCAGCATATCATGCATAAATGCAGCATGTGAGCTTGCCGATACATATTTTACTGCTTCACGCTGAAGATCGTTCGGTTTAACAAAACCACTTTCTTTAACTAAATAATCACGTACTAGCACCTCAAAAATACTGTCACCCAGATAAGCTAATACACTTGCATTGATTAATTCCGGGCGCATTAAATGATCCCCTTTTCAATTAATTGAGTTCTTAATTTGTCAGCAGTTTCAAAATCCTTATTTTGTTTAGCTTCAAGCCATGCTTGATATATCTCTAGTTCCGCTGCATTTAATTTACGCGGTTCAAAAACAAAGCCAATCACTGCAGTCATTTTTAATAGTGTTTGATATTCAATTGCTATAGCTTTATCATTCTTTTCTTTTTGACGGAAAGCCAGATTCAATTTTTTTACTTGATCAAGAATTTTAGTTAAAGCCAGCGATGTATTTAAATCATCTTCTAAAGCTCCAACCATCCCATCAACTGCCGCTTTATTATAATTTTCATTAGCGATATGATTAACTTGTAAATACAAAGAAACTGATTTGATTACATTATCAACTTTAGCAACTTCTTTTTTCACGCTATTCAAAACTTCTTCCGTTAAATTTAATGGATTACGATAATGACTTGATAACATAAACCATTTAACTACATTACAGCCCAATTCAGCAACCATATCTTTTGCCCAAATAACATTTCCTAGTGATTTAGACATTTTTTGATTATCAATATTGATCATTTGGTTATGCATCCAAGTATGTGCAATCGGATGATGATGACAAGCCATTGATTGAGCAATTTCATTTTCATGATGTGGGAATTTCAAATCCTGTCCCCCACCGTGAATATCAATCTTACCACCTTCAAAAATATCGTTGATCATAACTACACATTCAGTATGCCAGCCAGGACGTCCTTTTGACCATGGACTATCAAAGCGAATACCTTCATCCGTCTTTTTCCATAATGCAAAATCAGTTGATTCTTCTTTTTTATCATTTTCATCGATTCGTTCACTCGCTCCAGCTACTAAATCTTCGATTTTGATCCCTGATAATTGTCCATACTCATCAATTTTAGATACTCTAAAATAAACATCCCCGTCAACCTCATAAGCATAACCACTCTTAACTAAATTATCAATAAATTTTATGATTGCATCCATCGTATTCGTAACTCTAGGTGCATAAGTTGGGAATAATAAATTCAAATTCCGACGAACATCTTCATAAGCAGCAATATATTTATCAGTAAGTTCTTTTTCAGTTATTCCTTCTGCCTTAGCCGCCTTAATGATTTTATCATCAACATCAGTAAAGTTTGATACAAAAGTCACTTTATATCCTAAATACTCAAATGTTCTTCTAAGTACATCAAAGACGATCATCGGGCGAGTATTACCAATGTGAACATAATTATAAACCGTTGGCCCACATACATAAATACTTACTTCACCTTCGCGAAGCGGTTTAAATTCTTCCTTCTTATTTGTAAGGGTGTTAAATATTTTCATCATTACCTCCATAAATAAAAAAGCATATTACTATCAGGACACCATTGTGTTCTTCCACCCGATAATAGATGCTTTAAGATTACTATTAACGCTAGTTCACGTTCTTTCTTTTCAAAAGACTCAGATAAGGGCAGTTCAATTATTTCCATTTAGCCGTTTCCACCATCAGGCTATCTCTATTAACTTCTAATAATCTACTTCGTTTACCTATAATTTAAATATATGTTTATCTTAACAAAATCATTCACGAAATACAACTTATTTACCTGTTGCCATAGAAAAACTCTGCAAATATACTGTCATATCTTTATCGTTATCCTCAAAATCATCTTTAGCAGCACGATATCCATAAATATAAGTATTATCATCACTAAAGTAAACTATCTCTTTGGCTCTAATTCCAGTATCACTATGAACAAATACATATTGATAAACATCAAGACCACTGTCTAAAACCGGTTTGGATACCTCAATCTCCGAAGCACCACTTTGCTCAATTTCACCAGTATATAATTCATCTTTATCTTCAACAACATTATCAGTTTCATCTTTAATTACTTTAAAATACAATGTGTTGTTGTCCTTAGAGAATTCTACTGTATCTGTATCAGTTGCATTTGCAGTAATCTCATAATTACTTGGATAATAAAAACTAACTCCATCATCAGTACTATACTTAGTTCCACTTTTTTCTAAGTTAACATCTTTATCCCGCGCGCCACAAGCTGTCACAAGACACAAGCATAAAGTTGTAACAAGTATTTTCATTATTTTTTTCATTACAACCACTCCTCTACTATCCCATTTTACACAACTCTCCAACCGATTACAACCTTATTTAGCCCACAATTATTTTATAATAAGCCAAAATATCGTAAAGCCGACACAATCCCATCATTGTCGACATTATCTGTTATGTAATCACACACTGCCTTTGTTTCTGCACAGCCATTTTCCATACAAATTCCCGTACCAACAAACTGGAGCATATCTATATCATTATGTCCATCACCAAAAGCCATCGTTTCCTCAACCTTGATTTTATAATGATCCAAGATAGCACTGATTCCTTCTTGCTTCCCACCTTGCTTGGGAATAATATCATAAGCTCCATCATGCCACTGAGTATATTTGCAATGTTGCGTTAAAGCTACCAGTTCTTCTATCTCCTCTTTTGTTACAAAAGGATCGATTTGATAAACATCATTAATCAAGGCTCGTGAAACATCTTTTTTCGGTGGTAATGAGGTATTGATTGCCGTCTGTGCAGCAACAACCAGATCATTAATTAAATTAATATACAAATCATCTCCTTCAACAAAACTACAAGCCAACTGATGTTTAGTTACATGATCAACGATTCTTTCTACATCTTTAGAATTAATGGGATTTTTATAAATAACCCCTTCCTGATTAAAACAATACCCTCCGTTCAATGTTAGGTAACCATCAAATGTAAATTGAGTATTTATCCCTAACTCATCTAATTCTAAATAGTGACGTCCACTTGCAATAAATAATTTGATTCCCTTTTCTTGAAGCTGTTTTAAAGCTGCTATTACACCCTCACTAAGCACTGATCTGCTTTTAGAAATCAATGTTCCATCTACATCAAAAAAAATTGCTTTTATCATACCTTCTCCTTTGGAAAGGAAAAGACAGATTGCTCTGTCTTTTATCCTATTAACGAATTAAATACTTTTAAATATTGGTCAGCGCTAGCATCCCAATCTAACTTTGCCTGCATTGCTCTAGTCATGATTCCTTTCCATGCCTCAGGATCTTCATCGTAAACCTTTAAAGCATAGTCAATTGTTTTCATCATTTCATGAGCGTTATAGTTTGCAAAACTAAATCCAGTTCCAGTATCAGCATATTCATCATATGGCTCAACGCTATCTTTTAAACCACCAGTTTCCCTTACGATTGGAATCGTTCCATATCGAAGAGACATCATCTGTGATAACCCACAAGGTTCAAATAACGATGGCATTAAGAACATATCACACCCTGCATAAATACGACAAGATAACCCAAAATCGTATTTTAACTGTAATGAAACAGTATCTTGGTGGTGATATGCGATTCCTTTTAAGGCATCTTCATAAACCTGATCACCGGCACCAAGAATCAAGATTTGAACCTTACGACTGCACATTTCACTAAATTGATTGATAATTAAATCTAATCCTTTTTGTTTAGTTAATCGTGTCACGATCCCAATTAGTGCAACATCTTTATCTTCAGGCAATCCCACTTCTTTTTGTAAAGCTAATTTGTTTACAATTTTATCTTTAAACACCGTCTCTAAATCATAATTTTTAACGATTTGAGGATCTGTTGCTGGATTAATTACATCATAATCAACACCATTTAAAATACCATACAAATCATATTTTCGCATTTCTAAGATATTTTGTAAACCTTCTCCATACTCTGGAGTTAAAATTTCACGTGCATAAGTTGGTGAAACAGTTGTAATAATATCACTATAGAAAATAGCTGCTTTCATCATATTTAAACATCCATCATTTCGACAATTACCATTATAGTATAAATAATTATCTAATCCAAATAACTCACTTAACAATTTAGGGTCAGCTTTTCCCTGGAAAGCAATATTATGAATTGTAAAGACGATTTTAATATTATCGTAATGTTCATAATAACAATATCTTTCTTTATATAACATCGCAATCATCGCTGTTTGCCAATCATGCAAATGAAGAACATCCGGCTTAATATCAAGATGAGAAATCAATTCAAGAACTGCAAAATCAAAATATGCAAATCTTTCATAATCATCATCATAGCCATACAAACCAGGTCTTCTAAAATATTGTTCATTATCAATAAAATAGAAACGTACCCCGTCTAATTCATAAGTAAACACACCACAATATACTTTTCGCCATCCTACCCAAATATCAAAACTAGTGACATATTCAATTTCATCAGCCAATTTCATATCTTGATACTTTGGCAGCACTACAATACTTTCAACACCTTTCTTTACCATCTCTTTTGGTAAAGAACCTAGGACATCTGCAAGCCCACCCGATTTGATAAACGGCGTCGCTTCAGATGTTGCAAATAAAACTCGCATTAAACCACATCTCCTTCTTTAATATACAATGGCGTAGTTGCGTCACCTTTTAAATTCAATTGCCGTTGTACTTTAGAAGTCTTATCCATAATTACATTTTCTAGATGCGCTCCTGGATTAACCACTGAACCTGAGAATAGAATACAATTTTTTACTACTGCACCGGTCCCAATTACTACATCACGTCCAATTATGCTATTTTCCACCGTCCCATTGATCATTGCTCCATTTGCAACAAATGATCTTGTTACATCTGATTCTGTTAAATATTTTGCTGGAGGTGTATCATTTGTGATTGTGTAAATCGGCCAGTTGCTTTTAAATACTGCTGATGACACATCTAAATCTAAGAACTCTAATGAATATTTATAATAATGTTCTAATGAATCAATGCAGCGTGCATAACCTTTATATTCATAAGCATTAATTTGTTTTTCATCACATAAATAACCCAGTACATCTTTTAAACTAAAGAATGAACTGATTTTTTGCGCCTGCTTCATTACTTTTAATAAAGTTTTTGTATTAATTACATAAGTTTCTAATGAAATACTACGATCTTTACGACTACCCTTATTACGTTCTACAGCCGTTACAACTTTATCTTTGATCGTTAAGCAATCACATCCAATATATGCTTCATTAGCATCATGAACTTTCTTATATACCATTGTAATTTCAGCACCGGTTTTTTCGTGATTTTCAATTACATCTTCATAATCCATTGTTGTTATGATATGTGCTGGAGCAATCACAACATAATCAGCCTTATTAGCTTCTAAAAAAGCGATATTTTCAATTAAATTATTAATATCATGATTATAATTAGGGTTATTGGCGTATTTTTCATTATATAATAATGAAACCCCACCAGCTTTAGAGTTAAAGTTCCAAGAATCACCATTACCTAAGTGTTTAAATAATGATCTTGGTTTTTTTTGAATCAATACTCCGACTGCATCAATTGTTGAATTTGACATATTAGATAATACGAAATCAATCAATGCATAACGTCCTAAAAAACTAACAGACGCTACTGGTCTTCTCTCTGTAAGACCGACAAAATCTACATCTGAGTGTAAATTAACTATACCAATTGCTTTTACCATCTCTATTTCCTCCCCTACTTATTATCACTAACCAAAGCAACTTCTTTAGCTTCTTTGTTGATCTTAGTTTTTGCACGAATAACTACACCTTCATCAACAATTGCTTTATACACTTCAGCGCCTTCTTCAACTAATACCCCTGGCATTAATACTGAATCAATAACTTTAGCCCCTTCACCAACATTAACGTTGTTGAATAAAACTGATCCTTCAACATTACCATTAACTAAACATCCTTGTGTAATCAAAGAATTTTTAACTTTAGCTTGATCCCCGATAATTTGTGGTTTTCCTAAAGTATCTTCAGTATAGATCTTCCAATCTTTCTTGATGTTATATAAATCAAGATCTTTATCTTTTAACAAGTCCATGTTAGCCTGCCATAAGCTTTCAACAGTTCCAACATCTTTCCAATATCCATCAAATTCATAAGCATATAATTTCTTGTTATCATTTAACATGTCAGGAATAATGTTCATTCCAAAATCATGTTTACTATCTTCTTTTTTGGCATCTGCAATTAAATATTTTCTTAATTGCTTATAAGTAAAGATATAAATCCCCATTGATGCTAATGTAGATTTTGGTTTTTCTGGTTTTTCATCGAATTCATAAATAGTTCCATCTTCATAAGTATTCATGATTCCAAAACGGCTTGCTTCTTTTAATGATACATTTAATACAGCGATAGTGGCATCAGCTTTACGTTGTTTATGAGCTGTAAGCATTTTATCATAATCCATTTTATAAATATGGTCCCCAGATAAAATCAAAACATATTCTGGATCATATTGATCGATAAAGCTAATGTTTTGATAAATAGCATCAGCCGTTCCAGCATACCAGGTTGCTCCTACTTCACCACGTTCACGAGCCGGTAAAATTGCAGCTAGTGATTGTTTTCCATCAAGTCCCCATTTAGTTCCGGCACCAACATAAGTACCTAACAATACAGATTCATATTGCGTAAGCACCCCAACAATATCAATCCCCGAATTAGCGCAGTTACTTAAAGGAAAGTCAATAATACGATATTTACCTCCAAAGTGTACTGCTGGTTTAGCTACTTTAGCTGTTAGGGCTTCTAGACGTGTTCCACGTCCACCAGCTAAAATCATTGCGACAATCTCTCTTCCCATTTTTAAATACCTCCTTGTCTAATGTAAGCGCTTTACCTATAATTTAATTCTACCATAAATTAGAAATAAATTCGAGATTAATTATACGAAATATAATTATTGTATCTTGTCATATATTATACTCTCATTTATTTTTTTAATAAAATGATATCATAATTTTTATCCCCGCAATTTTCCCTAAATTCAAACAACTATCATTTTTTATAAATAACTGCATATATTATAACGGGGTGATAATTTGGCACGAATTAAATACTCAACCGAAGAAGTCGATTTACTAGCGCGGCTTATTAAATCTGAAGCTTTAGGTGAAGGAGAACAAGGTATGCTATTAGTTGGTAATGTAGTTATCAATCGCGTTGTTGCAAACTGTGATGTTTTTCGAAACACCCGAACCATCACTGAAGTAGTCTACCAAAAGAATGCTTTTTCCGGGGTCGGAACCCCACTCTTTAACGAACCAGTCAACGAACTGCTTCGGCAAATTGCATTACGCTGTATTAACGGCTATCGAAATGAACCGGCAACTAATGCCCTATGGTTTAAAAATCCCGGTACCAATGTCGCTTGCCCAGAAAAATTCTATGGCAATTTATCCGGTCGCTTTAAACAACACTGTTTTTATAACCCAGGCTTAAAATTAAATTGTGATTTATAAAAAATTATACGAGGAGATCGATTATGGATTATTTTAATGACTTAAACCCTTATTTAGTACGGCAGGATCCAGCTCCAGCTGAAACCCCTGATACTACCCCAACGCCAGCTCCGGCCCCTACCCCTAACCAAACCCCAGGAACACCTTCTACACCTTCAGTAACTCCAGCACCAGTTATTGATCAAGCATATGTTGAAAATATTTTACGGATCAACGTTGGGAAATTAGGTACCTTTTACTTTACGTATACCGGCAGCAATGAATGGCGGGACAGAATCTTTAAAGGTATTATTGAACAGGCGGGACGAGATCATTTTATTCTTCACGATCCCAAAACCGGCAAACGCTACTTATTACAATTAGTCTATCTTGAATGGGCTGAATTTGATGAAGCGCTTAATTATCAATATCCATATCAATAAGGACTAAGTCCTTATTGATTCTTATTTATTCTTAATTTTTTCTTATCTATCTTAGCATTATTTAATAAAGCTTAACTTTTACCCATTTCTATTATTTAAAGCATATAATGCCACCATGGAGGTATTTATATGTGCGGAATTATTGGATATACTAATAACGTTTCCAACAATCAAAGCGTTATTGAAAATATGTTACAAAAAATTAGTCATCGCGGACCAGATGATCAAGGATACTATCAAGATAGTAAAATCACATTAGGGATGCGACGTTTAAGTATCATTGATTTAGACAGCGGTAACCAGCCTTTATTTAATGAAGATAAATCATTGATTCTCGTTTTTAATGGTGAAATATACAACTATCAAGTCTTACGAGCAAAACTCATCTCTTTAGGTCATACTTTCACGACTAATAGCGATAGCGAAGTAATCATCCACGGATACGAAGAATACGGTAATGATATTGTTAATCATTTACGAGGAATGTTTGCTTTTGCCATCTACAACATACATACTAAGGCGCTTTTTATAGCGCGCGATATTTTTGGAATTAAACCATTATTTTATACAATTGTTAAAAATGAATTAGTTTTTGCTTCAGAGATCAAAGCATTGTTTGAATATCCTGGAGTTGAAAAAAAATTTAACGAGCAGTGCCTTTCAAGCTATTTAGCTTTTCAATATAATCCTTTAACAGAAACATTTTACCGAGGCATCTTTCAACTCTTACCAGCTCATTATCTTGAATTTACTGATAATCTAAAACTAACCCATTACTTTAAATTCAATTATAATCTTGATGATAATTTAAAAGAAACCGATGCCCTCAATATGCTTGAATCAACGCTGAAAGATTCAATCAGCCACCATCGCCTAGCAGATGTTGAAATGGGTTCTTTTCTATCTGGAGGTATCGATTCTTCTTACTTAGCAGCAAACAGCCAAGTAAAAAAAACTTTTAGTGTCGGCTTTGAAGATCATCGTTGTAACGAACTCCCTTTAGCCCGAGAATTATCTCAATATTTAGATATTGAAAACTATCAAAAAGTAATTACCAAAGATGAATTTTGGCATACTATCCCTACTATTTTAAATATTCTTGATGAACCAGTTGCCGATCCTTCGATCATCCCACTCTATCATTTAACTAAATTGGCTAGTCAACATGTAAAAGTAGTATTATCAGGAGAAGGCGCTGATGAATTATTCGGAGGTTATAATATCTATCAAACCCCCCTGACCCTAGCCCCAACGAAAATAATTCCTTTCTTTCTTCGTAAAGGTCTTAAAAATATTTTAATAAAGACCAATTATGAATTTAAAGGTAAACAATATTTAATCCGAGCTGGACAAAAGATAGAAGAACGATTTATTGGAAATGCATTTATTTTTCAAAACCATGAGCTAAAAAAACTAATTAAACCACAATGGCCTATATACCCACCACAAGTTTTAACAAATGCTTACTACCGTGATGTTGCAAAAAAAGATGATATCACTAAAATGCAGTATATTGATTTAAACTTTTGGCTACGGGGCGATATTTTGCGTAAAGCTGATCATATTTCCATGGCTAATTCACTTGAAGTGCGAGTACCCTATCTAGATAAAGAAGTATGGGCTATTAGTTCCATTTTACCAACAAATTTGCGGGTCAACAAAAAAGCAACTAAGTATATTTTTCGAAAAATGGCAGCAAAATCCCTTCCTCTTCAAAATAGTGAACGAAAAAAACTTGGTTTCCCTGTTCCCTTAAATGAATGGATCAAAGAAGAACAATATTATCAGCCTATTAAAGAACTCTTCAACAGTAAAAGTGCTCAAAAATATTTTAATTGTGACTATTTAAATTATCTTCTTGATGAACATTATCAAGGAATTCACAATAATGCGCGAAAAATTTGGACCGTCTATATTTTTCTAACTTGGTATAATCGTAATTTTGACTAAGAAGATTTTATCTTCTTTTTCTATGCTTTTTCATCTTATCTCTCTTTCAAGAATGCATAAGTTATATTAGAAAGGAGGGAAATAATGAATTGTCTAAAAAAACAATTATTAATCATTAGTTTTGCACTTATTGTTGCAATTGCTATATTTTTAATATTTGGTAGTTCAATTTATATCAATCAGATTTTCTTTATCATCAATGCATTCCTCGGTATCTTTGGACTCGTCAGTATCTTAATCAGCGAAGCTTTAACCCCGCCAAATAACGCTTATACTTGTTGCGGTAATCTAGCTACGCTCGGCAGTAGTGGCTTAATCCTAATTTCTCTATTAGCAATTATCATTGAAGCCTATGCTTATACAAGTGTTATTAGCCTAATTCTCGCTGGGAGTTTTTTCTTCTTAGTTTTGATGCTAGGCGGTATATGGTGCTATCTCAACCTTCGCAATCACTGTCATCGTAACTATTATTGTTGACAAACAAAAAGGCAGGTAAATTTGAATCATACCTGCTTTTCAATTAAATTATTTTGAAGATATTTACGGACCGTGCTAATAAAATGTAACGAGCCTGTAATAATTAAATGATCATATAGATCAATATTATTTTTAATTGCTTCTTTAAAATCAATTCCCTCTAATTGTAGCCGTTCATCTGCAAATGTTGCTTGAATCAATGGATATTCACTTAATAAAGCTTCCATTTGTTCAATATCTTTATCCCCCAAAGCACTGAAGATAACTAATGCCTTTTTTATTTGTTGATCATGTAATGTCTTAATTAGTGCCTTGATTCCATCGATATTATGTGCCCCATCTAAATAAATCTTTCCAAACTTTTCAAATCGGCCTGGCCAGCTAAATCCATCTAAAGCTCGTTGTACTAAGGAATGATCTAACTCAATCAAATAGTCACATACATTAATCGCCAATGTCGCATTAGCAACCTGATAACTACCACAATTACTTAACTGGTAATCATAACCTAAACAGCTAAAATGATAAGGATATCGATAATCACAATCTATCTCCACACTAACTACTTGACTATTTTTAATTTCAGCTGCAGCTTTAAAAATATCAATCAAATCATTATTTATTTCGCTAGTAAAACAAGTTTGTTCAGGTTTAATGATTCCAGCTTTATGATGAGCTATTTGTGCTAAAGTATCACCTAACATAAACTGATGATCATAACCGATATTAGTTATCACACTGCAAACACTATCAATTACATTAGTTTTATCATTTAATCCCCCGATTCCTGTTTCAATAATTCGATAATCTAGTTCTTCTTCATCAAAATAACGCAACATGATCAAAATATCAATTTCAAACATCGATAATTGTTCGCTTTCAATAATCTCAACAAGACTGTTAATAATCATCAGCAGTCGTTCATCACTTATCATTTCCCCATTAATACAAATACGATCATTATGACAAATAAGATATGGTGATGTAAATGTTCCCACACGATACCCATGTTCAACCATAATATCTTTAATAAAATTAGTTGTTGAACCTTTACCATTAGTTCCAGCTATATGAATAATATTTTTTTGGTAAATGTTAAAGCCATATTTTTTAATTGTCTCTTTAAACTGTTCCAAGGTCCGCTTAGTTCGCTTTGACTCTATATACACTAGCGCACTTTTAATATCATTAAACATTATTTTCTCCTCTGCAAGTAATTTAACTTATTCTAATACAATTTATCTATAATGACAAATAAGGATTCAAAATAAAAGGACTTCTTTTACGAAATCCCTCTTTTATCTTATAATTGAATCTTTTTTTTGAGCCGTTTAACAAACCACACCATTCCTACAACTGCAACAAATATTCCAAGTCCCCAAATAACCAATGTTCCAGCACTAACCGGTGCCCAAATAATCCCAATACCACTATTCATTTTAGTCCCCTCCTTTTTTCACTTTTAATTATAACGTATTTAATATATTTTTTTAATGAATCCTATAACGATTAAGAAAACTTAAGAAAAAGGTTGCCTTTATCAGTATAATTACTGATAAACCAACCTTTAAATATTATCAATTTGCCAATCAATCATTGGCATTCCATTCCTAATCAAAAATTCATTTGCCTTACTAAAAGGATGTGAACCAAAGAATCCCCGATGTGCTGATAGTGGAGAAGGGTGCGCACTCTCTAAAACCAAATGACGTGAAGTGTCGATATATTGTTTTTTAGCACGGGCATTATTTCCCCATAAAATAAATACTAGCGGCTTTTGGCGTTTATTTAAAGCTTTAACAATATTTAAAGTAAAAGTTTCCCAACCTTTACCAGAATGACTATTAGCCCGCCCTTCTTCAACTGTTAACACATTATTAAGCAACAAGACTCCTTGCTTAGCCCATTTTGTGAGATCTCCATGATTAGGAATCATTGTTCCTAAATCATCTTGTAACTCTTTATAAATATTAACCAAACTTGGGGGAATCCGAACCCCCGGATAAACACTGAATGCCAATCCATTTGCCTGATGAAGTTCATGATAAGGGTCTTGTCCTAAAATAACTACTTTAACATTTTCATAATCACAAAGATTTAAAGCTCTAAAAATATTTTCTTTTGGGGGAAAAATCGTTTTATGTAAATATTCATTTTCAACAAACTGATGTAGCTGCTTATAATAATCTTGTTGAAACTCAATTTCAACAATATCTTTAAATCTCATTAAAAATAAATTTCTCAATCAATTCTGCCACAACACCTTCGTTGTTGTTAGCATTTGTTGTATAATCACATGCAGCTTTAACATCATCTACAGCATTGTTAGCAGCGACTGATAAGCCCGCCACTTTTAACATTGCCATATCATTATAATTATCACCAACAGCAATCGTTTCTTCAATAGCGATGCCTAATTTATTTGCTAAATCAATCAATCCTTGTCCTTTATCCACCCCAAGAGCATTGAATTCCATGTAACGATTTGATGAATAACTAACCGCACAATGTCCATCAGTAATTGGTTTTAACCCCTCTTCTAAACTCATTAAATAAGGAACATCAACATTTTGATACAAAATCTTAGAAATTGGTGTATCCTTTAAAAAATCAACACTATTAACTTCAGGATATACCGCTTCTAACTTTTGATTTTTAATTCTTTGGCGTTCCGATTCACTTAAATTAAACACATATAAATTATCAGGCGTATAAACATGGATACAAACATCAAAATTTAATCCTGCTTCAAAAATTTCTTTCATCTTACTAAACTCTAAACCTTTGAACTCAATAATACGATTATTTTTATTTTCTGTTAAAGCTCCACCATTAAAAGAAATTACATATTCACCCTCAAGGTCATATAATTGTAATTCTTTTAACTCTGGTTGAATTTGCATAAATCCTCGTCCTGTAGCTGGAACAAATTTCACGCCATATTCTTCTCGGGCTCTTTTGATTGCTGCGACATTTTTCGCTCCAACCAAATGCTCATCATTTAATAAGGTTTCATCTAAATCACATGCTATTAGTTTATATCCCATTATTCTGCCTCCAATACAAATTTTTCTATTACTTCTTTTACTGCTCCTTGATCATAATCAACTTCAGTGACATACTGCGCTAATTCCTTAATGTCATCAGTCGCACATGTTACACATACCCCTAACTTAGCCGCTTTAATCATTTCAACATCATTATAATTATCACCAATTGCAATTGTTTCATTAATATCGATGCCTAAATAATTAGCTAGCCAGCGCAACCCAAAACCTTTATCAATTCCAATCGCATTAAATTCTAAATAACGCCCTGAAGAATAACTAGCACAAGCTTTTCCTTCAATCATTTCACTGACTTCCACTTCAATCGACTTTAAATACGGCATATCTCTTTTTTCATACAAAATCTTTGCTATCTTTTCATCTTTCAAGTCATCCATATTGTATTCATCAATAACAACGAACGGTGCCTTTTGATCCGTTTTACGCTGTACCTCATCAGGATCAGCATTATAAATATAACACATATCAATTGTGAAAATAAGTACACAAACATCAAAATCTCGAGCCTTTTCAAAAAGCATTTTAGTTGTTTCAAACGATATTCCCTCAAAATTTAAGATACGATCATTTTTATTTTCTACAATCAATGCCCCATTAAAACAAATTGAATATTCACCTTCTTGATCATATGCATCGATTTCCTTTAAAATCTCCGGAATCATATTATAAGCCCGCCCTGTAGCTGGAACAAATTTTAATCCTTTTTTACGAGCAGCTTTGATTGCTTCAACATTAAATTCTGGTACGTGATGCTTTACCAATAAAGTCTCATCTAAATCTGACAACATTAATTTATACATAAAATATCCTCCAATACTTTAATAATAGCATAAATTATTAAAACCTCGAATTATTTTCTTATTTGTAAAATAGGTCCATAAAAATCGGCACTCGTTGACGCCATTCATACTCATTGTGACCAGCTTCTTCAAAGAACCGTCCTTCGATCCGATTACTTTTCTTAATAAGCTCATTGTATATTGTCTCATTACTCTCATAGTAGATACGGCTCATCTCTTCATCACCATTACCTTCATTACCACCTAGATCAAGATAAAAACATTGCGTAGCACTTAAATCACTCCGATGGATCAAATCAATAAGTTCATCCATATAAAACCAATATGCACTAGATAGCGATGCCGTCTTTTTAAAAATATGGGGATATTTTAATCCTGCATAAGTTGTAATGATTCCACCCATTGAACTACCAACCATCGCACTATCTTCAACAATCGTAGGGAAATGAGTATCAATATAAGGTTTTAACTGCTTAATAATAAAGCGTAAATACTTGTCCCCTTCACCACCAATTTCTAAACTATCATCACCATATTCCATCATTAAAATTTCTTTACCAATTCGCCATGGTCCATACTCATCTTCACGTTTATTTAAACGGTTATTGCAGGGAATCGCCACCATGATAACATCTAAGTTCTGCGCTTGAACATAATCATAAAATCCCCAACTAATTTTCATATATGAAGTCTCATCAAAAAAAGCATTTTGACCATCATTTATGTACAAGACCGGATAACGCTTATTACTAGTTTCATAATCATCAGGTACATAAATTGTGATTTTACGCTTTCTTCGCAATGATCTCATATACATATTCTCTTCTATAAACATAAATTACCTCCAATAAATAATAAAAATAAGCACAAAGTGCTTATTTATTCTACGCCCGGAATGATCGCTACTTGTTCACCTTCACGCGTGAAAACATAATTTTCACGTGCGTAACGAGCTACGTAATCATCATCATTCAATAAACTGATCTCATTTTCTAAAGCTTTTTTTTCTTTTTCTACTGCTTTCTTTTCCTTTTCCAAAACCGCAATTTCATCTTGACGCTGGAAGACAGTTATGGCGCTATTAAATAAAGTCAACATCAAGCCGCAGCCTATAATCATGTAGGCAAATCCTTTGACGGTTTTATAAACTTTTCTTTTAGCCATTTTACCACCCTCTTCATGCGTTTTATTATACCACTTATTTTCCTAAAAATGAATATTATCGGTCTTAAAAGATATTTTAACATACTTACAATTATTTCAATCAAAAAAAACATATAATAGCTATAATAATTAAGATAGAGAACATATCCAATTACCATACTAATAATAAAATATATTCGAACGACCCCATTATTAATAACTAACAGACCAAGATAATAGAGATACCCAAAAATAATACCAATAACAATCTGTAAAATGAGTCGAAAAATGCGTTTGTGGTATTTATAAAACAAACGATTGATGAGACTGTAAATAAAAGTGAAAGTGAAACCAAAAACCAGTGAATAACTAATTCCTTGAATTTGTTTTACTAAGTCCATTATTTAAGCAGTTTATTAAAAACACTGTCTTTTCCTTTTTGATTCTTTTTATTTGAAACATAGGAAATAGCATCAATGTTGCCTTTAATACTAACCTCACATTTTTCTTGGTCTAACCTTGTCAACGATAATTCGGTCCCCGTAATATTTAAAAAACCTAATGATGTTTCAATTAAAAATTCTAGCGAATCAAAACTTTCAATGTTTTTCACACCTGTTAATTCAATATTTTTACGGTCTTTTAAATAAACATTATGATAAGGTGTGTGTTCAAAACGAATACTGTTATTATTATCCATATTATTACCTCCACTAATTAATATGCTGATTAGTGGAATTAAGAACTATTTATATCTGTTCGACATCTTTATGACGATACCATTTTAACGCTCTGGTTTGTATTTCTTTTGTAAAAGCTTCTTTACCCTTTTTATATTTTTTGATATTATCAGGATATTTTTTAGCTAATGAAAGCTTCAATTCACCATACTCCCTAGCAATATCAGGATTATCTTTTAAATAATCATAAAAAGAAATCAGCAATTCAATTTTATCATGACTTCTTTCATCAAATGCATGAACATGGATTGAACCATCGCTTTTATAATAAAAACGTCGACCTGAAATCCCGTCCTCCCCACAACATTCATAGTCTTCTTTTTTAAATAAAGGATCTAACTGATCTAATTTATTTATGTCTTCAACGATGATCAAAATATCAATGATCGGTTTAGCAACTAATCCAGGAACTGCAGTTGAACCAACATGTGTAATTGTAATTAATTCATCTAAAACGATATTGCGAATCACATTTGCTTCCAGCGCATACTTACGAGGCCAATCTTCATTATACGGAACCACTTCAACTTTTACCACAATTTTCACCATCCTTAATCCCATTATAGCATGACTTCTCCAGTTTAAAAATAGTTCTTTTTATCAACATTTTTGATAACTAAAACCGGATTCATCAATCCCCCAGTTTAGTCCGTTTATAGCTAATATACAGTAATAAAGCAGCTCCAGTCCAAGCAACAATTTCTGCATAATAAATTCCTTCCTGCCCCATAAACAGTGGTAAGAAAAGTGCTATTCCTACACGCATCAATAATTCTACAATTCCAGAAAACATTGGAATAACTGTATTTCCCAATCCCTGTAAAGCATTTCGATAAGTATGTAATATATATAAGATCGGTAGGCAGACCGCCATAATAAACAAGTAGTGATAAGCAACCTCAAGAACCGCATTAATTTCATTTTGACTTCCTGATACAAATAAAGTTAAAATATTTCGGCCAAAAACAATCATAATAAGAGCGATTATTAATGAAGTAACAAGTGATATTAATGCTGAAGCATTAACACCTTCTCGAACCCGTTGATATTCAAGAGCTCCATAGTTTTGCGCATTATAAGTAGTTAAAGCATAACCAAAAGAAATAGCAGCTGTTTCAAGTAAACCATATAATTTATTCGTTGCAGTAAAGCCGGCTACAAAAATAACTCCATAACCATTCACCACAAATTGAACGATCATCCCACCAATTGAAATAATTCCGTTTTGCAAGGCTAAAGGAAGCCCTAATTTTACTAATTCAAAAATTAAATGCCGCTGAATTTTAAAGTGTTCAGACTTTAAGCTAAAAATGCTTTGTTTATATAAAACCAGTAAACAAAATAAGCTGGCAAATAGCTGAGCTAATATTGTTGCGATCGCAGCTCCAGCTATTCCCAAATGAAAAACACAGACAAATAACAGATCCAGCCCCACATTTAATGAAGCTGCAATTACCATTGCAAGTAATGGTGTTTTACTATTCCCAAAAGCCCGTAGAACACATGATAGCAAATTATACATCAAAGTAATTGTCACACCACCAGCCATCACTCGTAAATAAGCAATTGCCCCTTGAATAATATCATTAGGTGTTTGTAAGAGTTTGAGAATTGGAATGATTATCAGCTCACCACTAATCGTTAAAAGTAGTGCAATTACAAGACAAGCAATAACAATATTACCAATTGTTTTAGAAATTCCCTCATGGTTATTTGCACCATATAAATTAGCGACTTTAATCGAGAAGCCCTGTGCGAACCCCATAACAACACTAAGGAGCATCCATTGGATCCAGCCTGCAGCCCCCATACTAGCTAAAGCTTTTACCCCTAAAAATTGCCCAACAATAATCGTATCTACGATTGTATAAAACTCTTGTAAAATATTTCCTAACATCAGCGGCATAGAAAACATCAAAATCAATTTTAGGGGATTACCCTGAGTCATATTTTTCATCCATTCCACCTCCAAGCCTAAAACATTATAACTAAAATTACAATTCCTGCAAGTCTTTTTCTAAGCAAGAAAATGGTTTAATAAACGGGCAACTTTCTATAACTTATCACTGTTATCTGCAATTATCTTATGGTTTATCATCTTTAGTTCAAATCCAAAAATAAAAGATATCCGAAGATATCTTAAATTTGTTTCAAGAATGTGCGATATGCTAGATAAGCTTCATATACATCCACTTTACTAACAATTTCCATTGGTGCATGCATATTTAACACTGCTACTCCTGCATCTATTACATTCATATTATAATTTCCAAGGATATAAGCGATTGTTCCCCCACCACCTTGATCAACTTTACCTAATTCTGCTGTTTGGTAATAAATATTATCATCATCTAAGATTTTTCTAATTTCTGCCATATATTCAGGATTAGCATCATTAGAACCACTTTTACCACGAGCTCCAGTATATTTATTAAAAACTATTCCCTTACCTAAATATGCAGCATTTTTCTTATCGTTAACACTTAAATACAATGGATCAACTCCAGCGCTAACATCACTTGATAACATTTTTGAATTAGCCATGGCTTTTCTTGTTTTAACGAAACTATCTGTTCCTTGTTTCAACAATAATTCGCTAACCGTATTTTCAAAGAATAAAGACTGTGCCCCAGTTGCTCCAACACTTCCTATTTCTTCTTTATCTACTAAAATACAGCAGCTTGTATAATCAGGCATTTCCATATCTAAAATAGCCATTAATGATGTATAAGCACAAACACGATCGTCATGCCCATAACCAGCAACCATACTACGATCTATTCCATAGTCACGAGCTTTCCCACTAGGTACGATTTCAATTTCCGCACTTAAAAAATCTTCTTCATCAAAATCATATTTATCTTTTAGAATTTTTAAAACATTTGCCTTTACAGCATCTTTTTCATGATCCTTTAAAGGAATACTTCCAAAAGTAACATCTAGGTCTTCTCCTTCAATTACTTTCGCACCATCTTTTTTCAATTGATCAGCAGATAAATGAACTAACAGGTCACTAATTCCAACGACTGGATCATTTTCATCTTCACCAATATTTACATTTATCACAGTACCATCTTTTTTTACTACAACACCTACCATTGACAGTGGAATAGTTACCCATTGATATTTTTTTACCCCACCATAATAGTGTGTATCAAGCATTGCAAACCCTTCACTTTCATATAAAGGGTTTTGTTTAAGATCCATTCTTGGTGAATCAATATGAGCACCTAAGATTCGCATTCCATCTTCTAGCGGTTTTTTCCCAATAACAAATAAAGCAATATTTTTTTTCATATTAGTAACATATACTTTATCACCCGGTTTTAAAATATCTACCTCATTTAACTCTTTATATCCATGTGCCATTGCCAGTTTAACAGTTTCACTGACACATAACCGTTCTGTTTTACCTTTGGTAATATAATTTTTATAACCTTCATTAAAAGTCATAATATCATTAATTTGTTCATCATTATACTTTTCCCAAGCAAGTTTTCCGTACATATATACATCTCCTTTTCTTATGATACATATAGTATACCAATTTTTTCCAACTTACAATCATAATACTCTAACTGTTTTTTAGATTCATATAAAATCTTTTATTTAGCACTCTTAATATAAGCTGCTACATTTCTTTCAACAACTGTAAAAGGTGCATTTCCACTCTTTAAAATTGCCTCATGAAATTTCTTATCATTGAACTTATCACCCAATTTATTTTGAGCTGTTTCTTTTAAAAGCATAAATTCTTCATAACCAACATAATATGGCTCAAACGCAGCCGGATTAGCTTGCAATTGTTTATATTGAGTTTTTAAACTGTCCTCCTCTAGATTAATACCCTTTTCAGAGATAAAGTCACTAAAATCATCAAGTGACCATCCCTCATAATGAATTCCAATATCACAAAGAATCATTATATCATAACTTGCTAATTCATTTTCCTTAAGCGCTTCTAATACATTTTTATCAATGCCTGTTAGATATTTATATGCATAAAATTGGGCATATACCGCATATCCTTCTGTATAAGCACTTGAATTAGCTAAAGCCTTTTGATATGGGGATTGAATATTTTCATACATATATGCATACTGATACATATGTCCCGGATAACCTTCATGGGCTACTGTTGAAAAAGTATCAAGATCTGATACCTCACCAGTCGATGGATTGACCCGTAATTGTTTTATACCGTTACCATCCAAAGGCGGAATATTAAAATATGCTGCGACGCCAGAAGAAGATGCTATTTCTTCATTAATATCCCTAATATTATAAGATAAACTACTAACACTAGGAAAATCTTCAAACAGTTGAGCACTAATATCATCTAGAATTTCATCATAACTAGTATACTTTGTAGTTGGTATTTCACCACCACTAGTAAGAAATTCTCTAACACTAGCATTTTTAATCACATTCTCCTGAAGCTTGGAAATATGTTTGTCTAAACTGTCTTCCATTAATTCTTTTATTTCCATTACTGATTTATCAGAACCAACGGCATTTTGCAATAACAGTTCATAATATTCTTTTCCATTTTTAAACTTGACTAATCCTTCTTCATTATTGCCGGTTAGACTTACTTCATCCATTAAATCTTTAACAGCTTGATAAGCAGGAATAAAAGAAGAATTAAAAGCTGTTTTTAATTGCTCTTTATATGCATTGCCAACACTCTCTTCTAAATTTAAAGTATCTATATTTTTATTTATATCAGATAAAATTAAACTATTTTCACCACTTTTAATCACATTATCACAATACTCTCTAACCGCATCAACATCTATCATTAGCAAATCACGTTTTGCCTGTTCTTTGGTATAGTCAATAGCTCCTTGTAAATATGGTAAGACATCATTCACTAAACTAATAATATCCTTTACGTCTTGTTCATTTCTAAGCGACCAGTCAGCTAACATAGTAGGAATCTGATAATGTATTCCAGAAATACTCTCAAACAATTGTTGATAATAATCAAATTTATCATCGCTCATTTCACGAGCTAGATTATTTTGAAATTCATAAATATCATAAGTATCCTGCTGTTCTTTAGTTAGTTTTGAACGCTCGAACTTCTTAAACTCCGCCCACGAATCAGCATCTTTCTTCTCCTGATTTCTCATGCTTTCTTCATCTAATCGCACCCCTAGATTTACTGTTAACTTTGAAATATCAACATCAAAATTCTCAGGATGTTCTAAAAAAACATGCGCAGTTGTATAATCACTTTCCATTGTTTCAATAAATTGTCTTTCAATAAATCGATCAAAACTCGCTCGTTCATCTTTGTTGTTAGTATCTGCTGTACAGCCACTCAAAGATATTATCATTACTAATGATAATAATAGTAATGATATTCGTTTTAATATTCGCATAAATTGCCTCCTCATTGTGCCATATATTTATTATAACGTTTCTTTAAATACATAACCATGCATTATATCAAAAATAGTAACGAGAATTTATCTCGTTACTACCTCTAATTAAATTTCTTTTCTTCTTTTCAATAAGATAACACCTGCTATCATTGATAATCCTAAAATCATTAAATCACCAATAATATTTTCATTATCCCCTGTTTTGACCGGCTTATTTACTGAAACTTCTGATTTTGATGAATCTGGTTTTTCAACCACATCAGGATCAATAACTGTTTCTTCTTTAACCGTAATTGTAAAAGCTGCTTCACTTATATTACCTGCTTTATCACTAGCTTCTACTGTTACTGTATATACCCCTGCTTTACTACAATCAAAATCAGTTGTAATATCTGCTTTCGCAATATCAATCACACCATCTTGATCATCCTTAATAAATAAGTCGAGGATTTCACTTACTGTTGCTTTTACACCAACCATAACAGCCGCATCATTACCTTCTATTACCGGAGCAATCAAATCACTACTTACTATTTTAAAATGTTTACTTAATACATCAGCAATACTAGTATTTCTCGTAAAGTCAAAATTTGACCATTTTGCTTTAACTGTTTCAAAATCATCAGTATTAATATTCACATTGGTACTGTCATTTTTAGGCATTGTGTACATTCCCCAGCTGCTATTTGCTCCAGCAACCTTATATGTCCAACTTGTATATGACCAGCCTTGTTCATCAAAAACACTTAAACCATATTCCCAACTATCCATATTTGTAAAGAAAGTGAACTCACCAACAAAAACCGGTACATTATAATTAGTATCTTCATTTACATATTTTATTTTACTATTAATAAAAGCTTTTTGATATTCTAAATTATTAATATCATCCCATCCATAGAAATGATATTGATAAACAACATTTTCCCAGCCATATAATGTTGGAGCTGGTAGGTGCGTTGGTTCCCAAATTGCTTGAATTTGAATGATATGATCTTGATCAATTGCTCTTACTGCCTTATAAATACGATCATACACTTCAAACTGTTCAGTACCTAATGCTCCACCTGGTTCATTTAATAAATCATAACCAGCAACCCACTCATTTCCATTGTAACGAGCTGCAATTGCTTCCCACAATTTAATTGTTTTTTGAATATTTTCTTCTTTTCCAAAAAAATCACCTTGATCAGGATAAGTAATATCACCGGAATGATCTTTACCATTTTGTGAGCCAAATGCACCATGCATATCAATCAATGTATAGATTCCATGTTTAGCTGCTTCTTCTATAAACCAATCTAAACGATCAAATGCAGTCTCTTTAAGCGTTCCGTCTAAATTAGCCATCTCAAAATAAGTGATTGGTAATCTAAGACAATTTACTCCTTCTTCTTTTAAAGTTATAAAATCAGCTTCTGTAAACCAATTATCTTGATAAGTATTAATTAACTCCCAAGCTTTTGCTTCACCAAAACGTTTTGTAAATGTTTCCAGCATTGTTTTTTGATCTGGTGCGCTAGTTGGACATTGCCATTCTTCCATAACGAGCCAGCCACCAACATTAGTTCCTTTTAATTGAATTTTTTTTCCAGCACCATAATTATTACGAATTACTTTTCCATCTGTTTTTAAGAAATTTGAAGCTTCTTGATTAACTTTAATTTCATTTACAGTTATCTCACTAATACCATTTTTTGTTACTGTAATTGCTTTGACCACAGTATCTTGTTTAACATAAAACGGTTCCTTAAACTCCATACTGTCCCTAGAAGGTATTGAGCCATCCACTGTATAATAAATCTTACTATCCTGAGTATCGCTGCTCATTGACACTAACTGCCTTTGACCATAAGTACCACTACCTGGCGTAATCACTGGGGCCTTAGCTTCAGTAATCGGATTAATTATATATGTGTGATTTGTAACCACACCAATATCATTACTATTTTTATATGTTGCTCCAACAGTAAAAGTTGTATTTTCACTAACCCGTAGCGGTTGAGTATAATGATTTGATGCCACTGTTGGAACGCTGCCATCTGTTGTATAATAAATTTCTACTTGATCATTATTTGGAACTCTAAATTCCACCACTACTGAACCATCATAAGTTCCCGCTGGTTTGTCAGCTTGAACAGCTACTGGCGCAATAATATAATCTAATGTTGTTACTGCACTTGTTTTACCATCTCGTTCAGCAATTGCTTTAACTGTCATTGATTTACTAATTGTAAGAGGCTGATCATAGCGTGATGAAGTCAGACTTGGAACACTGCCATCTGTTGTATAATAAATATTCGCATCAATATCACTAATTAATTCAACCGTCTTACTACTAGTAAATTTAGTTTCCGGAATGCTCGCTGTAACTTCGGATGGCACTGTTGGGTATTGATATTTAAATGTCATTACATTTCCAGCACTATCACCTTGATAAGTTACCGCCTTAAGCACGGTAGTTTCACCTATAGAAATTGGCGTTGTATATTTAGAACTTGTTTTTGAAGGAGTCGACCCATCAATCGTATAATAAATAGCAAGATTATCTTCATTACTTAATGTTACTTTAATTGGTTTTGTATACTTTCCTGCTACTTTATCAGCTTTAACATCACTAGGGATATTTGTATCTTTTATATATGCTAATTCCACTACTTCACTATATTTTCCATTATCAAAACTAACTGTTTTGAGTGTTGTTGTTTTAGATAATTCTATTTCACCGCTATATTTAGTACTATCAACATTTGGGGTACTTCCATCCATTGTATAATACATTGGTGCATTGTTATCATTTTTTAAAGTTACTGCTAACCTATCTTTAAAAATATAACCATCGCTTATATTGGCTTCCGGTTTAGTCGGTACTAAACTTGGCAATCCCGAATATAAATAATTATCAAAATAAATATCATCTAGATAATATGTTCCTGCGTTCCATTCACCAATTCTAATTCCCGCTATTTTAGTTTTATCGATCTTATTAAAATCAGATACTTTGATACAATATTGGACCCATTTATCCTTTGTTGTACTTGGACTTCGCCATCCAAAATCTGACTCCTTTCCATCAGTATCAATCAATGATACTTGAAGGGTGTTACTTCCTTGGGTATCTTTGGTATAGAAAATTAAATATTTTAAATCTGCCGCATTAACAGCATGATTAAAATCAATTTTTATACTTCCTTTACTAGTACTAGCGGCTTCACTCTTAGTTTTTACATATTTTAGACTTTGTTCACCACTATGTTTTTCATTTGTAACAATTGTTCCCGATGCCCCATTAGCTGCACTAAAATTATTTTGGTCTTCAAATGTTTGAACAACTACAGGTGTATAAATCCGATTATCTTGATGATCAATAATATAATCAAATTCATAAACTTCACTAATATTTTGATTATCGACTACAATTGCCTTTAAAGTCATAGACTCATCGATTGTAAGACTATTGCTATATTTAGTACTGCTAATAGTTGGCTGACTTCCATCAACTGTATAATAGATTGATTGTCCTTCTCCAGCCGTAAGGGTAACTTCAAAACTATCATTATATGTACCTGTGTTTTTACTTGCACTTAATTTTAAATCTTTAGCCAAGACATCTGTAAATTGAACATCATCAATTAAATAACTACCTTTATTCCATTCACCGATAACAACACCAGTAATCTTACTTAAATCAATATTTTTAAATTGATCTAAAGATACAGATAATTGACTCCATTTACCCGCCGTTACATTCCCTGTCCAGTTGCCACTAGTAGCATTACCACTGGCATCAATTAAATGGACTTTAGCACTATTCGTTCCATTGTCTTTGATCCAAAAAGTTAAATACTTGTAGTTTGAAACATCGACTGATGTCTCTTTTGTTATTACCAAACTACGTTCACTAATACTAGGATCACCACTATTGGCAAGCTCTAGTTTAGCTACTAATTTTCCCGTTCCTGTTGCAAATCCCTCAATAAAACTAACCGCCGCATTGTTTGATCCGTCAACATTTGAATCATTACCTTCAAAATCCGCAAATACCAATGGTTCTTTATAATTGGACTCATTTAAGGCAAAAATTCCTGTCGGTACGAAACTTAACAGCATTGCTATAATAATTGCAATCGAACCAGCTTTTTTAATTTCTCTAATTACTCTCTTCATAGTTCCCTCCATTTAATAGAATGATTATAATTCATTGGTATAAATAAAGTTTATACTATATCATTATAAATGTAAAGGCTTTCTTTGTGCACTGCTAATATTTAACTGCAATATAAAAGAAGCCTAACTTTAATAAAATTAGACTTCTTATTATGAATCAATGACTATAACTATTTATTTTTATCGTCTATTAATATGTTTTACGTTTTTTTAAAACTAATGTGCTAGCTAAAATACTCATTGCCGCAAAACTTAACCAAACCATTGTATTTGTTGTATCACCTGTTTTTGGTGAATCTACTTTTTCTGAATTTGGTTTATCTGGTGTTACTGCCTCTTTCTTTTCTAATGCCGCAAGAGCCTCATTAATAGCAGCTGCCATCGCATCAACATCTTTTTGTTTCGTGATATCTAAGCCCCGTTTAACAGCTTTAACAGCAGCATCAACTTTTGAAAAATCTGTATACTCATCTTTATTTAAAGCCTCAGCTTTTGCAATTGCTTCGTCAACTTTTGAATAATCTGCATCTTTTAATGTTAGATCGATAATTGCCTGTTCAATAGCGGCTGCATACCCATCAACAATACTTTGTTCTGTAACTCGGATGCTACGATCAATATTATCAATTGCTGTATTAAGCTTTTCTACTGACTCAGTTGTATAAATGCTTAGATCTTCAGGAATCTTAGCAATTGCTTCATCAACTTTTGTAAAATCTGCAGGACGAATCAAATAATCTGTATGTTTTTGTGAATAAAGATCCATTAACTTTATAATTCTATCCATATCATGCTCTTTGCTAGGAGTATCGCACCATACACATTGCATACTTCCAATAATTGGTAATTCATTTGAAGCACCTGTTACATCAGTAAATTTTTTATTGTTAATATTGTTTACAGTACTATTGTAGTTATATCCTCCGGTATCAATATTTCCTAATACCCAATACCATGCATCATTAGTATTTAAGATCTTATGACCTTTATTTACAAGATATTCAGCTTTAGCGACATTGAATCCCCACCAGCCAGCAGTCCAGTATGAAATGATAATATCTTGATCAAATGTTCCAGAACTATCTTTTTTATTATAGTAGATACCATCATTAAAACACATTGGCTTCATTCCTGCATCTTTAATGATTTTTGCTAAATCGTTAGCATAAACAACAAATTCATCATATAAACCAATTTTTTGTAATTCTCCCCATCCTGGATTACTGAACACATCATTGGCATATTCATCAGCACCAAAATTGAAAATTTCAGATACATTTGCATTTGCAAAATAGGTAACATATTTTTTTACTAACTCTTTAGTGAATGCAATAGCTTCATCACTTTCGATATTAACTGTACGTTCTGATTCTTTTCCATTATAACTATAACGTACATTTTTCATCCCTAATTCTTCCATTGCAACTAAAATAGAATCCATATGACCAGGACTATTAATAACTGGAATAATGTGTAATCCTCTTTCTTTAGCATAAGCAACAATCCGATTCATTTCAGTCTCATTTAAAGCATTACCGTTTGGATCTTTATAATAATGATCATTTCCTGCTGTAATTGCTTTTTTCACCGCTTCACTTGCATATGTCTTACCATCAACAGTAATTGACATATCATCTAGGAAAAAACGTAATGCATCATTCCCTAACAAAATTTGAACATCTGTGTAACCATTTAAATAAGCTTTATCAATAATTTGTAAAAGTTGTTCTTCTGAAAAGTATTTTCTCCCGGCATCAATAGAAAACACCCGCTTCATTCCTTCTTCAGCTGCATAAATCTTTGCCATACCAACATTTGCAATCGTCCCAAAAAGCATTGTCAGCACCAGCATAGCTGAAAATAATTTTTTTAATCCTTTCATCTTATCCTCCTTTTCCGTATAGAACAGCGATAATATAATTAATCCTATTAAATAAAATATAAAAGACCAAATTGAAATTTATACGAAAACAACTGCATATAGCTACACGTTATTCGTATTTCTCCAATTTGGTCTTGCCTAATCTAATAGTAACAATCCTATCGCCATATATTATGATAACTTTTCTAATGAGTAAAAGTCAACCAATATAATAAAAATATATCATTTTATAAAAAAGAAACCAATAATGGTTTCTAATTTAAATCTCGCTCAATTCGTTCTTCATTAATTATTTCATATAACATCGTACTATCTTCTTTTAAGACATGTTCGCGAAGTTCTTTAACCTTAACAGTCAGACGACTACGTCCAAATTCAATTTCGATTTCATCACCAACTTTAAGTTTTGTGCTTGGTTTAGCGACTTTACCATTAACTTTTACCCGTGAACTTTCACTAATTTCCTTTGATAAAGTACGACGCTTAATAATTCTCGATACTTTCAAAAATTTATCTAATCTCATCTTATTTACTCATTACTGCTGTGATTGCTGGAACAACTTGTTTTTTTCGAGAAATTACCCCTTTTAATGTCGCTTGATGATCATTTAATTTAATATTAAATGCTTCTTCAACCAAATATGGTTTAGGCCCAGCAACAAAGATTTCACTATTAGCATTAATAATATCTGTTAATAATAATAAAGTAAAATCTAAACGGTTGTCTTCTGCAAATTTGTCCATATAGTCAAGCATATCTGCTTTATATGGCATAAATCCTTCAATATCCATTGAATTAACTTGTCCAACACCAACAGTTCCTTGTTCAAATGGGAATTTTTTGAAATCTTGATTAAAGATTTCTTCAACTGTTTTACCAACTAATGAAGTTCCTGCTTTAAACATCTCCATAGCAAATTCTTCAATATCAACCCCAGCGATCTTAGCTAATTTACGAGCAGCCTTAGTGTCTACAGGTGTACATGTTGGTGATTTGAATAATAATGTATCTGAAATAATTGCTCCTAATAAAGCCCCAGCAATAGATTGAGGAATTTCTACATCATTTTCATCAAAAATCTTTGTTACGATCGTTGCCGTTGATCCTAATGGTTCACCCCTAAATAATAATGGTCCGATCGTTTGAATATCGGCAACACGATGATGGTCAACAATTTCTAAAATATCAGCTTCTTCAATTCCAGGAATTGATTGACCACGCTCATTATGATCAACTAAAATAACTTTCTTTCTTAATCCTTTTAATAAAGCAAAACGAGAAATACTTCCAACGCAACGATTATTTAGATCAAGAACTGGATAACTACGATATCTTGTTTCACTCATGACCTCTTTTACATGATCTAATGTATCATCTGTTGAGAATAATTTTAAATCTCCCTTTTGCATGATATATTCTACCGGAATTGCCTGAATAATTTGTTGTGAAGTTAAATATGTATTAAAAGAAGTTGAAATAACACTGATTCCCTTTTCTTTTAATTTATTTAGTACTTCAGCTTCAACACCCAAAGACCCAGTTAAAATAATCAATGAAACCTCAGCATCAATCATTGAATTAACAGCATCATCACGATCACCACCAATAATTACAATATCTCCTGGTCTAACACGTTTACTAGCTTCTTCACCACGCATTGCTGCAATATGAAGATCACCTTCGATTGTTTTTAAATTATGGTTTAAATAAATTACTGATGCCTCTAATGTATCAATTACATTTTCAATTGGTGTATGCGCATCTTTTAATAAACTACTATCCCATTTTTCCATATACCCTTCAACAATATTAGAAGTTGATAATAATCCTAGTAATTGCCCATGATCATCTAAGATTGGTGCTGATTTTAAGTTCTGTTGTTTCATTAAAGACCATGCAGTCTTTAATGTTAATTCTTTTGAAAATACAGTTACTTTATCATAGTTTAAATCTTCTACTTTTTGCTTAACAGTTTTTAATAAAGTTGGTATTTCTAAATTAAATCTTTTTAAAACATACTCAGTCTCCCGACTTACCTCACCCAATCTTACTGGTACGGCATTATAACGGTCAATTGCTTTTAATAAATAAGCATATCCAATTGCCGAACAGATTGAATCGGTATCAGGGTTTTTATGACCACTTACATATACTAATTCTTTCATTTTACTCTCCTATTTTTCCATCTTTTTTAAATAACGATATACTGTAGGTTCAGAAACTGCCAATTTTTCAGCTACTAAAACAATAGCTCCTTTTACTTTAAAAGTACCTTTTTCTTGTAAGTATTTAACAACCTTGATCTTTTCATCAACATTCAAACGTTCTGCTAAGAAATAACTTGGGAAACCCATTTTCTCTAAACATTCTTTAATATAAAGATCAATCATTTCATCTAACGGTGAAGATAAAATTTCAACTGGATTATCCATCTTAAACTCAATATCTTTTTCATCTTTAATACCTAAGATTTTTTTAATCGTCGATGTTAAATATTCTAAATCAGAAATATTTACATTGATACAAAGCATACCTACTGGCATTTCCTTACCAGGCTCTTTAATAAAATAAGTTGCTGAACGCATTAATTTTCCATCTGGTCCAGTTGTCTTGTAATTCATTACATAATCATTATCTAAATACTGTTTTTCTTCTAAATAATGTAATGATAAATTTGATAATTTAGCCCCAACTTCTCTTCCTGAGTTATGGTTATTAGCAATTGCAACGATTTCTTGCTCTTTTGAAGTTAAATCATGTAACGCAATTTCAACGTTATCGCCTAAAGCCTTCCCTAAAAATTCTATCATTGCTGCATATGGTTCCAAATATTTATACATAGTTATCACTCCTTCATGGCAATTATACACGAATTCTAAACAAAATAACAGTATTTTTTATCATGATAATAATTGTTTTAGAAATTTCTAACTTTATTATCACTATAATATCTAAATGTTATTTAGTTTTATCATGATAAAAAGCACTAATATAATACTAGTGCTTTATTCTTCATACAGACTAACTGAATCATCTATAATTGCTACAATAAAATTCTTTTCAATTTGAGAAGTGATCCCCGTTTTATCGACCAAATTAATTACTATTTTTAGTTTATCACCATTCTTAAAGTCATTAGCAGGAATTGAAAAAAGAATATTTCTTTG
Source organism: Erysipelatoclostridium sp. MSK.7.34 (assembly GCF_019041935.1). Classification (NCBI taxonomy): domain Bacteria; kingdom Bacillati; phylum Bacillota; class Erysipelotrichia; order Erysipelotrichales; family Coprobacillaceae; genus Thomasclavelia; species Erysipelatoclostridium sp. MSK.7.34. The sequence goes on from NZ_JAHPYJ010000004.1 coordinate 118,165, forward strand.
CTTATCTGTTGTAACTTTAACAGTATGCTTCTGATCATTTAAATAATAAAATCCATCGAATTTTACTAATTTATTATCTTTTTTATATTTTGACAATATACCACTCTCATTCAAATTTACAGTATCATCTGGGTTTAACGTAATGTTTAACGAATCCTGCTGATAGATTATTTCATAAACTTCACCATAATTAAGTTTCAATTCAGGCAATATATAATCTGCAACATTTTTTAATAACTGTGCTTGTTTACTATCTGTTCCAATTGTCACGGCAGCATTTAAAATATTATCAATAGGTAAATCTTCACTTGTCTTAAAATGTCCATCACTTAATGTTAATAGATATGACCGATCATCATAATGCTCATAATCTAAAACAACTACCACACTACTAGTATCCTCATAATTCTTAACAACTAGATCAATTTTGACTTTCATTGTCTGTGTTTTAAAATCAATATCCTCAATTTGAAGCTCAAAAGAGCTTAGTAAAGAACCTTGGGCTTGTAATTGTTCTTGAAGCTGATCAAAAAGAGAATTTTCTAATGATGATAATTGGTTATTGATTATATTGATCTGATTACTTAAACCTGCATTATTATTTCCAATCGTGCTTTTAATTCCTTTAATATCATTTAAAACACTCCACATAACAAGAGCAAGAATTATAAATATTCCCGTCCCAATTACCAAACCCATTTTTAAATATTTCTTGTTTCTTATAATCTCATTATTTTGAGTTAACACCACTTGATTTAAAATACTTTCCAACTTAGCATACTCATCATTTGAATCTTCTTCTAAACCAAGTAATTCATTAAGCGTGATTTCTAGAGCTTTTGCTACATCCATAATCTTATCAATATTGGGGACATTTATATCAGATTCCCATTTTGATAGGGCTTGTCTGGAAATATTTAATCTTGATGCCAGCTGCTCTTGTGATAATCCTTTTTGTTTTCGATACGACTGAATCCGTTTTCCTAAGCTCATAATTATCCCCTCCTACCCTTTAATCTTAACATGACCCTCTTAATATAACTACATACAATAATTTACATTTTGCTATTTATCCGCGCAAAACAAAAAAGATTAGCATTTTTCTAATCTTCTTCATGTGCTTCAAAAAGGAGCCAAACAATGCCACAAATAATTCCCCCGATAGGATAAACAATCCATGAAATATGCCAGGCGTTTGTAGTAAATGAGCAGCCAAGATAAATTGCTGTAACAATCATCATAATGATACCACAATATATTGAGACTTTTTTATTCCTTTTTTCTTGCTTAATAACTTTTAAATCAACTTGGTCATACTTACTTTTTAGTGTTCCAAAATATACAAAAATTCCAACTGCAATAGTAACAAACACCATAAATAAACCATTAGCTAGATTTTCATTATATAAATTCTCTATTAAAATCTGTAAAACAACTGCAAATAAAATCACTCCTACCCCAGTTGCGATACTCAATGAATATGTTTGATTAAATTCACTTCTTTGACTATCCGTATAATAATCTGTTATTTCAGAATGACTATTTTTAAAATGACTATCTTTCATTCCAAAATAAACAAATGTAATTACCCCAATTAAAACAAAAAACAAGAAAATAATTTCGCCAATAAACTCAGATTTTGTATTTTCCGAAAAATAAATTTCAGCAAATAGATATGCGCATACCCCCAGCAAGATTGAAACAACTCCAAATGTATAGGCCTTTGCTATTAGACTATAATGTTTATCATATGCTTGTTTGGCTGTTGGATTATGTTGAGTCAAATCATTTTTCAATAAATCATCAATAGTACATTCAAACAGGTCACTTAAAATAATTAACGATTCCATCTCTGGATAACCATTATCACTTTCCCATTTCGAAACAGCTTGCCTAGAAACATTTAAACGCTCTGCCAATTGTTCTTGTGAATACCCCTTTTGTTTTCTTAAAGCTCTTAAGTTATCACTTAAACTCATCTTTATCACCTCACCCAAATCATAATTATGCAGTTACTTTTTTACTACCAACTTGCCATTGCACTTTAATTATTTTTGTCAACTTTGCGTTGCAATAACGTGATATCAACGTCTTTGCCACATTTCTTGAGTTATCGCGTAATGCACCACATCATGATAAAGGCCTTTTATTTTTAGCTCTTGAATTCCTATTCCTTCTTGCTTCATTCCACATTTTGCCATCACTTTCCCAGAGGCCGGATTTAATCTATAATGAATTGCTTCAACCCGGTTTACTCTTATGTCTTCAAAACAGTGTTTTAAAATTCGTGATAATACCTCACTCATATATCCTTGATTCCAGTAATCGGGATCCAATAAGTACCCAAAACTAGCTTTATCATTAGCTTCATCTAAACGAATATCAATCGCTCCAATACATAAATCATTTTCTTTCAAAGCAATTGCATAAATTCCTGCACGACTTAAATAATATTCTTCAATGCTTATTCTAGCTTCCTCACGAGTAGTCACCCCAATCCATTCAAGATATTTTAGAGTTCGCGGATCTCTTCCATATTTATAAACTGCTTCTTTATCACTTAATTTAAACTTTCTTAATCGTAATCTTGTGGTTTCTAAATTTTCTTTGACCCGTTCTTTATACATTCTTCTAAAATTCCTTTCCTAATAAGTAGGCACGTTTTAAGTTTTTCGAATAATTTACTTCACGTACCGGATAATCTCGGGACATACGGTCAAACACGATCATTTCCTTCGTTTTGGCACGTTCACCAATTCGATCTCCTAACATCACAACTTTCATTGCTGCAACCTGCTGCTGACGAATTTCTTCACTTAGGTCGCCACCCATCGTGACAAGCATCAGTACTTTATCTAACTGTTTCATTTTAGTCTCAGTCCCATAGGCAAAACCATAAGTCCAAACGCGTTGAAACCACCCGACCAGTTTTCCCGGTGCCTCGGTCCAAAAAACAGGATAAATAAACACAACCGCATCATTTGCATTAATTAGTCTTTGATGTGCTTGAACATCCTCAGGCACTTTTAAGGCTTGATCATAAAAGGCTTCTCTTAAGTATTCTTCTTCACTAAATGTTTCATCAAAATTAATTTGATACAAATCAATAAGCTGACAAGTATGCCCTCCGTCTTCCAATCCTCTAATAAACTCATCTTTCATCCTAGCTGTAAAACTTTTATTGCTGGGATGACAATAAATCACCAATACTTTCATCATCTACCTCACATCAATTTATTTAGAAAGTTTCAAAACTTCCATTAATCTGGCTTCACTAATTAATTCAATCTTATGACCTTCACTTTTCATTGTCAAAGCCTTATTTGTTTTAGCACCATACTTCCCATATTTATATCCAGCTGACCCTTTGCTTCCTAAAACCAGGTAATCAACTTTTTTTGTCACACTTTTACTTATAATTCCTTGTTTTAGAACAATAAGTTTTTCTAATTGACTTCGTTCCCCAAAACAAAAATTACCGGTTAAACAAATAACTTTATTCTTGACATCAAATAAATCACCTTGATCAAGCTCTGGTTTAAAGAAATTTTTGATATAATATAACAACTCATCTGTAACTATTGTACTTATTTGTTTATCAATGATAATCTTCTCTAATTTATTTAAAATTCGATTGAAGGGATAAGTACCTTTAAATTGTTCATTTTCTTTCATCCACTTATTTAACTCCATAATTTCATCATCATTAATAACTTCATCACAACTGATCCCTTCCAAAATAGCCATAAACTCATATAATGAACGTATATTTTTAGCTTTAATACTTTTCATATATTGGAGTTCATTAAGAATATGTAAATATTGATAATGTGTTATATATTCATTTTTCAAAACAGCTTTTAATTCCTTGACAATATTAGCATACTCATAAGGAAGCTGATTCTTAGTTAACCAGTTATTTAAAAAACTAATTTCTTTTTTATTTAAATAGTTATCAAATCCAATTCCGGTTAAAAGACCAATCAGTACCTCTAAATATTTTTTATTATCTTTATTTCCTTTGGTTGGTTCAAAGCATTTAACATACTGATCTAAAGTTTCCAAATTTGGTTCTTTCAATAAATAATAAAATATTTCCATACATGCTTTACTATCCGCTAAAGCATTATGATGATTATCCAAGGTTACATGATAATAACTACTTAAATCATTTAATTTATAACTATTGGATGGAATCTTTAAAGCGCGACTGATTCGATAAGTACATGTATAAAAAATAGGGAAGATAGGCAGATCATAACGTTGCAGACAAGCACTGATAACACTTAAATCAAAAACAGCATTATGGGCAACCACTAAACTATTTGTAAAATATGGTTCTATTTCAGACCACACTTCTTTGAAATTTGGTTGGTCAGCAACCATTTCTGGGGTTATTCCCGTTAATTCTATATTGAAACGGTCAAAATGTGCCTCGGGATCAACAAGAAAATATTTAGTTGTTACAACACCATCACCATCAACATTGATAACACCAATTGAACTAATACTATTATTTTGATAATTAGGTGTTTCTACATCCACAAATGTTATACTTTGTTCCATATTTTGCTCCTCCTATTTACCATTATAACAAGAAAACCATTTTATTTAAAAAAAATTCCTAGGGATTACCTAGGAATTCAATTATTTATTGGCAAGATATTCATCCATTGCTTTAGCAGCTGTTTTACCAGCTCCCATTGCTAGAATTACTGTAGCTGCTCCAGTAACAACGTCACCACCAGCATATACGCCCTCTTTACTTGTTTTCATAGAATCTTCATCAACGATGATTCCACCCCATTTTTGAGTTTCTAATCCTGGTGTGGTTTGACGAATCAACGGATTAGGACTCTGTCCGATTGAAACAATTACAGTTCCGGTTTCAATCACAAAATTCGATCCTTCTTTAACAACTGGTCTTCTTCTTCCTGATTCATCAGGTTCTCCAAGTTCCATTTCAACACATTCCATTGATTTGACCCATCCATCTTCACCATGAATTTCAACTGGGTTAGTTAATAATTTAAAAATAATGCCTTCTTCTTTAGCATGATGTACTTCTTCAGCACGAGCTGGAATTTCTTTATCACTACGGCGATAAACAATATAAACATTTTTTGCACCTAAACGTTTTGCTGTACGAGCACAGTCCATTGAAACGTTACCAGCCCCAATTACACATACAGTATCAGTAATTTTAACTGGTGTTGGATGATTAGGGAATTCATAACCTTTCATTAAGTTGACCCGTGTTAAAAATTCATTTGCTGCATATACACCATTTAAGTTTTCACCAGGAATATTTTGAAAACGTGGTAAGCCTGCCCCACTACCAATGAAAATACCTTGATATCCTTGTTCCTGAAGTTCATCAATTGTAATTGAACGCCCAACTACAACATTAGTTTCAAATTTAACACCTAAAGCAGCAACACTATCTACTTCTTTTTGGACTAAAGCTTTTGGTAAACGGAATTCAGGGATACCATAAGATAATACTCCACCTGTTTTATGAAGTGCTTCAAAAACAGTTACTTCATAACCTTTTTTGGCAAGTTCTCCAGCACAAGTAATTCCGGCTGGTCCAGAACCAATGATTGCAACTTTAATCCCGTTACTCTTAATATCTAATTCAGGGGCTTTTCCATTAGCCATATGATAATCTGCAACAAATCTTTCAAGTCGCCCAATACCAACTGCTTCACCTTTAATCCCACGGACACATTTACCTTCACATTGATTTTCTTGCGGACAAACACGACCACAAATAGCTGGTAAAGCATTTTCGCTAGTGATGATCTTGTATGCTTCTTCCATATTTCCAGCAGCTACTTCTTGAATAAATTCAGGAATTGGTACGCCAACTGGACACCCTTGTTTACATGGCTGATGTTTACAATTTAAACACCGTGTAGCTTCTTCCATTGCCATTTCTTTAGTGTATCCTAAAGCTACTTCTTCAAAATTCTTATTTCTTACATCTGGTTCTTGTTCTGGCATTACTACCTTTGTTAATGACATGTTTGGCATTATTTGACACCTCCCATTAAATTACACATACGATTAGCATTTTCACTAACAGTATGTTCTTCTTCCTTAAACATTCTTTGTCGCAGCATTAATTCATCAAAATCAACTTGAAGTCCATCAAAATCAGGACCATCAACACAAGCAAATTTAATTTTTCCATCAACACTGACACGACAGCATCCACACATCCCTGTTCCATCGATCATAATTGGATTTAAAGATACTGAAGTTTTTATATTTTTAGGTTTAGTAACATTTACAACTGCTTTCATCATTGGCACTGGTCCAATCGCAATTACTTCATCAAAGCTTTCACCTTTTTCAATTAAATCACTTAATACATTAGTAACAAAACCTTTAGTTCCTAATGAACCATCATCAGTTGCAATGTAAACATTTTTACAGAACTTTTTAAATTCATCAGCTAATAGTACATATTGAGCTTCACGTCCCCCAATGATTACATCAACATCAACACCACGGTTTGCTAATTCACGAAGTTGCGGGAATAATGGTGCACTACCAACCCCACCAGCTACACCGATTACATGTTTAGCCTCATGTAATACTGTTGGAACTCCTAATGGCCCAACAAAATCTGTCAATTCATCACCTTCATTTAATTTAGCTAATTCTTTAGTTGAATAACCAACAATCTGATAAATGATTGTAATTGTTTCTTTTTCACGGTCAAAATCAGCGATTGTTAATGGGATTCTTTCACCATCTTCACCAACGCGTAAAATAATAAATTGGCCTGGTTCGCACTTTTTAGCAACATATGGTGCATGAACTTCCATCAGTTCAACGACATCATTTAGTACTTCTTTTTTGACAATCTTGTACATACTATTTCCCCCTACATTATTTTATACTTTCATATTGTATCTTGCTTGAATAAAAAAAACAATGATAATTCGTAGTTTTTTGTAAGATTGTATACATATTTTGATCATCTCTCTTTTCACTACTAATAAACTATACGATTATCTTTAACTTTAATACCAACAACAAAAAAAGCGTTAGTAATAACTAACCCTTATAAATATTTAAATAAATTAATTTGGAGAGGCAATCAACTGCGACGATTGACTACCTTTCCTCCTAGCATTAGGATAGCAAGTAAAGAAAACGAATATGTTAGAATTGAATAAACTGGAATATTTAAAAATCTTAAAACAATACAGGAAATACCTACAATTATGGATAGCAAGGTACTATAGAGGTGATACTTTCTTTGTTCCAATTCAGTTAATTGTTGATCGTTCGATTGTACTGGTGAAAGACTAATAATAATTATTAATGATATTGCGATGGCTATGCAAACCATAACAATCGATACTTTTAAATATTCCCTTAATACCATATAAAGAGTAAAAATTGCAATATACAGACTCATGCATTCAAAATGTGTTGTGCAATAATAGCCTCCCGTAAATCTTCTTAAAATAAAGAATACCGCCTCATATATTATTACCTCTAGTATACAATTAAAGATGATCCCCACAACCAACAATAATAAGATACTAGCTAATGCAGAAATCCACGTCTCTATCCCATATTTATATATTGCCCGATCTCTTACAATGATATTTTTTGTTTCTAACACTTGCGTTATCTTCTCTGCTAAGAATTCAAACAAAATCTTCACCCCTCGCTATTAAAATTATCATAATTTAAATGCCCTGTCCGCACTTTTACAAATTCGGGCTATATTTTGACAAATTCGGTCAAAATATAATTTTTTAGGCCAATTTAAAGTATCCTCAGCAACTATTTTATTGATTGTGTATAATAAGTAAGAGCATTTAAAAGGAGATAATTATGTATAATATTGCACTAGTTGATGATGATCAAAGAATTTTACAAATTGTTCAATATAAAGTAAAAAGTATTTTTAACAGTGTCGGTATTGACCCTACTATTACTTGTTTTAATAATCCTCAAAAACTTCATATGGATACATATTATGATGTGCTGTTCTTAGATATTGATATGCCATCATTAAATGGGATTGAATTAGCTCAAAACTATCTCCAGAACCATAATGATACTACTATTATTTTCATTACTAATAAATATGATCTTGTTTTTAATGCTTTTAGTGTTCATCCCTTTGATTTCGTTAAAAAAGAAAATCTTGAAACAGGATTGATCCAGCCAATCAAACATTTAATTTCTAAATCAAATCGTGATAATCGTGTTATATCATTACAAGATAAAAATGGTTTAACAACTATTAAATGTAAGAAAATTCTTTATTGTGAAAGTTATGGTCATATTTGTTATATTCACACAACTGATAGAGTTATTAAGACAAATAAATATAAACTATCTAATATCGAAAGCATTATTAACTGTGAAGATTTTTATATGATCAACCAGTCTTACTTAGTTCACTGGAAATATGTTATCAATATTGAGAATAAAAGTACAACTCTTGAAGATGGTACCGTGTTGCCTATTAGTAAACGTAGATTCAAAGATTCTCTTGCTTCATATAAGAAATATACTTTTAGAAATATTTAATTAGCGGCTTAATTAAATATTTTTTCTATTTTAGATAATCAATTGTTGATAAAAGTAAGTTATTGTATAATGCAATTATCATGGAGGTAATTATGGCAACAAATAAAATTATGTTTTTTGATATAGATGGCACAATCTTATCAGAAACAACACACACTATCCCTAAAAGTACAGTTGAAGGACTACAAAAAGCAAAAGAACAAGGACATTTGATTTTTATTAATACAGGCAGACCTTTTTCATCAATTGATGAGTGTATCAAGGAATTATATCCTGATGGTTATGTTTGTGGTTGTGGAACATATATTCGTTATCATGATGAAGTGTTATTTTCAAAAACATTGAGTCAAGAAAGATGTTTTGAAGTTCGAGATTTGATTAGAAAAACTAATGTCGAAGGTGTTCTTGAAGGAAAAAATACCGTTTATTTTGATCAAAATATTCGTCACCCCTTTTTAAAAGGAGTCAAAGAGCGCTATGAAGCTACACCAACTTTTAACTTATCAACTTTTGATGACCCTAACCTGTCATTCGATAAACTAGCTGTCTGGTTTGATGAACATGGAGATATTGAAACTTTTAAGTCTGAGATTACAAAAGATTTTGAATATATTACTAGAGCAGAAGACTTTGGAGAAATTGTTCCTTTAGGATGCTCTAAAGCTACAGGAATTCAATTTTTACTAGATTACTTTGGTCTTGATAAAGATGATGCTTATGTTTTTGGTGATAGTTTTAACGATGAAGCAATGCTTAGATATGTTAAACATGCGATTGTGATGGGAAATGGTGAACCAGAATTATTTAAACTTGCTTATTATGTAACTAAAGATATTGAAGAAGATGGTATTTACCATGCTTTACAACATTTAAATCTTATTTAGCCCTATAATTTTATAGGGTTTTATTATTGCAAACTAAAATTGTAAATAGAGCAAGATTGCGTTATAATAATGCTTGCTTTAAGGAGGATGATTATGGCAGCAATAACTTATGAATTAAAACACGTTTGTAAACAATCGGGTGCTCGCTATGGAATTTTACATACCCCTCACGGTGATGTCGAAACTCCAATGTTTATGCCCGTTGGTACGCTAGCTACCGTAAAAGGAATTTCCCCAGAAATGTTAAAAGAAATGCACTCACAAGTGGTGTTGGCTAATACTTATCACCTATGGTTACGTCCCGGTGAAGATGTTGTCGAAAAAGCTGGGGGACTACATAAATTTATGAATTATAACGGACCAATGCTAACTGATAGTGGTGGTTTCCAAGTTTTTTCTCTAGGTAAAACACGAAAAATCGAAGAAGAAGGCGTAAAATTTAAAAGTATTATTGATGGAAGTTCATTGTTTTTATCACCAGAAAAAGCAATTGAAATTCAAAATAAACTAGGTGCTGATATGATTATGTCATTTGATGAATGTGCCCCATATCCATGTACCTACGAATATATGAAAAATAGCATGGAACGAACTTTACGATGGGCAAAACGTGGAAAAGAAGCACACAAAAACACGGAAAAACAGGCTTTATTTGGAATTGTTCAAGGTGGTGAATTCCCTGATTTGAGAGAACAGTGTGCTAAAGAATTAGTCGCGATGGATTTCCCCGGTTATTCGATCGGAGGGACTAGTGTTGGAGAACCTAAAGATGTAATGTATAAAATGGTTGATGATACTATCAAATGGTTGCCTGAAGATAAACCCCGTTATTTAATGGGAGTTGGCAATCCAATTGATCTAATCGAATGTGCCATTCGTGGAATCGATATGTATGATTGTGTGTTACCTACTCGCGTAGCTCGCCACGGTGCAATAATGACAAGCAGGGGACGTTTAAATATTAATAATGAGAAATTTAAATATGATTTTACACCTCTAGACCCTGAATGCGACTGTTATGCTTGTAAAAACTATACTAGAGCATACATTCGTCATTTACATAAATGTGATGAAATCTTTGGTAAAACATTACTATCGATTCATAATGTTAACTTTTTACTGAAGTTAGCAAGTGATATTCGTGAAGCAATTAAAGAAGATCGCTTACTTGACTTTAAAGAAGAATTTTTAGATAAGTACGGTCATGACGTATATAAGAGGGCTTTTTAAGATGAAAATAAGTGAATTTGATTTTAATCTTCCTGAAGAACTAATTGCCCAAACCCCATTAGATAAACGCGATACTTCACGTTTAATGGTCTTAAATCGTAATCAGCAGACAATTGAACATAAACATTTTTATGATATTATAGATTATTTAAAACCTGGTGATATCCTAGTTAGAAATAATACTAAAGTAATACCCGCTCGTTTATTTGGAATTAAAGAAGAAACTAACGGTCATGTGGAAGTCCTACTATTAAAAGATCAAGGCAACGATATGTGGGAATGTTTAGTTGGAAATGCTCGGATCGTTAAAATTGATACTATAATTACTTTTGGTGATGGCCTTTTAAAAGCTCAATGTGTCGAGATTAAAGAAGAAGGAATTCGAGTATTCAAGATGATCTATGAAGGAATTTTCTATGAAATCCTAGATCAATTGGGAACGATGCCACTTCCACCTTATATTAAAGAAAAACTAGATGATCAAAATCGTTATCAAACTGTTTATGCTAAAATTGAAGGAAGTGCTGCTGCTCCAACCGCAGGACTTCATTTTACTGATGAAATTATTGAAAAAATTAAAGCTAAAGGAATTGAAATCCTTGATGTAACTTTACATGTTGGGTTAGGAACTTTTAGACCGGTAAAAGTTGATGATGTTCTAGAACATCATATGCACAGTGAATATTATATGATTGAACCTGATGTTGCTGACAAATTAAATCAAGCTAAACAAAACGGTCAACGAATTATCGCAGTTGGTACAACTTCAACAAGAACACTTGAAGCTAATATGAAAAAATATGGAAAATTTACATCTGTTCATGAAAATACTGATATCTTTATTTATCCAGGTTATAAATATGAAGCAATCGACTGTTTGATTACCAACTTTCATTTGCCTAAGTCAACTTTATTAATGTTGATCAGTGCTTTTGCAAGTAAAGAATTTATTTTTAAAGCTTATCAGGAAGCAATCGATGAAAAATATCGTTTCTTTAGTTTTGGTGATAGTATGTTTATAATGTAAATCTTAAAGAGATTTACATTTTTTTCTTTTATTATGATAGAATTAAAAGTAGAGGAAGTGAGAACATGTTTTCATATCATAAAGAAGATTTTATTATCCGTCAAATTCAAAGTGCTGCCAGAGCTTTAGCTAAATTATTTTTTAATAGCGAAACTGTAAGTTATACTATTAAAGGTGAGTCTAATTATACTCAAAGCGATTTAATTTATTTAAAAATCAAAGAACTAATGGAGCAACATAAATATTTAGAAGCCCAAACATTATTACTTGAGCATCTCGACTCAGATGATCTACAATATTTAAAATTAATTCTTTATTTCTATGATCAATTAGATCAAATGAATGACGAACAACTAGCTAAATATTATTTAGAGCGCCAAATAATCACTAACAATTTTATAGATGCTACCAGTAAATACAATTGTTTAATTTAATTAAAGGAGTATATGATGAAAATTATCTTTCATGTTGATGAATTAACAAAATGGCAACTTTGTTTAGGCAATGTTACTAATATGAGCAATTATTATCAAGTCCAAAATATCGATTATCAAATCGAAGTTCTTGCAAACAGTGAGGCAGTTATCGCCTATCAGCTCGATTATGATCATGAAATAGCAAAAATTTTTACCGCATTATCAAAAAAACACGTAACTTTTACAGCATGTAACAATGCTTTAGCAGCTAATCACCTCACTGCTGCTGATATTTATCAATTTATTACGATCGTTCCAGCTGGTGTTGTTGAATTAGCACAAAAACAAACTGAAGGTTTTGCATATATTAAACCATAAAATTTATTTATACGTTCAAGAATAAACTATGCTATAATCAATTTATGAAAATAAATTATGACTTAAAATTTAAAGAAGAATTAACAAAAATAAAAAATACGCGACCACGTCTCTTACTACATGTTTGTTGTGGTCCTTGTAGCGGCAATGTAATTAGAGAACTAGCTGATATCTTTGAAATTACGATTTATTATTCAAATTCTAATATTTATCCAAATGCTGAATATCATCGTCGTTATCAAGAATTACTCAGCTTTATTAAACAGTTTAATCAAGATTATCATCAAAATATCACAGTTATTGAACAACCTTATTTACCAAAAGAATATTTAAATAAGCTTAGTAGATACAAAGATGAACCAGAAGGAGGGAAACGTTGTTATCTTTGTTATCAAAAAAGGATGAATGATGCCTTTCAATATAGCTGTGAACACAATTTTGATTATTGGACAACTGTATTGAGTGTTTCACCTCATAAAAATAGTCAATGGATCAATGAAATTGGAGCAAGTTTTGCTCAAAATAAAACAAAATTCTTATTTAGTGATTTTAAGAAAAATAATGGTTATTTAAAATCGGTAAGATTTGCTGACAGCTATCATCTTTATCGTCAAAGTTATTGTGGCTGCGTATATTCTTATCAAGATATGTTAAAACGAAAAAAGGATGTTGAAGATGATGGAACCAATTTATAGATGCGGCTATCAAATTCCCTCTTTAATCAAATTAGTATTTAAGTTAATTTGTTTTATTACTATTCCTTTTTTAATTACCATGATGGTTAAGAATTTAATTGTGACTAACGGAATAGCAGTAGATCACTCATTTAGTTTTATTATTTATCCAATTTCCTTATTAATTACTCTAGGCTTTGTTTATAGTTATCGTAATTCTAGTATCTATTTATTTTATAATAATTTTATGTTATACAAAGAAAAACTAAATCTTCATGACCGGATGAAATTATTTTTTATGAAAGATGATCTTAATGAATTAGAGAATTACTTATCTAAACGTAATTATGCTAATCTTGAAGAACTAAATATTATAGTTAGAAAAGTTTCTTTTATGCGAACTAATGATATCGGAATAGAAATAAAGTTTAAACTAATTTTTAACGATCAAAAAAATTTCATTATTACTGTCACTGAAGATACAAGAGAAGCCTATATACAATTTTTAGAGCCTTTTATTAAATATCATGTTAAAATCAATGATCCTAGTAATCTAATTGACGGTTTAAAACAGCCACTTAGATTAACTGAATATTTTATCCGTAATAAAAGCATGGAAGATTAAACTCCATGCTTTTTCAATATTGTTTTAAATCTTTAGTTGCCGGTCCACTTACAAGTTTTCCATGACAATCAAAGATAGAACCATGACATGGACAATTCCATGTATTATCAATCTCATTATACTGCACCACACATTTTAAATGCGGACAATATGGCGAGAAATAAAATATTCGTTCCTGAGCATCTTTATAAACTGCTAATAATCGTCCTTGATGTCGAATAACTTTACCCTGCTGCTTCTTTAACTTTAATTTTTTACTAGAAACTAAACGATTTTTTATCATCCCATGATAATTATTTTTAACTAGTTTCAGCATATCCGCCCCAGATTTTAAATAATTGCCATAACTAGGCTGATATAGAGAGGCATATTTACTTTCATCATTAATAATTAAGTCATAAATTAATTTACTAGCAACATGACTTAACGTCATCCCCCACTTATTATAAGCATAGGCCACATATTCTTGTCCATTCATTTTACCAATATAAGGTATTTTTCTTAACGGCTTTCCATCTTGGGCATACCAGTAAACTTGATTAAGATCATCAATTCGTTTTATCATTAAAATATGCTGTTCATCTAAATATCGTTTAGAATAATTAGTCGATAAATCTAAAATACTATTACCATTACTCTGTCCTTCTTGAAAAATGACATGTTCTTTTTCTTGAATAATTCTAAAAAAATAACCATGTTGTAAATTAGGAGGATAGCGAGTCATCCAAACTACCTGTCTTGCCTGAACTTTAAACCCATTAACTTCCAAACATACCAATCCATCTTGATGCATGCTGCCTGTTACTAATGAATGTTCATAAATGTCAATATGCTTACATTGCGCTAGTAATCCTTTTAGGTATTTTAATGGATGAAAAATAGCCTGCTGTTTAAGTCCCATAGAAATCTGACAATTCTTCAATCGATTTTCTAAAACCTCAAATCCCCAAGATTTAAATAATCTGATTTGACAGTCAAGTTTCTTTGCATTTGTTGTATCACTTGCTCCTACATAAGCAATATTTTCTTTAAAATCACACTCGATTTGTTCCATTTCAATTATTTTTTTAATATCCTGATAAGCTTCATAATTTGATTCTAAATACTGTTTTGCTTTACTCCGGCCATAGACCTGATAAATATCAGCATAAACAGCACCATGCAAATAAGTAACCTTAGCTGTAGTATGCCCAGTTGTTTTACTACCAAGTGTGTCACTTTCAAATAATGCTACTTTTAAATTACTGTTATTAAGACGATAAGCTAAACTTACACCACTAATCCCACCGCCAACAATAACAACATCATAGTTACAATTTTTGTTTATCTGCGGGTATTTAGGCAGCGTAATCGTATGCTGCCAATATGATTCATTTTCCATTTTATCACCAGATTAAGTATGCCCTTTTAATTAGTCAATAAACTACACTTTTTTTAATTAATCATAAAATAATTTTTATTAACTAAAAAAGCTGATTTAAGATTATTCCTTAAACCAGCCCAATTAACTTTATCTATTTAATATGGTCGTAAATTTTTCATTGAAAAATCTAGAATTGGAGCAGCATAAGTAATCGCACCTGAAGATACGAAATCAACCCCAATCTCTGCAATCTCCATTAAGCGCTCTTTAGTAACATTTCCAGAACATTCACTCTGAGCTTTATCACCAATCATTGCCACTGCTTCCTTCATAGTCGCATTATCCATATTATCCAGCATAATGATATCTGCTTTAGCCTCAAGTGCTTCTTGAAGTTGTTCTAAAGTTTCAACTTCAACTTCAATTTTACGAACAAATGGGGCATAATCACGAGCCATTGCCACTGCTTTAGCAATGCTTCCAGCTGCTCCAATATGATTATCTTTAATTAATACTCCATCTGATAAATTATAACGATGATTAGTTCCACCACCTATTTTAACCGCATATTTTTCGAAAATTCGATTGTTTGGTGTAGTTTTACGTGTATCTAATAATTTTGTCTTAGATCCTTTTAAGATTGCTACTGATTCACTTGTATAAGTAGCGATCCCACTCATTCGTTGTAAATAATTTAAAGCAACACGCTCTCCAGATAATAAAACTCTAATATCACCAATTACTTCACCGATATAATCACCATTTTTGATTACATCACCATCTTTATATTTTGTTGTAAACTTACAATTTTCATCTAATAATTTAAAAGTCCGTTCGAATACCTCTAAACCACAAACGATCCCATCCTGTTTACAAATCAAATCAACATGTCCTAATTTAGCTTCTGGCATTACTGCATTTGTTGTAACATCATCACTCGTGATATCTTCCTTCAACGCACTTAAGATGTAATCATCAATGTTTACCTTAAGATTTACACCATTTATCATAGAATTCACCATCTTTTCTTTTTATTTCATTCATAATTATTTCTTTATTTTCTTTTTTTAACTTTTCTTTATCATAGCCATCTAAATCTACTACTTTTTCGTAAAGGCTAATCTTGTCAATACCATCAGCAATAACTTTGGCTGCTCGTTTAGCAAAAACTAAACTCTCTAATAAAGAATTACTTGCAAGACGATTAGCGCCATGAACCCCATTACAAGCAGTCTCTCCAACTGCAAAAAGATTATTCATTGAAGTTTGTCCGTAAGTATCACTCTTGATTCCTCCCATTAAATAATGTTGAGCCGGAACAACAGGAACTGGATCCGTAAACATATCATAACCCTCAGCAAGACATTGATCATATATGTGAGGAAATCTCCTTTTGATTTGCTTTGGATCCATATGTGTAACAGATAAATAAACATGGGGTACATTATATTTATCCATCTCTTTTTTGATCGCATTACTTACAACATCACGAGGCAATAATTCATCAACAAAACGCTCCATATCAGGATTTAATAAATGGGCCCCCTCACCACGAACCGATTCACTAATCAAAAAACTTCTACCCGGTTTAGTTGTATATAAAGTAGTTGGATGAATTTGTATATAATTAATATTCTCCAGTTCAATATTATTTCTTAAGGCAATTGCAAAACTGTCACCGGTGATATGTCTAAAATTAGATGAGTGGGTAAATAATCCACCAATCCCACCAGTTGCAAGAATAATAACTTTAGCATTAATTTGAATAATTTCACCATTATTTTCCATAACGATTCCTGTTGCAATATTATCATGATTAATAATATCCAGCATTGTAGCATCTTCTACCATTGTGATATTATTCCGCATTTCAACTTGTTTAATTAATTTAGAAGTGATTTCTTTACCAGTAACATCCTGATGATGTAAAATCCGATATTCCGAGTGAGCACCTTCACGTGTATAAGCTAAATTTCCTTCAGTATCGCGATCAAATTCAACACCATAATCCATCAAATCTTTCATAATTTGAGGTGCCTGCTGAATCATGATTTTAACTGATTCAGGATTGTTTTCGTTACGACCGGCTTTTAAAGTATCTTGATAAAACGCATCAAAATCATCAGCACTCTTTAAAGTACAGATTCCTCCTTGAGCTAGATAAGAATCACTATTTTCAACTTTATCTTTAGTAATCATTAAAACTTTTAAATCAGCAGGTAAACATAACCCTGCAAATAACCCTGCAGCTCCTGTTCCAACAATGATTACGTCATAATTATTATTCATTATTTACACCTTCTTATTTTGCTAATTCATGCATTCTTTCCAATGGTTTCTTAGCTTTTTCCATAAACTCTTCATCAAGCTCTACTTGATTAGTATTATTCTTTAGACAATCACGTACTTTTTCAAGCGTGTTTTTCTTCATATTTGGACATACTAATTTATCAGTTGCTGGATAGAATTTCTTTCCAGGATTACGTTTTTCCATTTCATGAATCACGCCTATTTCAGTGACAACAATGAACTCATCATGTTCCTGATCATTTGTTGCATAATCAATAATTCCCGAAGTGCTGCCAGCATAATCTGCCAACTCTACACATTCTGGTTTACATTCAGGATGAATCAATACAGGTACCCCCGGATGTTTTTCTTTAGCTGTTAAAATATCTTCTGGTGTAATCCGATAATGCGTTGGGCAATATCCATTACAGAATAAGAAATTCTTGCTTGGTACTAATTCAGCAATATGTTTTCCTAGATTTTGATCTGGAATAAATAAAATATTTTTATTTGGTAGAGCTTCAACGATTCTCTTAGCATTTGATGATGTTACACAAACATCTGACATTGTTTTAATTTCAGCAGTTGAGTTAATATAGCATACAACACATAGATCTTCATACTCTTTACGAAGACGGGCAATAAAATATTCATCAACCATATGAGCCATTGGACAATCAGCATCCTTATCAGGCATTAAAACTGTCTTATTTGGGCTTAATAATTTAGCACTTTCACCCATAAATTCAACTCCAGCAAAAACAATTACATCTTGTGGACAATCAACAGCAATTTTTGATAAATAGTAAGAATCACCTAAATAATCTGCAATATCCTGGATTGCACCATCAACATAATAATGTGCCAAAATGACAGCATTTTTTTCTTTTTTTAACTTTTGAATTTCTTCAATAATATCATTCATTTAACTATTCCCCATTTACTTAATTTCAAAGTTCTCGTACATTAGATAAAATATCCCACAAATCATACTCATTGTCAAGTGAAATAGTTAACAAGACAAGATATATTAAGTTAAGATATTTCTACTTTTCCATTATACCGTATTTCTTTACATAATTAAAAGATTCTAGTAACAAAACTAGAATCTCATGATGCTCTTTAAACAAAAAAAATCAATTTTTTTCCACTAAACTTAAAGCGCCCGTCCTTGAATCCATCACTAGTCCATGAATCTCAATATTTTTAGGCAACAGAGGATGTCGTCTTAACAAACTAACACTTTCTTTAACAGATATCTCAACATCATCAAAACCGCCCAGCCATTTATTAAAATCAATTCCACAATATCCAAGATCCCTAATAACCGTTTCACTGATTCCACGCTTTTCCATCTTCTTTAACATTGCCTCTATATCGATACTTCCTACTCCACAATCAGTATGTCCGATAATCATGATTTCCTCAACATTCAATTCATAAATAGCAATCAATAAACTTCGTACCGCACTACCGAAAGGGTGAACAATAACTCCACCAGCATTTTTTATGATTTTTGCATCTCCGTTTTTTATTCCTAGAGCCGCTGGTAATAATTCAATCAAACGGGTATCCATACAAGTAACAATCGCTAATTTGCGATCAGGATATTTACTCGTCGTATAAGGCTTATATCCTTTATTAGTCACAAATGCCCGATTGTAAGCTAAAATCTCGTCTATCATATTTTCCTCCTAAAAAATCCTTGGTTATAACCAAGGATTATTGCATTGATAACAATGATGCTGCAACTGTTTCCAAATTAAGTTTTGCTGTTTTGATTTCATCAAACTGAATCTGATCACATGTTTCAAAATCAACTTTTTTAGTTAACTTTTTAAAGCTTGCAAGTTCGTTTTTAATATTTGATTTCATTGCTTTATCAATTTGTTTACCATTTTTAGATAAAGCTGCTTCAACCGTAAGAATCAAATTTTCAACTTCATTTTTAAAAACTAAACGCTCTTTAGTAACAGCATCTTGCTGTTCATACTGTTTAGCTTCATGAATAGCTCTTTCGATATCATCATCAGACATATTCGAAGTATTTTCAATAGTAATACTTTGCATATTTCCACTCGCTAAATCTTTAGCTGATACATTAACGATTCCGTTAGCATCAATATCAAAAGTAACTTCAATTTGGGGTACCCCACGCATTGCCCGTTTAATTTTCTTTAGTTTAAATTTTCCTAAACTTTTATTATCTTTGGCTAATGGACGTTCCCCTTGAAGAACATTAATTTCTACCTGAGTTTGGAAGTTAGCAGAAGTTGTAAAAATTTGGCTATGACTC
The DNA here is from genome assembly GCF_019041935.1 of Erysipelatoclostridium sp. MSK.7.34. Taxonomy (NCBI): domain Bacteria; kingdom Bacillati; phylum Bacillota; class Erysipelotrichia; order Erysipelotrichales; family Coprobacillaceae; genus Thomasclavelia; species Erysipelatoclostridium sp. MSK.7.34. The sequence continues at coordinate 137,912 of NZ_JAHPYJ010000004.1, forward strand.
GTTGGAACTGTAGTATTACGCTCAATCAATGGCGTTGCCACACCACCCATCGTTTCAATTGATAAAGTCAATGGTGTAACATCAAGTAATAGAACATCAAAATTTCCAGTAGCTGCTATATCACCAGACAACTTACCACCCTGAATACTAGCTCCTTGGGCTACACATTCATCTGGATTTAATGATTTACTTGCTTCCTTGCCAGTAATTTCTTTAATCTTATCTTGAACAGCCGGAATTCTTGAAGAACCTCCAACTAAAATAATTTTATTTAATTCTTGTGGTGTTAAACGTGCATCGTTTAAAGCATTTTGCATTGGAATAACAACCCGATCAACTAAGCCTTTTGTCAATTCATTAAATTTAGCTCGACTAATTTCAACCTCTAAATTTTTTGGTCCACTACTAGTATTAGTAATGAAAGGAAGATTCACAATAGTCGTAATCATTGTAGATAATTCTATTTTAGCTTTTTCACCAGCTTCGTTAATTCTTTGCATTGCTACTTGATCATGACTTAAATCAATGCCTTCAATTCTTCTAAATTCATCAACAATATACTTAGCTATAATTTCATTGAAATCATCACCACCTAAATGATTATCTCCAGATGTTGATAAAACTTCAATTACTCCATTTCCAATTTCGATAATAGAAACATCAAATGTTCCACCGCCTAAATCAAATACCATGATTTTTTGTCCATAGCTATTTTCTAAGCCATAAGCTAAGGCTGCTGCTGTTGGCTCATTAATAATCCGTTTAACATTTAAACCAGCAATTCGCCCCGCATCCTTAGTTGCTTGACGTTGGGCATCATTAAAATAAGCAGGAACTGTAATGACTGCCTCTGTTACTGGTTCATGTAAATAAGCCTCAGCATCAATTTTTAGCTTTTGTAAAATCATTGCTGAAATCTCTTGAGGGCTATAGTCTTTACCATTAATATTTTTACGATATGCAGTTCCCATTTCACGTTTAATTGATGCTACTGTATTTAGCGGATTAGTAACAGCTTGACGTTTAGCATTTTCACCAACTAACCGTTTTCCATCATTAGTGAAAGCAACAACACTAGGGGTTGTTTTATTTCCCTCTGCATTCGGGATAATAATCCCTTTACCATCTTCCATGTAAGCCATACAACTATTTGTTGTACCTAAGTCAATTCCAATTACTTTACTCATTAATCATATCTCCTTCTAGCACATCCGGCCACCACAACAACAATTCATCATACAATTAAGTAACATAATACTATAACAGCACTGCATTGTACTGCCAAAAGGCGAACCATAAGTCTGCTGCCCTGTCTGGTACTGTCTTTGACCACCTTTTAACTGCTGTAAAAATAATAGATATTGCAAGTTTCCAGGTTCCATTTGGGCAGCCGTCTGCGCATATTCAACTGCTGTAATGTTATTACCAATTCCATTCATTGCTACAGCACTATAATAAAACCACATTGCATTACGAGTCTTAATTTGTTCCAAAATATTAAGTGCTTCTTGAAATCTTCGAGCATTAATAAATCCAGCAGCCTCATTAAAAGCAGCTTGATCATTACCATTATACTGATAGCTAGATTGTGATTGTCCATTATACCCCGCACCTTGGGTATTGCCATAAGTTCGATTTGTAAAACCACGCTTACGATCATCCATGATTGTTTTATAAGCTGTCTGCACCTCTTTAAACTTTTCGGTATACGCAGCTTGATTAGGATTATTAATATTCGCATCCGGATGATATTTTTTACTCAACGTACGATATGCTTTTTTTACTTCATCATCAGTTGCATCAGATGATATTCCTAATATTTGATACGGGTTCATTATTTCCTACCTTCCAATCGTTTTTGTCTAACTAATTCATACTTATTCCATACCCCACCATACAAGATATTTCTTATAATTGCGGCATTTTCAATAATTGGCAATCTTTCAAAAGCCATGGTTGCTTCAGATATCATTAATTCTAAAATATCTTTGCATTTATCCTCAAACTGATCCGTTTGATATAATTCTTTAAACGGATTATATGTTCCCTTTTTTAAATCTTGTTCAATATCTTCATAAGCATCAATAAAATAAATAAACTTCCCTAAATAAAATCCAAATTCATATAATTCATCATGCCATTCATCATCTTTATAAGCACATATTTCACCCATTACTTCACCAAAATATTTAGAAATCTCATCAAGATTTGTAATTCCTTGACTTTCATAGTCATTAATACAATGTAAACAAGTTTCGATATGTGCCAACTTATCTGGATATTCTTCCTTAATTTCTTGATATGCTTTTCTTAACAACCTTTTATATGCCTGTTTACTAATCTTACGCTCATCTAACCAATCATCTTCACATTTAAAATATGTTAAAACAATCGTCATTTTAGCGGCATAATCAACACATTCATTGTAACGAGTCGTATGCTTACTTAAAGGGTGCATAACACATCGTGATTCCCCTATCTTAGTTTCCGGTTCATACAAGCCACTCAATAAGATACTAATAAAATTCAAATCAAAATTCAAAGAGATTTGAGCCCGGCTACCATACTTTTCCTTAAGAGTTTTGCATAATCCGCAGTAATATGACTGATAAACATCAAATTCTTTAAATTTTAATTCTGGTTTATTGATAACAACGTAGCCAAACATCTTTATGTTCTCTTTTCAAACTTGTTTTGACAATTGGGACAAGTTACTACAACAGTTCCATGTCCTTTTGGCACTCTAACCATCTGCTTACATTTAGGACAGCTAAAATATTTGTTACTTGGATCTTGTTTACTCATCAATTTTAGTTTTAACCACCGACTAAGTGGACTAAAGAAATTTAAATATTTGTCATTTTCTCGATTACGTGCATAAATATTTTTACTAAACATTCTAAATATTACAAATAGCCATGTTCCATAAGCAATAAAAGTTAAAACAATACTGCCAATAAACATATTTACGATAAAACAAATGACACAGACAATCATTAAAAAACTATTTAATTGATCAATGCCATACCTTCCTTGCATAAAGCGATAGAACTTTTCTTTCATATTTGCTCCCTAATTTTATTTTATACGACCTAAGTATATTTATTTATTATTAACTATTAATGAACTTTTGATTAATACTATATAAAATAGTACTATTATAGCATAAAAAACCATATCAGGATATCCTAACATGGCTAATAATACTATATTATTTTTAACTTATTCCCTGGCTCATCAACAATTTAAATATTTTTTATTTTCTAAATAATCAGTAATAGGTTAAAGGAATAAAATAATTTATTGCCCCACCCATTGAACTGTACGTGCAGGTCTAGTATACAGCTCTACATTTATATCAAATTACAAACTCTTAAGATAGTAATTTAGGCGATGTACCAATCCAGGTCTTTCCCTTTCTTAATACCTAATATTTTCGGTAATATAATAAAGTTTATGACATTTGACATTCATCCTACTATACCGCCCTAATTCTATATTAGCACATTTAAAGATGTCTTCATTACTAAATTTGCACTCTATAAACGTTTTAGTCCTCCAGTATCTCTACCTACTATGACTTCATCTAACTTCTTACGATAAACCTTTTTCTACCGAGGATACTATCATTGATTTTAAAGTTTACTAGACTTCCTCGTCCATAAAGCCTCTCGAAGTAGAGCATGAATCCTAATTCTTTCACAATGTCTTGATTTACTGTCTTAGTCTTACATATACCATTTGGACTTTGGTTTGTAGCACAACCTTATCCACCATTTAGCCTCATTAAGTTCCTGTTCACATGTTCAAAAGAATCGCTACATCACATTACTTCCTTCACCCATGTCATTACTGTCAACAGGTTGTGGTTTTCTACGCTTGACGGTAACTACCTGCGGTTGGTTTATCTCTAACTGAATTCATGCCAGCCATGCCCGGCACACGCTAAAAAGAGATATTAAATAATTAATATCTCTTTTTAATCGAACATATTATTAATCCAGCTATTTTATAACATAATTTACTAAACAAAGGTTCAAAATCTCGTCTCTATAATAAAAAAGCCATGCTAACAACCCTCAGTAATAATAAAAATCACTTTTTATTATATACGCTTTATCCCATTTAATGTATATGTACGACGATTCTATCTTTATAGAAATTGATTATATTGAATCTTAGTTATATAAATTTTTGCTTTGGCTATGCCATTAATAAATATTACTATTTAGTACATTTACCCTCTCCCAAAAGTTTGTACTATTATTTACTTGGTTTTTTTGGTCTATAATAATCACAAGGTGAACAATTATAACCATTAAGTTTTACTTTTTCTATTCTTTTTTTAATAACTTTTTTAATCATATTTTTCATCTACATATCCTCCTCACTTCTAAAATATAACATAAATCGAGATAATGTTTTTTTACACCTCCTCATATGTTAAAAATACCTCCTTAAGTGTTTATTTTAATATTAAATATTACTTGATCATCATGATAATCGATAAACAAATCACCATGATATTTATTAACAATATTTTTAATTATTTTTAATCCATACCCATGCCCTTCACCTTTATCCGTACTAAAATTAGGCTTAATCGGGCAAGTGTTCTTAATTCTAATGATTAATAAATTATTAGTATATCTAATCATCACTGATACTAACTTATTGTGTTTTAATGCTTCGTTACATGCATTGTCAATTAAATTAAATATTAATGATGTTAAATCTTTTTCATTAAATACCAAACCCGCAACACTTATATCAAAATCAAAAATTATCTCAGGATATTCTTGTTGTTTAGCATATAAACAAGCATCAATATAAATATTACCACTTTCAATATATGTTACTTGACCAATTCCCTTAAATACTTCATCAATATATTGAGTATATTGATTCTTTTTATCTAGACTTTCTAATACAAGTTGATGATTCTTTAGGTCATGCTTTAATTTTCTTAAATTATCACTTTCCTGATTATAAAAATCAAGATACTTACTTATATATTTATTAGATATATCCTCCATTATCAATTCTTCATTTCTGATTGTTGTTTCAACATACATAGACAATATTTTTAAAAACATTATCCACAAAAATAATAGAATCAACACTAATACTGTAATTAAATTAACCAATCTTACTACACCAATATTATATATAATTACCATCGCATAATAAACTAATATATCGAGCATGATAAATAATTTTACTTGACGATTTATTACTTTCTGAGTGGGAATAATCTTTAATTTATCCAAAACAACAATAAAAATAACTGTTAATATATTTATTAAAAAAACCATGATAAGCCTTTGAATACTAAATGATAATGTAACCTCACGGTTAAATCCAATAATAATATTAATAACATGGATTAGAGAATTAACAGTAAATATATAAAATAACTGGAATAAAGAAACATAGAATATTACATTTGTTTTTTTAAATAAAATACAAATATAGCAAAAATCTATGACTATGATAATAGAATTCACAATCATGTATTCCCAAAAATTATTACTAGTAGCCCCTGCTACAAGATAATTTACAATTGCATATAGCGGTGCCATTATAACTACTCTTTTAAATTTAACCTTTTCCTCTAATAGATAACTCGCAGTAAATGTAAGTGCGATAACATAAATTAAACAATAAAAATATTCACTAATAACTTCTATCATCTAAATGTCTCGTAAAAACTTTTTCTCACTAACTTTCTTTTTCTTACACTTACTTCAAATTTACTGTTGATTCCATCTAGATACACATATCTATCTTCAAAATTAATAATTCGATGTTTATTTATTATTATATCCTGGCTTATTTCTATAAAATATTCATTCAAAACCTCTTTTACTTTCTTCAAAGAACTATTATTAATATTAATTTTTTTATCATGATAGACTATTGAAACAATATGATTACCTAAATACTGACAGTAAATTATATCGTCAACCCTAATATTTATATCTATTCCATTTACCTTAAACGTAACATAATAATCACATTTGATTACCTCAATCACTTCTTTAACTTTCTCTACTAATTCTTCTTCAAGATTTCCTTTTGATACATATCCATATACATTAGGTCCAAAAGCTTCCTTGATCCGAGTATCATAATTAGTCACAAATACAATTCTGTAATTACGATGTTGTTTTGAAAAAATAATTCCATCTGTATCGGGCATATCAATATCAAGTAATATAAAATCTAGATCATTATCTATTTTACTCGCAGAATTATACGAATAGACTCTAATGTCATCAAAATTTGTGATTAAAATATCTTTAATTTTATCTAAATATACTTGTTCATCATCGATTATCCCAATAGAGATCATTTTAATTCCTCCCCTCTTATCACTCTCATCAATACTATTACAAAATAATTAACCATATTGATTTGATAAACTATACCTGTATTAAATAATACTATTATCAATATATAGAATAAATTAAAAATAATTATTTTTTTATATCTATATTTAAATAATAAATATAATGATATTCCTATTCCTATAAAATAAAATATTTCAACATATGCTACTATCCTACTCATAAAAATACAAAAAATAAAGTTTAACATCGTCAGTAAATAACAATTTCTAAAAGTATCGGCATGATAACCATCTAGATATTTTCGCCCGGCTACAAAACAGGCACAAATAATCAAGATACTCAGTGCATCCATAAATAATAGACCAATTATATAGACTGATATGATCGTTATAACCTGTGTCAAAATAAGTTCGAGCAAAAAGCGCAGATCTTCAACATTTTCTTTATCGACTAGCCCTCTATTATATAAGAGCCAGGCCATTTTGCGACAATAATTTTCCATAAAACTCTCCCCTTTGTAGAATATTTTAACACATTCTACAAAAAACTGTAACGACCTAAGTCATTACAGCTCCTCACCGTTTGTTTTTATAACATTTTGATACCAATAGAATGATTTCTTTGGTTTACGTGCAAGGGTTCCGTTACCCTCATCATCCTTATCAACATAGATAAAACCATAACGTTTTCTCATCTCACCGGTACTTGCTGCCACTAAGTCAATACATCCCCAAGGGGTATATCCCATTAAATCAACTTCATCAATCTCAACTGCATCTTTAAATGCTTTGATATGTTCTTTAATATAATCAATACGGTAAGCATCATTAATTGAACCATCGACTTCAACTGTATCTACTGCTCCCATTCCATTTTCTACAATAAACAAAGGTAATTGATAACGATCATATAACTCATTTAAAGCTGTTCTTAATCCTAATGGATCAATTTGCCAACCCCAATCTGTCATCTTTAAATACGGATTACGTCCACCTTTAACAACATTTCCTTCAATTTCTTCAGCATCATTACCCTCAACAGCTGAAAAATAATAACTAAAACCAATATAATCAACTTTACCTTTCGCTAAAAGTTCTTCGTCTCCAGGCTCCATTTTTATTTCAACACCATGTTTATGCAATAATGAAGTACATGTATTTGTATAACGTCCTCGAACATGAACATCACCATAATAGAAAGTATTTAGCATCTTATTTCTCATCATAATCTGATCTTCCGGGTTACAAGTTGCTGCATATGTTGTTGGATAAATTAACATACAGCCAATCTTAAAATTTGGATTAATTTCATGCCCTGCAATCACTGCTTTAGCGCTTGCTACAAACATATGATGACTAGCTTGGAGAATTGTTTGATAATGATCTTCATCATCACGATAAACGATTCCCGCTTGATGCCAAGGACGAGCCACCTCTAAACAGCCATTAATTTCATTAAAAGTCATCCAGTATTTAACCTTATCCTTATATCTAGAAAATACGGTCTTACAATAATGCTCAAAGAAATCAACTAATTTACGACTTCTCCATGAACCATATTCATTAACTAAAGTCAATGGTGTTTCATAATGTGATAGGGTTACAACTGGCTCAATTCCATATTTCAATAACTCATCAAATACTTTATCATAAAAAGCCAAACCTTCTTCATTAGGTTGTTCTTCATCACCACGTGGGAAAATTCTTGACCATGAAATCGACATTCTAAAACATTTGAAACCCATTTGGGCAAATAGTTTAATATCTTCTTGATAATGATGATAAAAATCTGTAGCTACATGTGATGGATAATATGTATTTTCATGAATACACTCATGAATTTCACGAGGTACTCCATGTTTAGCACCCTTTTCAACATCATTAATACTTAATCCACGACCACCTTCATTATAGCCACCCTCATATTGATTCGCAGCTGTAGCGCCACCCCATAAAAAATTTTCTTTTAATTTCATTTTAGTACCTCCAAATTACCATGATTTTATCATCATTTATTTGACAATATTTATTTTTTCATAATTTAAAAAGAAAATCGCTAATATTATTGATTAGCGATTTATAACACTTATAATCCTTTTACTATTATTCACTAATAATACCCGATTTTAATTTTTTCGCAATTGTAAACCACATAGTAATATAACAGGCACCACCACCAATAAAATTACTAATTGCTTCTGCAATAAAAACTCCATCAATGCCAATATAGATTGGCAAGATCACTGTTAGTGGGGCAACAATAATTACTTTTCTAAAAATTGAAAAGAAAACAGCTTGTTTTGACTTTCCTAATCCAACTGCTGCTGCTTGTCCTGTCATCTGAAATGACATCATGAAAAAGCCAAAGAAATACAAACGTAAAGCACTCACGCCATGGGTAATGATTTCTTGATTATGACTAAATATCTTAATAAATAATTCAGGAAATACCGTTATTGCCAGCCAAACTATCAGCATCATTGATAGTGCCGTTAAAGTTACAAATTTAATTCCTTGAAGAACCCGTGCATACTCTTTAGCACCATAGTTAAATCCTAATACTGGTTGACAAGCATTTGCCATTCCTTGCCCCGGCAAAGAAGCAACCTCTCTAATTGAATTAATGATCGTCATAATTGCAATATAAAGATCTCCTCCATATTGTTGCAATGTCGCATTACATACGATTGTTACAATCGAATTAGTGATTGCCATCATAAACCCTGCCATTCCTAGGGAAATAATCTTTGTGACATATTTTACTTTTAAACTCAAATACTGTTTTTTTATCTTTAATATTGTTTTTTTCCCTGTAAGAAAACGTAATGTCCATAATGCAGAAATAAATTGTGAAATAACTGTTGCAAAAGCAGCTCCTTTAACCCCTAAATCTAGTCCAAAAATAAAAATTGGATCTAAAATAATATTAACTATTGCTCCCAGCAAAACAGTCATCATTCCGATTTTAGCAAATCCCTGACTATTAATAAAACTATTCATACCTAAACCAATCAGTACAAAAACTGTCCCTAATAAATAGATAGTCATGTAATCATTAGCGTAACCGATTGTATGTTCACTGGCACCAAAGAGCCACAGCAAATCTTCTTTAAAGATCAAACCAATAACTGTTAAAACAATCCCAAAAATAATTAATAGCATGAAAGAATTACCCATTATTTCTTCAGCTTCTTCAATATCACCACGTCCTCGAGCAATTGAACAAAGTGGAGCACCGCCCATACCAAATAGATTAGCAAAAGCAATAATAATAGAAATCAGTGGCAAACATAGCCCTAGTCCTCCCATAGCTAATGTCGCAACATCTGGAATTCTTCCAATATAAATACGATCAATAACATTATATAAAACATTGATCAACTGTGCCACTATCATTGGACCAGCTAAATTTATAATATGTCGTGGAATACTGCCACGCGCAAAATTGTTTTCATCTTTCCCCATTTTTACCACCTTCGGTTATTATTATAAACCTCTTCATTAATTTAGTAATTATTTTTCATAAGATGAAACAAGACACTCTCGTGTCTTATTAACTGTTATTTGAACATTTTTGCGCATCAATAGCTAAAGCAATCATTAAAACATAGATTGCATTTCGTGGATCACTAATGGTTAGAGAATAAGTATCCGTAAAATTAAATAATTCCTTATTAATATCTCCAATAACAATACCACGAGAATCAATGATTTCATAATCCCATTCCCAAAAATTACCAGAAATTTTCCAATCATTATAATCTAAAATGAATGATGGTTTAAATAATGTTAGTTCTTTTTTTATTTGACCAATATATTCATCATTAAGGTACATCGCAAATTTAGGTAAAAAAGTGAAAACTTCTTCTTTGATTGTACCAACAGGTAAACCATCAGCATTATATATCTGTAATTTATGTCCCCAGCTTAATTCACCTTTTACAGTGTATACTGTATTTCCCATTTCATCATAAATATCATAACTATCTAGCCATGAAAAAAAGCGCTGTTTAAATAATAATTTCATTTTTCCGCCTCCATAATTTTATCATAGCATAAAATAATTCTATTTCTTTAAATAAATTCTTAAATAATCTTGGTATTTTATTTGACATATTCTATCAAATAAAAATTGATAGTAATATTATTGATTTCTCAATAATATCACTACCAATTAATAAGCTAATAATTAGTCATCTGTAGAATTTCTTGCTCCGACACCATATTCACTGTTATTGGCAAACATATAAGCCACTGTACGTGGTTTTACACCAGTTAATTTTTCAAAATCATCAGTAAAATTATCCATTTTACCAATTCGGATTGCTCTTGCAAAAGTTACCATTCCATCACTTGAATAAGGAGCTGGTGAGCCATCTTTAAATGTTCCATCAGTAGTACGTGGTACCCCAATAGCATCAAATCCAGCATATACCTCCTCTTCACTAACATCGACAACTTTTACATCCATTCCTGTTTCTCTATTTCCAATTGCCGCAAATTCATGTAAAGTCAATAATTCAGGACCATTAATATTTAAAACTTGCTTATGCATATCATCTTTTGTTAGTGCATACATCGCTGCCATCGCACAATCCAAACGTGAGATATATGCCATCTTTCCATCTCCTTGACAACTCAATAAGTTACCATTAGATGTTAAATAACTAGTTATCATTGCTTCAGCATATTGTGAATTTCTAAGGAAAATATAATCTAATTCAGTACTTTCGATATATTCTTCAGTCCATGCATGATCGATTTTTTCAATACTAGGATTTTCTACATCACGAGCATTTACTAATGATGTATAAACAACTTTTTTTACCCCTGCTTTAATTGCCGCATCAATTGCATTTTTATGTGCTGCTTGACGCTTTGCTCCAACAAATGGTGCTGAAATTATTAAAATTGTATCGCCACCTTTGAAGGCTTCAACTAACTGTTCATCTGGATGATTAAAATTTGCTACTCGACAATCAATGCCAGTATCTTTAAATTCCTTTAGTCCTTCTTCAAATGGACAAGTAAAAATCAAATCTTCTTTTTCTTTTAACTGAGTAATATTTCTCGCTACATAGCCTCCAAAATTACCATCTACACCTGTTACTATTACTTTTGACATCTTATCTTCCTCCATCTATATATTAATATTATAGAGCTAGATAATTATAAAAAATAGTAGCTATAATCTTATAAACTTTATAAGAATTACTTATAGAGTTTTATTAAAATATCTTTTCGCCAGCGCAACAAAATCAAAAATAAATTGATTATTTATATCCCTAGCATAACCAATAACATAGTTTGCATGATGATGCGAATTAATAATATCTAAAATCGCTACTTCTTCCTCATTAACAACTTCACGTGAAGTTAGACCAATTCCTTCATTAAGCTTAACTGATAAAATCAACTCATCAAGAGTATCTACTTCCTTTATAATATTTGGCTCAATCTTATCTTTATTAAAAGCTTCTACAAAATCATGATAAAAGCCTTCCCCAAACTTTCTTGATAAACAAATTAGCGGTTGATTGATAAGATTCTGCGCTGCTATCTTAGTTAACTTAGCCCATGGATGCTCATAACTGCAAATTGCACATATTTGATGCTGCAGTAAAACTTCATAGGTAATTTTAGGTTCATTAATAAAATCATTTTCAATAGCAAAAGCAACATCAATCTGATTATTATTTAACCATTCTTTACAACTTTGAAAACTACCTTTTATAATTGTTATTTCTATCTGTGGGTACTTTTCTTTAAATAATTTAACTAAAAAAGGAATATGATGATTTTCAAATGGGCCAGTTATCCCAATACGAATACTATAGGAATCAATCAATTTAACCTCATGATTCATTTTTTCATAAATAGCAACAAGTTCCTGACATTTTTTAAAATAGAACTCACCGGCTCTAGTTAATCTAGGGCGATAATTAGAGCGATCAAATAATTTAACAGCTAACTCTTCTTCTAATAAATTTATTTGTTGACTAACTGCCGATTGTGACAGCATTAACTTTCTTGCAGCACCAGAAAAAGAACCTGTTTCAACAGTCGCTATAAAGAACTCAATTTTTTTGTCTAACATTTAATCACCCACTTATTATCACTTATTATAACGTAAATAAAATCCAAGGTATAGCCTTGGATTGTTAATTATATTTCTTTTCAATAATAAAGCTTACTCCAGTTTCCTGATTAACCGCCGTTACATTATACCCATACATAGTACATGTCTTATGTACGATTGATAGACCTAAACCAAATTGACCTTTTGTTCCTTTTTCATACGGTTGGAATAGAGCCTCAATGTTATCATTATCGATTGGCTCACCATCATTATATATTTCTAAATAATCATTTTTTAAAATAATTTTTATTTTTTTATCAACATATCGGTAAGCATTATCAACTATATTTTCCACACAAATACGCCAACATTCTTCATCACCTTTAAATGAAACGAAAGCTAAATCTGTTTCAATTTCAATTTCAGGATGCATTCCTTGTAATTGGATAACAATATGTTCAATTAATTCATGCATATCAACTTCACTATCAGAATTTTCACCACTAATAAAATCTAATCTATTCAAATATAATAAACTTTTAACTTTACCGTCTAAACGTTCTGCATTTTCAATAATTATATCCATTGATGAATTTTTATCACCATATGGATAAATATCGTCTTTAACGCTTTGTGAATATGATTTAATTAAAGCAATCGGTGTCTTTAAATCATGGGAAATATTATGAATCATTTCTTCTTTGATCTTGCTTTGTTTATCTATTTCTTCTTTCATCGCAACAAGTTCATCTGAAACAAAACCAATTTCATCGCCACGATCAATCTTTAATTCACTTTGTTTATCTTTACGTATGTCTTCTATATAATTTCTAATTAATTTTAATGGTTTAATTAAGCCACTAACCCAAATAAAAATAATTGCGCCAATAACAGCAAATGATACATATAAAATATTTATTATTTGTTGCCTAATTGATGAAATCAAACTAGCAGAGTAATCACTGTATACTAATGAAATGATATAAGAATCACTATCTTTTTTAGTTATTTGAAAATAAAGAGTATCGCCATCAAGTGTCCCTTTAGCCTGGATCTTATCTTTATTTCCTTTTAGCATCTCATTAAGTTTATCAGCAAATACTGGATATAACGCTAAAACTTTATCACGAGTTAGATTAGATGGTGGAAATAAATAGTTAGTATTTTTATCATAAGTCATATGATAAATTTGTTTATCACTTGATTTAGCGATTGGTGAATAATCAAAATCAATATATGCGCTCTGTGAAGTATCTAGCGTTTTAAACATCTCTTCATCTATTAGAGCATTAAGATTTTTATTGATCAACGGTACTAAAATCAATATAACAAGCATCGCTAATAATGAAAAGATAATAATTAACTGCTTTTGTAAAGAAAATCTGCTTAACTGTCGCTGCAAAGAAAACTTATTTAACATTAGTCTAAACGATAGCCAAAACCATAGATCGTGCGTACATTAATCTCTGGCATTTTTTTTCTTAAACGTCTTAAAGTATCATCAACTACCCGGTCGCTACCATAATAGTTTTCGTCCCATACTTTATTCAAAACCTGTTCCCGAGAGATAGCTAAGCCTTTATTAGTAATAAAATAAACTAATAAATCATATTCTTTCGTTGTTAGAATTACTTCTTCTCCACCATTAAATACGCGCCGTTTTTCTAAATCAATATCATATCCATCCATCTTAATTTTTGATGGATCATCATATGAACGTTTAATTAAATTATTAATTCTTAAAATCACTTCTTTAATATTAAAAGGTTTGGTTATATAATCATCAGAACCTTTTTCTAATCCAATAATCCGATCAAATTCCTGATCTCGTGCAGACATAAAAATAATTGGCATTTTAGGGCGACTAGCCTTAATCTCATTAAATAATTCAAATCCACTAGCACGATCCAACATAATATCAATCAACCATAAATGAACATCATCATCCTTATGCATTAAAGCTTCATCATATGTATAGAAAGAATAAACAATATATCCTTCTTTTTCTAAATAGGTTCTTACTAAATCATTTAAATTTTTTTCATCATCAATAATATTTATTCTAAATTGCATGTATTTCACCTCACTTTTAATATATATGAAATATTGCCATATTATATGGCAATATTGTGTGACATTATGTTATTTTATCTTTTGATTACAAATCCTTTTTCCTTCATCTTATCAACAATTTTATTTACATTAATAAGACATTTTTCATCAGTATCTGCTTCAACCATTACTCTAACAACCGGTTCAGTTCCACTTTCACGAACTAAAACACGACCATTCTCACCTAAATCAGTTTCAACTTCAGCAATAACCGCTCTTACATCAGGATCTTCCTGTGCTTCTTTTTTATCTCTTACAGGAACGTTTTTCATTAATTGAGGATAAATAGTAACAGGTTCAATTAATTGCGCGATAGTTCGTTTACTTTCAATAACAGCTTCCATTACTTTTAAAGATGTTAAAATCCCATCACCTGTAGTGGCATGTTTAGAGAAAATAATATGTCCAGATTGTTCACCACCTAAAACATGACCATTTTTAACCATATTTTCATTTACATACTTATCGCCAACAGCGGTTTTTTCATATTTAATACCTTCTTTATCAAATGCTTTATATAAACCAAGATTTGACATGATTGTTGTAACAACAGTATCATTAGCAAGTTCTCCGTGATCTTTTAAATATTTACCACAAACGTATAAAATTAGATCCCCATCTACAACTCGTCCAAATTCATCAACGCAAATACAGCGATCAGCATCTCCATCATAAGCAAAACCAATATCTAGTGCGTTTTCCTTTACGTACTGTTGTAAGACTTCAATATGGGTTGAACCACAATTAGTATTGATATTTAACCCATCAGGATCACTGTTAATTACATAAGTCTTAGCTCCTAGAGCATCAAAAACACTTTTAGCAATCGCACTACTAGCACCGTTGGCACAGTCTAAACCTACACGATAATTTCTAAATGCCCTAGTGGGAATCGACATCAGATATCCAATATAACGATTACGACCGATTGAATAATCTAAAGCACACCCAATTTCATCTTTGGTTGCATATGGTAATTCATCAATTAAACCATCAATGTACTGCTCGATTAAATTTTCTACTCCAGCATCCATTTTATGACCATTACCATCTAAGATTTTGATTCCGTTATCATAATAAGGATTATGAGAAGCAGAAATCATGATTCCACAATCAAACTCTTCACTTGTTACAACATATGATACTGAAGGTGTTGTTGTTACGTGTAATAAATAAACATCAGCACCACTAGCTGTTAACCCTGAAACTAGTGCATATTCAAACATATATGAACTTCTTCTTGTGTCTTTCCCAATCACAACTTTTGCTTTACCATTTTGAGAGTAGTACCATCCAAGATAGCGCCCTACTTTATAAGCATGTTCAACTGTTAAGTCAACATTTGCTTCCCCTCTAAATCCATCTGTTCCAAAATACTTACCCATCGTTAATTTTTCCTCCTATTTTCTTAAGGTAATCGTAATTCTTTCTGGAGAAACTAATTTCCCCGTTAAATATCCTTTATCTATTTTTAAATCTACTTTAACAGTATTCGTCCCCGCCTTCAAGTTTGCCAAATCAATTGAAATATTGAAATCATTGATCGTCAGTGCATCTAAGATTGCTGCCACACCATCTACTTCGACTGAAGCTTTGTCCTGTCCTTCAGCAAAATTAACTTGATATCCACCATTATTATTAACAATGTTGATTGGAATATCAGTTATTATTCGTTTTGTTGATGGTGATACTCGCACAGATGCATCAACAGTATTAAAATCTAACTTATTAATATTCTCTATACCAGTAAGCGGCAATTTAGAATAACTTTTATCGCCACTTAATCCCGATAAATCAATTACAACCCCAACACTATTAATACTATTCAACAATTCTTCTTTACCATATATAGTTACTTTTTCCTGTTTAAGTTTAATACTCTCAAAACCATATCCACTAGCTAATTGCCCTGTATATTGAGGGACAATGGAAACTTCTTTACTATAAGAAGAAACCATACAATCTACCTTGACCGTATTTGGAATAATTTCCACATCAACCTTTTTACCACTACGATCATATGCGTATATCTTAGCATTTTGTTCAAAATCATTATTTTTTCCTTTTAAATCAATCACTGCTTTAACAGAATTAATTTTATCAATATTGTCTTGTGAACCTCGAACTTCAACTTCATGGTGTTCCATTGATTCAACTGATACTGAATATTTAGAATCCATGCTATCTTCATTACTAAATTTGTATCCCAGCTCAAAAGTCTTTGTAACCTTTTGTGTGATTTTAACAGTAACAGTCTGTGGTACGATCATTACCTGCAAATCACTAGGAAAATCTTTTCCCTGCAATTCAATTGTATGTTCACCTTCCCCAAGAGTAGAGAAATCAGCAACTACTTTATATTTCTTAGATATCTTTGTTGAGTAAATATCTAAAGAAGGTCCGACTAAAGCAACATTTACTGTTTCCGGTAATCCTACTACATCGTAGTCACTTTGTAACCCTTCAGTATCAATTTTCACATCATACAGATAATCCCCGCCATTAGGGGTTGAAAAGATATTATCAATTCCACCGGTAATTGTAAAGAGTAAAACGACAGCCATAACAAACGATAAAACTTTCATTGAAAGATTTGATTGCAACATACGATCTAAAAATATATTTAAAGAATTGATCATGTGATAGAATAATTCAAATGCTTTATCTCTCACTTTTACAGTATCATCAACTACTTTAGAAGTAGTTGTTTTTTCTTCATCTTTCTGTTCTGATTTCTGACGAGTAATGAAGTTTAAAAAGAAATCAGTAGTTGAATCTTTTTTTATTGGATTTTTAGGATTTTCTTTTTTTGACATCTTACTCACCATCCTTTTCTTGAGTATTGAACCAATCTAGTTCATTAACCAAACTTGCTCGCAACTCTTTTCGAGGAATTTTTCGAAGTTTACCATCTGTGGCAAAAGAAATCGTTCCTGTTTCTTCAGATACTACAACTGTAAGCGAATCAGTTATCTCGCTAATACCTAAGGCTGCACGATGTCTAGCTCCATATAGTGGACTTAATTCCTGATTGGTGGGTGGATAAAAGGCGGCCGCACAGACAACCCGATCCCCTTTAATGATCGTTGCTCCATCATGAAGAGGAGTTCCTTCCCAAAAAATCGTCGTAAATAACTCTGCTTTAATATCAGCATTAATCTTTGTTCCGGTATTAATATAATCTATTAACGACTGTCTTCGTTCAAAGGTTATTAATGCACCAGTTTGATCCTCAGATAATTTAGTAATTGCTCCAACCAGCTCATCCATTAATCGTTCTTTTTCATCATCGCTAAGATTATCATGCTTTAATTCTAATTTAGTTCGTCCGATTTTTTCCAACAAACCTCGAATCTCTGGCTGAAATACAATAATAATTGCAACCACACCCCAAGTAAGAATTGTATCAACTAAATAATCCATTGCACTTAGTCTTAATAAACTTGTAAACATTTTTAAAATTAGGATCAATAAAACTCCCTTAAATAATTGCATTGTACGCATATTTTGCTTCATCATAGAAATCAATAAATAAATTACATACCACACAAGAATTAAATCTATAATAGTTCTACCTACATTAAGGATTGAACTTATATTAAATGTAAATGCAGAAATTAACGGCATCAAATCACCCACTTTCATGAACTATTATACCATTATCCATTTTAAATTAAAAACCCTTTGTCAAATAATTAAGATTCTTTAATCCGACAAAATAATGACATAAAGATTTACAAACCTGCCATATATTCACATATTGTAAACATTTTAACTATACTATCTTTTCTTACACTATTACTGTGAGGTGAAAGTTATGTTAAAAAAGAAAAATAATCTAATTTGCATGATAATGATCATTACTGCTTTGATTAGCGGTATTAGTACAGTTATCTTGGATTATAACCTTAATTCAAATAGTTCAGCGGTTACATCACTATCTACGAACAGTAATAATCTCGATGGTGATAATCCTTTTGGAAACAATGATTCATCAACTAATAATAGTACAAATCCTTTTGGAAACAGTGATAGCAGTATCTTTCCAACAACAGCCAATAATCAAAACAGTAAATACCGAATTTCAATTTTAGCAACTTGTAGTATTATTATTTGTGCATTAATTGCTAGTCTAGCTATCATTTATTTAATTATGTCTAAACTATCTCAACATCAGGTTTTTATTAACAATGATAAGAAATGGATCTACGGCTTAAGTAGCTGCTTACTTACAATCTTGATCTCCTTTATCTGTATAAATGCTACCAAAAATTTAGACAGTAAAACTAATAATCCTACTAGTATTCCCAATAGTAGTGAACAGAGCAATAACAATGATATTGTCTAATGTTACATAATTGTTAAATCTATTAACAATTAAATAAAATAGGTCTATACTATATACAGGAGGTAATTAAAATGTTAGATAAAAAAGTTGTAGAATTATTAAATGATCAAGTTAACAAAGAATTTTATTCCGCATATCTTTATTTAGACTTTGCTAATTACTATAAAGATAACGGATTAGATGGGTTTGCCAACTGGTATAATATCCAAGCACAAGAAGAAAGAGACCATGCAATATTATTTGTTCAATATCTTCAAAATAACAATGCTAAAGTAACCCTTGAAGCAATCGATAAACCTGATAAAGAGTATACTAAATTAAATGATCCTCTAATTTATGGCTTAGAACATGAAGAATATGTTACTAGTTTAATTCATAATCTCTATGATGCTGCCTATTCTCTTAAAGATTTTCGTACAATGCAATTCTTAGATTGGTTTGTTAAAGAACAAGGTGAAGAAGAAACCAATGCTAATGATTTAATTACTAAATTTAATCTATTTGGTTCTGATTCTCGCTCATTATACTTACTTGATAGTGAACTAGCTGCCCGTGTTTACAATGCTCCATCATTAGTTTTATAACAAAAAATAAAAAGGTCATAACGGATAAACAACTGCTTATTCGCTATGATCTTTTTTTATAAATTACTATAACCCATCAAATCAAAATCAACTGCTCGAGCAACTTCGCGACCTTCTTTAATTGCCCAAACCACTAAAGATTGTCCTCGACGCATATCACCTGCAACAAATAATTTTTTTATATTTGTTTGATAATCCTGATTGCTTTTTACATTTCCGCGAGGATTCAATGTAACATTAAATGCTCTAGCTACATGATCTTCAGTTCCAATAAATCCAGCAGATATTAAAACTAAATCTGCAGGAATAGTTTGTTCACTGCCAGCAACAGGTACCATCTCTACTCGCTTAGTTTCTTTATTTTCTTTTGGCTCTAATGAAACAATTACTGCTTCTTTTACCTGACCATTTTTATCTAGAATAAATTCTTTTACCGTTGTTTGATAAATACGAGGATCTTGATTGAAAACAGCAATACTTTCTTCTTGACCATAATCTGTTTTTTTGATTCTCGGCCATTCTGGCCATGGATTATTGTCACTTCTAATAGCAGGAAGTTCCGGCATCATTTCTAACTGCGTTACACTTTTACACCCCAAACGAATTGCACTACCAACACAATCATTACCGGTATCACCACCACCAATAACTAGTACATGTTTATCTTTAGTTGGAGCAAAATTTTTATCTTTTAAATTACTATTAAGTAAAGATTTTGTTATTGCTGTCAAGTAATCAACTGCCATTAAAATTCCCCTGCCTTGACGTCCCGGTACATCAATATCACGGGGCTTCCGTGAACCACAAGCTAGGATTACTCGATCATAGTTATCTAATAATTCTTTAGCTTGCTTTTCATCTTCAATTCCACAATTAGTTTTAAAAACAACACCTTCAGCCTTCATAATTCCAACACGACAATCAATAACTTCTTTTTCTAATTTCATATTAGGAATTCCATACATTAATAATCCACCTATACGGTCGTCCCGTTCATAGACAGTAACTTGGTATCCACGTTTATTTAATTGATCGGCTGCAGTTAACCCAGCCGGTCCAGAACCCACGATTGCAATTTTCTTATCAATACGATGAGTTGGTGGACATGGTTTAATCAAACCTTTTGCATAAGCATCTTCAATAATCCCATATTCATTTTCCTTAACGGTTACAGGTTCGCCATTTAAACCACAAGTACATGCTGCTTCACACAAGGCAGGACATACCCGAGCAGTAAACTCAGGAAAATTATTAGTTTTTAATAATCTTGCCAATGCCTGCTTATAGTTATTATGATAAATAAGATCGTTCCATTCTGGGATCAGATTATTTAATGGACAGCCAGATACAGCGCCTTCTAATTCCCGACCAGATTGACAAAACGGTACACCACAATCCATACAGCGGGCTCCTTGGCAGGCTTGATCATCTTTACTCAAATGCTTATGAAATTCATTAAAATTTTGAATTCTCTTTTTCGGCTCAACAGCCTTACTAACTTGACGCTCAATTTCTAAAAATCCTGTTGGTTTACCCATGGTTATACCCCCTTCCTAGCTTCATTGAATGCTTCAACTTTAGCTTGTTCATTTGTTAGACCTTGCTTTTCATAATACTTTATTAATTCAATCATATGCCTATAATCGTGAGGAACAACCTTCTTAAACATTGATACTTGTTCACCAAAATTATCTAAAATATCTTTAGCTACTTCTGAATTAGTGTGATCATAATGCTTTTGAATAACGGCCCTTAATTCTTCTTCATCATATTTACTTGTCACAGATGAATAAGAGACTAATTCTTTATTAATTCGTGAATACAAACGATTATTAGGATCGTATACATATGCGATTCCACCAGACATACCGGCTGCAAAATTTCTTCCAGTTTCTCCAAGAACAACAACTAAACCACCTGTCATATATTCTAATCCATGGTCTCCGACACCTTCTACAACAGCTTTAGCTCCTGAATTTCTAACTGCAAAACGTTCACCAGCAATCCCATTAATATATGCCTCACCTGAAGTAGCTCCATACAAAGCAACATTTCCAATAATAATATTTTCAGCTGCTTTAAAGTTTGAATTTTCAGGTGGAACAACTACTAATTTTCCTCCTGATAATCCTTTTCCAAAATAATCATTACTATCACCATGCAATGTCAATGTTAAACCATTAGGAATAAAAGCACCAAAACTTTGGCCACCAGAACCATAACAATTTACTTTGAATGTATCATCATCTAATGTATCTTGATAGCGTTTAGTAATTTCTGATCCAAATAATGTTCCTAGTGTTCGATCGATATTCGTTATATCAACATTGATTTCATGTGATTGGTGGTTTTCTAAAGCGTTTTTAAACTCTTTTAACAAAATTGTTGTATCTTTTACTTCTTCTAATTTAAAATCATAATTATTTTTAGGATTATGACGTATTTCTTTAGCTTTAATATATGGATTATTAATCACTCTAGATAAATCTACATTTTCAACACCTGGACGAACTTCTAATAAATCACTGCGCCCAACCATTTCGTCGATTGTTTTAAACCCTAGTTCCGCCATATATTCGCGTAATTCTTGAGCTACAAATCGCATAAAGTTTTCAACATATTCTGGCTTACCTGTAAATCTTTTCCGCAAGATTGGATTTTGTGTTGCTACTCCAACTGGACAAGTATCTAGATTACATACTCGCATCATTACACATCCCATTGTTACAAGCGGTGCAGTTGCAAAGCTGTATTCCTCAGCCCCTAATAAAGTTGCGATTGCTAAATCACGACCTGTCATTAATTTACCATCAGTCTCCAATACAACACGGCCACGCAGATCATTCATGATAAGTGTTTGATGAGCTTCTGCTAACCCTAATTCCCATGGTAATCCTGCATTATATACAGAGTTTCTAGGTGCTGCTCCAGTTCCACCATCATATCCAGAAATTAAGATTACTCCAGCCCCAGCTTTAGCAACTCCAGCTGCGACAGTACCGACACCAGCTTCTGAGACTAATTTAACTGAGATTCTAGCATCCTTATTAGCGTTTTTTAAATCATAAATTAATTGTGCCAAATCCTCAATTGAATATATATCATGATGTGGAGGTGGAGAAATCAATCCTACTCCCGGCGTACTATGTCTTGTTTTAGCTACCCATGGATAGACTTTTCCAGCTGGTAACTGACCACCTTCACCAGGTTTAGCTCCTTGAGCCATCTTAATTTGAATTTCTTTTGCTGAACATAAATACTGAGAAGTCACTCCAAATCTTCCTGAAGCAACCTGCTTGATTGCTGAGCATCTACTATCACCATTTTCATCAAGAATAAAACGCTCTGGATCCTCACCACCTTCACCGCTATTAGATTTTCCTTTCAAACGATTCATAGCAATTGCCATCGTTTCATGAGCTTCTTTTGAAATTGAGCCATATGACATTGCTCCTGTTTTAAATCTTTGTACAATTTTATCAACACTTTCAACTTCATCAAGCGGAATTGATTTTCCCTTTTTGAATTGTAATAATCCTCGAAGATTTAGATTTTTACCCTCTTCATCAATCATTGCTGAATATTCTTTAAATAATTTATAATCGCCATTGCGTGTCGCTAGTTGTAATTTGTGAATTGTTGCAGGATTGTATAGATGTTCTTCTTTTCCACTACGTTCTTTATGATCACCACGACTATCAAGTGTAATATCGACGTCTAATCCTAATGGATCATAAACTTTACTATGACGATAATCAACATCATTTTCAATATCCTTGATTGTCTTCCCTTCTATTCTGGTTACTGTTTTAGGGAAATACTTAGCAACAAAGTCTTTAGCTAAACCGATTGCTTCGAAGTTCTGTGAACCCCGATATGATTGAATTGTTGAAATTC
This sequence comes from Erysipelatoclostridium sp. MSK.7.34, assembly GCF_019041935.1. Classification (NCBI taxonomy): domain Bacteria; kingdom Bacillati; phylum Bacillota; class Erysipelotrichia; order Erysipelotrichales; family Coprobacillaceae; genus Thomasclavelia; species Erysipelatoclostridium sp. MSK.7.34. The sequence goes on from NZ_JAHPYJ010000004.1 coordinate 161,284, forward strand.
CCATTTTTGATGCAATTTTAACAATTCCATGCAAAATACCGTCATTATAATCTTCGATTGCAGCATAGTAATCTTTATCTAGTAAGCCTTCATCAACAAGTTCAAAAATTGTATCTTGTGCTAAATATCCATTAACAGCACTAGCCCCGTATCCAATCAAAGTCGCATAATGATGCACTTCACGTGGCTCTCCAGATTCTAAAATCAAGGCTACAGACATTCTTTTTTTAGTATTTACTAAGTGTTCATTCATTGCTGCAACTGCTAATAAAGAAGGGATTGGAACATGATTTTCATCAACTCCTCGATCCGATAAAATTAAAATATTAGCTCCTTCGTGATAAGCCTTATCTGCTTCTACAAATAATTTATCTAAGGCTTTTTCAAGTGAAGTATTTTTATAATAAAGCATTGATAATACTGCTACTTTAAAACCATCTTTCTTAATATTCTTGATTTTCAATAAATCAGTATTACTTAAAATTGGATGATCGATTTTCAACAAGCGACAGTTCTTCTCATTATCAGCTAAAATATTTCCTTCTGTTCCAATACATAAAGCTGTTGAAGTAATAATTTCTTCCCTAATAGCATCGATTGGAGGGTTAGTCACTTGAGCAAATAATTGTTTAAAATAATTAAATAATGGGGGATGCTGCATTGATAATACCGCTAATGGTGAATCATTTCCCATTGCAACTACTTCTTCACTACCATTCAATGCTAATTTTTTTATATACGTATTTACATCCTCATAACTATAACCATAAATTTTCTGTAACTTAGTTAGCTGTTCCCCTTGATAACGTTCAACTCGAGCATTAGGAATGCGCATATCTTTTAATTTAATCAAATTACTTTCAAGCCATTCACCATAAGGCTGTTTATGGGCATAACTTTCTTTTAAATCATCATCCGCAATTAACTTACCAGCTTTTGTATCAACTAATAACATTTTTCCTGGGCGTAACCGATCTTTAATAACAATATCTTCAGCAGGAATATCTAAAGCTCCAACTTCAGATGATAAAATCAAATAATCATCACGAGTAATATAATAACGAGATGGGCGAAGTCCATTTCGATCAAGTACCGCTCCCATAACTTCTCCATCACTGAATAAAATTGAAGCTGGACCATCCCAAGGTTCCATTAGAGTTGAATTGTATTCATAAAAATCTTTCTTTGACTGTGACATACTTTTATCATTATCATAAGGTTCTGGAATACACATCATTACTGCTCTTGGTAATTCCATTCCAGACATAACTAGAAATTCTAATGTATTGTCCAGCATTGCTGAATCTGAACCGTTAATATCAACGACTGGGTACACTTTATTAGTATCCAGCAAATTAGTTGTCATGATTTCTTCGCGACATAACATATTATTAGCATTGCCTTTAATTGTGTTAATTTCCCCATTATGAACAATAAAACGATTAGGATGAGCCCGTTGCCAAGAAGGCATTGTATTAGTTGAAAAACGTGAATGGACTAACGCAATCGCACTCTTATATTCATCATCTTGAAGATCTTTAAAAAATGAGCGCAATTGTCCAACCAAGAACATTCCTTTATAAACAATTGTTCGTGATGAAAAAGAACATACATAGGTATCGTCAAAATTGCTTTGTTCAAAAATTCTACGAGTTTGATAAAGGATTCGATCAAACTCGATCCCTTTATTGATTCCATGAGGTTTTTTTATGAAACATTGCCAAATTGAAGGCATCGCATCAAGTGCTTTTTGCCCTAATACTTTAGGAACAGTAGGTACTTCACGCCATCCTAAAAATTCCATTCCTTCCTTAATTACGATTGTTTCAAGCATTTTTTTAACTCGATTACGTAAATGTTCATCTCTTGGCATAAATAACATTCCAACACCAAATTTACCTTCTAACGGTAATGGAAATTCTTTAATTGTCTTTTTAAAATAACTATATGGTACTTGCGTTAAAATTCCGACACCATCACCCGTCTCACCTGCAGCATCCTTACCAGCACGATGCTCTAATTGTTCAACAATTTTTAATGCATTACTTACCGTAATATGCGTTTTAACTCCCTTAATGTTTACAACTGCACCAATCCCACAGTTGTCATGTTCAAATGATTTATCGTATAATCCTAGATTTTTTTTCTCGTTCATATAGGTTCCCCCTTTTTATGTAGCCCCATAATACACTATTTCGATAAATGTGTAAAGATATGTGAATTTTTTAGAAAAATCCTAAAAAAACAAAAATAATTCCTAGTTTAACCCCGTAAAACAGCCATTTTAGTACTAAAATGATTATTTTTTAGCATTTATAATAATTTATTTTTACTATTTTAATAAATTTCTATCTAAAATCTTTTTAAAAAAATTTAAAATTTTTTCTATTTTATCGCTATTTCCTTGAAAATAGCGATAAAAGGAGTAATATAGAATAAGGAAAAAGGAGAATGACTATGACTAAAAAAATTATCGTTGAAACTTCAGCAAGACACATTCATTTATCTGACGCTGACTTAGAAACATTATTTGGAAAAGGGTATCAATTAACTAATAAGAAAAATCTTTCTCAACCTGGACAATTTGCATGTGAAGAAAAAGTTACTGTAGTTGGAGCTAAGGGTGAACAAAAAATGTCTGTTTTAGGACCAACTCGTAAAGCTACTCAAGTTGAGTTATCATTAACTGATGCTCGTGCTTTGGGATTACAGGCTGCTATCAGAGAATCTGGAGATATCGAAGGAACTGCAGGATGTAAACTAGTAGGACCAGCTGGTGAAGTTGAAATTTCTTGTGGCGTTATCGCTGCTAAAAGACATATCCATATGACTCCTGCTGATGCGGTTGAATTTGGAGTTACTGATAAACAAATCGTTAAAGTTGAAATCGAAACTGAAGGACGTTCATTAATTTTCGGTGATGTTGTTTGTCGTGTTAGTGAAAATTATGCTACAGCTATGCATATTGACACAGATGAATCAAATGCGGCTGGATGTGGTCGTGAAGTATACGGAACAATCATTAAATAATAAAGCCTTTGGGCTTTTTTATTTTCTCAATAATTGTCGAATTATGTTATAATATCCCTAGGTGATAAAAATGAAAATATTAGACACATTAGGAAAAACAAAAAAAGCTATTGGTGGAATCATTGCAATCCTACTAGTTGCATTACTGATTTTTTACGCGGGAACTCGATTTGCAAGCAGCAGTGAACCAAAGATATCGTCAACTGGTCTGAGTCAACAGCTCCAAGAAATCGAAGAATTGGCAACAATGTCCTATAATTATACTAAAGTTGGTAAATTTTCTAATAATTTAACATTTAATGGCTGGGATATTCCTTTAACTCAAAAAAGTTTTTTAATTACATATGACGGTAAACTTAAAGCTGGTGTCAAAATGGATAAAATTGAAGTAGCTATTAATAATAATATAATTACCGTTTCAATACCAGAAATTGAAATTTTAAGTAATGAAATTGACGAGAGTAGTATTGAAGTATATGATGAAACAAAAAATGTATTCAACCCAATTTCTGTCAATGATTATACTACCTTTGCTAAAAAACAAAAAGAAGCAGTAGCTGAAGAAGCAATCGAAAATGGTTTATTAAGCGAAGCAGCAACTAAAACACAAAGTACAATTAAAAAATATTTAAATGCAATTCCGGGAATTGATGGCAACTATGAGATCAAAGTTAAATTTTTAGAAACAAAAAAAGAGAGCTAGAAATTCAAATCTAGCTCTTTTAATTTAATTATATTTACGTCGAGATACATAAATTCCTGCAAGAGTTAGCATCATAATAGCTCCTAATCCTGCAAAATTAACATCATCACCAGTTTTCACTGAATTCGCTGGTTGATCTGGAGTTGTTGGTTGATCTGGGGTTTCTACTGGAGCAGCAGTTTTAATTTGTTTAGCTAACCATTGCCACGCATTTACACCATTTTCATCATAACATTCATTATTATCAAAATAGATCCATGACCAGTGACCATTATATTGATATGGTGTACCATCTTCATTAAAGAATCTTCCAGTTGTATCATGCACATCATCAAATACTGATACATGAATATTATTAGCCCCAGCAGCTAATAATCTTGCTACTGTTGGTTCTACACATAAAGTCGGATCAACTGTACCATCATTTTTAGCATATGTGAACCAAATTGGCATATCCTTAATTGCATTAATTTGATCATCTGTAATATATTGATCTTGGAATGCTTCGCAGATTGGGAAAGCCGCTGCAAAATATGTTGGATGTTTTAAAACCATTTCCATAGTCATATACCCACCATTAGAACATCCTCCAATAATAACACGATTTGGGTCAATATCGTCATTAGCTTTTACATAAGCATCAATCATTTCAAATAAACTCTCAGCATACATTGAACCTTTATCACCATTTTGATAAGCACCCGTTCCATCATCCATCCACATAGTTGGACTTTGTGGTGCTAGTACATAGGCACCTTCAAATAAGCTTTGGAATTCTTTAGATACTAAAGATGTTACTTCATTTCCTAAAATATCAATGTATGGATCCGTTCCACCTTCACCTGCACCATGTAACCAGATAACAAGAGCATTTTTCTTATCATCTTTGGCTGGTGTATAATCAGCATATGAATACGTTGTACCATCTTTAGCAGTATAAGCCTTCATTTCAAAAACTTCACCTTGTGGACAAATCTTTCCATCTCCTGCAACGTCAATATCTGCTTTAATATTTAAATCGGTTACTACTTCATCACCTGAACTCATTGTAGCACCTTTTGCTAAACTTACATTTAATTTATAAGGTGTACACCATGAGTTAAATCCTGTTTTTAAATTATAAATAAATGGTGATCCTTCACTTGGAGAAACATACATTTCAATTGTAATATATTTAGATGAACCGGTTACTTTATTTCCTTGGGCATCAGAAGTATAAGCTGCAGTTACATTACGATCTGCAGTTGCAATACCAATTTCACCAGTTCCCCAATTAATTGTTGCTTCTTTTTCTTCAACAACTTTAAAGTTTTCAGCAACTACAGAATCAGCATCAATTGCTTTATCTAAACTAATTACTGTTTTTGTTACTGCAGGCCCCCAATCATCACCAATAATATAGGCCTTTTGAGAACCACTTGCAATTACTTTATCAGCTTTAGTTTGTACTGACATCCATTGCCATAAGTTAACACCATTTTCATCATAACATTCATTATTATCAAAATAAGTCCATGACCAATGTCCATCATATTGATATGGTGTTCCATCTTCATTAGAGAATCTTCCAGTTGTATCATGCACATCATCAAAAATTGATGTATGTACTTCAGCACCTGCTGCCCGTAATCTTTCTACAAGAGGTTCTGTTGTAGTAGCGATGGCAACAGTTGAATCATTTTTTGCATGAGTAAACCAAATTGGTAAATCTTTAAGTGATTCAATTGTTTCATCAGACACATTCGCACTTTGAGTAGCAGGACAAATTGGATATGCTGCCGCATATAATTCTGGATGCGCAATAATCATGGTCATTGTCATTGCTCCACCTGCAGAACATCCACCTATAATAATTCTATCTTGATCAATATCAGGATTTTCTCTAAGTGTTTTTAAAATCAACTGATAAATAGCTTCAGCATTAGATGTACTATCATATGATCTTCTTTGTGGCACTAAAACATATGCTCCATCCATTGTATTTTGGAATTCATCACCAGCCAAAGCCGTAACTTCATTTCCTAATAAATCGATTTGAACATCTGTTCCAGTTTCACCAACACCATGATTCCAAATAACTAAAGCATTTTTATGGCTATCATTTTCTGGTGTATATAAAGCATATGAAACAGTAGTACCATCATTGGTAAATTCACTCATTTTAAAACCATCTAATTGAGGACAAATTTTACCATCTTCAGCTACGTTAATAGTTGGATCTACATCAATTGTTGTAATTGTTTCATTTTCAGAAACTAGAGTTTCACCAGCTGCCAAAGTAATTTCTAACTGATATGGGTCAGCCCATGCATTTTTCCAAGTTAGATTATTCCAAGAAATTGGATTACCTTCACTTGGAGAAATATACATTTCTACTGTAACAATATTTGAATCAGTAGTTACTTTATTTCCCTGAGCATCAGAAGCATAAGCATCTAAAATTGTTCTATCACTTACTTTGTTTGTGGCAGTTTCTTTAACTAAAAAATCTGTTTTACTGATAGAATCTGCTTTGATTTTTTTGTCAAAAGTGATAATGGATTTAGTGACACCAGCACCCCAATCATCACCTACGACAAAAGCTTTTTGAGTTCCTGTTGCTGTTCCCTCTAGGGCATGGGTTGGCAGTATTGTTAAACCCAGTACCATCATAGCACTCATTAAGCAACTTAAAATTTTCTTAAACATCCTTTCTCCTCCTTTTTCAATATATATATTATATAATTTTAAGCGCTTACATTAATGGCGTTTTATTATCTAATGAATGTCATTTTCTCATCTTTTCACGATACTTTGCGGGAGTTATCACATTTTTTCTTTTAAAAGCTTGATTGAATGATTTCACGTTAGGAAAGCCATTGCCAATAGCAATATCAATAACCGGATAGTCTGTTTCCACTAATTGTTCTTCCGCATGCCATAATCGAACACGACTCAAATATTCTTTCACTGTTGCCCCTAAGCTTTCTTTAAATAACTTAGATAGATATCCTTCCGATAATCCGAATTCATCAGCAATCATTTTAACTGAGAGATCTTCTTGATAATTATTTTCTAAATACTTAATAATCTTTGTAATTCGATCTTTATATTTACTATCTTTAACCTCTAGATACCCGATTCTTTTTTTACTAAGATTATCTAATAATAAGAAAACAAGCATCTGAATATGACTTTTAACTCGAATGTTATTATACGGATCGTCACTTTCATAAAAATTAATAATATCAATTATTTTAGCCATAAGTAATTTATTGATTTGTTGATTAGGCTGTTGAAAATAAATTTTATCTATATCATGATACGATTCCCTCAAATAATCATATTTTATTTGTAGGGCGTAGCCCTTATATATACGCTCACCCTCGATAGCCTGAATTGCATGAATATCTTGAGAATTAATAATATAAATATTTCCAGCTGTTATTTTAACTTTATTACCATTTATCCATAAAATAAATGAACCATATAATGGTATCAGAATTTCAATACTTCGATGCCAATGCTTTTCAATTGGTTCTCCAATATTATCTTCGATATAAAAATCATGTAATTTAGTCGGCAGCTCATTATCATGTTCAACCTTTTCATATTTATACATATTAGTACCTTCCTCCAATATTACCATTTAATAATATCACATATTTAACTTTATTATTATATATTTTCATTATAGAAAAAGCCTAAATTATAATAGGCTTTTTATTTTATCTCGATTGAAATAATATCATTATTTTTATCAAATAAAGTCAACATATCTTCTAGGGGGAAACTGGTCGGCAACTTGACTAATAATTCTAGTATTATGGTACTTTGATTATGACTAACTTTAAAATTCATTATCTCAATATGATACTCATGCATAATTTTTTGAATTTTGGAAATTACATCAGATTTATCCTTTACCCTAAATTAACCAGCTCTCCCATACTGTGGGAATCCAACGATATTGTTTGTGAAAAATAATTTGAACTAACAAAATTAAAATAGTGGCTAAGATTCCAATCACATACATTCCCGCCACAATTGCCATTTCTACTGCCGCAGCTGCCCAAATTTCTGCTGCTGTAAAACCGGTTATTTCTCGTTTATGCACAAAAATTATACCAGCTCCTAAAAAACTTACTCCAGAAATAATTTGTGCTGCACTCCGTGATGGGTCAGGTGCTATTCCTTCGTGGCTTAAAATATCATTAAAACCGTATTTAGAAACAATCATTATCATAGCAGCCGCTAAACAGACAATCAAATGAGTTCTTACCCCTGCTACTTTAAGATGATTTTGACGTTCATACCCAATTAAAAATGACCCGAAGGTCATTTTTATATTATATTATTTATTTACGGCATTTTTTAATGCACTACTAGATTTGAATGCAGGAGCTTTGCTTGCAGCAATTGTCATTGTTTCACCAGTTCTTGGGTTACGTCCAGTTCTTTCTCCTCTTTCACGTACTTCAAAGTTACCAAATCCTTTAAGAGATACTTTATCTCCTTTTACCAGAGCTTCAGTAACTACGTCTACAAATGCAGTTACTACTTTATCAACATCAGTTTTTGTCATTTCTGTACTTGAAGCAATTGCTTCTACTAATTCAGTTTTGTTCATTTTAATTTCTCCATTCTATATAGTATAGGAATAATCCTACGAATATTATATTACTTATTAATATTTATTACAAGTTATTATGTAGTAGTTCGCTTAATTTACTAACGAACGAATTAACAGCTTCTTTAGGGGTTGCCCAAGAAGTAACAAGACGGATACAATGGCGGTGATCATCAATGCGATCCATGATATTAAAGCTAAAATCTTGTTGTAATTTAGCAATCAACTCATCATCCATTATCGGAAATACTTGATTAGTTTGTGAAGGTACCATCATTTCAAAATCTTTTAGACCAGCTCGTAAAATATCAGCCATCTTATTTTCATATTTTCCAATTTCTAAATATAGATCATTACTAAAAAGTTCTTTAAATTGGACTCCTAAAAGTCGACCTTTAGCCATCATCGCCCCCTTTTGTTTCATATTATATCTAAAATCCGCTTTCAGACTATCATTAACAATTACTAGACATTCACCGAATAATGCTCCCATTTTTGTTCCTCCAATATAGAAAGCATCGCTATAATCCGCTAAATCTTTAAATGTAGGTGTATCGGGTAGCGCCAAAGCACTACCTAATCGAGCTCCATCAACAAATAAATACAATTCTTTTTTCTTACATAAAGTAGCTATATCCTTTAATTCATCAAGACTATAAACAGAACCATATTCTGTTGATTGTGAAATATATACCATTTTTGGTTGCACCATATGTTCATCCGAATGCTCTTCGATAATACTTTCAATCATCGCTACTGTTAATTTACCATCTTGGTGAGGTCTAGTTAAAACTTTATGTCCCGTAGCTTCAATTGCTCCGGTTTCATGAACGTTAATATGCCCGCTATCTGCTGCAATCACTGCCTGATATGGACGCAATACTGATGAAATAAATACCGCATTAGTTTGTGTTCCACCAACTAAATAGTGTATATCAACATTATCATTTTGAAGTTGTCTTTTTAACAATCTTGTAGCCTCTAGACAATATTTATCTAATCCATAACCAGCACATTGCTCATCATTTGTTTCAATTAAGGCTTTCATTATTTTTGGATGAGCACCTTCACTATAATCATTAGTAAAACTATACATAACCTGCCCCCTTATCTTCTTGGATATAATAATCCATATCTTACATACAATACATCAAAAAACGTTTTCATCACTGTCGTTCCAGAAATTGATGACTCTGTAAAATCACTTTCTTTACCATGAACAACAAAAGTTTTATCAGCTAATTCAATTACTTCACTTTCAGCATTTAAAGTAACTAAAATTACTTTAGCTTCACGATTTTTAATTGATTTGATTAAATCCCCAACCGGTGATAATCGCGCTCGAACTGAAAGTACAATAGCCACACTATCCTCATCTAAAAGTTCAATTCTTTGACTATCGTCACCACGATCAGCAAAGGCGTATGAAAATTTACCTAGCTTAACTAATTTAAATTGAATATCTGAGGCTAAAATCTTATTAAATTGGAAACCAAAAAAATGTAACTTTTTCGCATCATAAATAATATCACATAGGCGATCAATCTCATGAATATTAATATGTTTCTTACTCTCAATTAATGAATTAATTGTTAGATCATAGACCATATCAACACAGTGTACAGGATTTTGATGAATCTCTACTAAATCATCAGGATGGAGTTTAATCTCATGACTTGCCTGTTTTAATCCTACTTGTACTTCCTTTTTAAATTCAGCAAAATTATCACATTTTAAAGCTTTGCAAAAACGGGAAATGGTTGCAGGCGAAGTATAACATAAGTCCGCTAACTCATTGATTGAGATATCTGGAATCTTTTCAATATTATTTAATACTTGATAACAGATCGTATAATACATATCTTGGCTGTATGAAGCATTAATATATGTCAATAAATTATACAAGATATCAACTTCAGTATTTTCTTTACGTCTCATGTTCATCCCTCTTCTCTCTCACTCATTATACACAATTTATTGAAAAAGAAAAACAGGATTAACCCTGTTTCCTTATAATTCTTCACCATTAGTTTCAATTACTTTTTTATACCAATAGTATGAATCTTTCTTATAACGATTTAAAGTACCGCTATTTTCATCTTCTTCACGATCAACGTAAACAAAACCATAACGCTTTTGATATCCATTTAACCAGCTTAATAAATCTGTATATGACCATGTACAATAAGCAAGAACACGGCATCCATCATCACAAGCCTTCTTCAATTCCTCAATATGTGCTTTTAAATAAGCAATTCGATATGGGTCATGTACTTCCCCATCTTCTAACTTATCAAAAGCTCCTAAACCATTTTCACTAATAACAATTGGTAAATCATAGCGTGATGTAATTTCACGACAACACATTCTAATTCCCATTGGATCAATTGTCCAATCCCAATCAGTTGTTGGAAGATTAGCATTTTGAGGATTTTTATAAAGTCCTGGTACACCTTGAACTTTAGCAGTACCTTTTTTACCAGTCGTATTCATTTCATGACTTGTTCCAACACCATCGATATCATTAAATTCAACTGTAGTTGTTTGATAGTAGTTAACTCCCATGAAATCAACTAATTGTGCAGCTTCTTTCATGATAGCATTGTCACCTTCTTCAAAAACAGGGGCAACACCATTAGCCTCTAAATAAGCAAGAGCAGCGCGAGGATAACGCCCATAAGCATAAACATCCATCCAATAATAATTCTTCAAATCATCATAATCTGCTTTAGCCATTGCATTTTCTGGTTTATTGTCAATTGCATAAGATGGACTATAAGCAAAACTTGCTCCAACTTTCGCTTCTGGCCATAATTCTTTTAATGCAATTACACTTTTAGCATGTGCCATATTTGCATGATGATTAACTTGATAGAACATTTTCATATCATCTACTTTTCCTGGGGGATGCATTCCTTCTAACCAGCCAAAGCTAGTAAAGATATTCTGTTCATTCATGGTGATCCAGTATTTAACACGATCACCATATCGTTTAAATAAAGTAGTTGCATAGTTTACATAATCATCAACAATTTGACGATTTTCCCAACCATGATATTGCTCCTCTAAAGCTTGAGGTATATCCCAGTGATATACCGTAACCATTGGCTCAATTCCATATTTTAAACATTCATTAATTAAATTATCATAGAATTGTAAACCAGCTTCATTAACCTCACCGTTTCCATTTGGATAAATTCTTGTCCAGGCAATTGAAAAACGATAAGTTTTTAGACCCATTTCTGCCATTAAAGCAACATCTTCTTTATAACGATTATAATGGTCTACAGCTTTATCACCTGTTGTTCCTTTGAAAGTTTTCCCAGGGATACGTACAAATTTATCCCAGTTGGAAACTCCCTTACCATCACTATCCCAAGCTCCTTCTACTTGATAGGCTGCCGACGCACTGCCCCAAAGAAAGTCACTTGGAAAGCCTTTACTGTCTTTAAAATACATCTTTTTTCCTCCTATTTCCTTTTTTATTACGCTTATGGCAATACATCTCCCGATCTGCTTTATCTAAGAGTTCACGAACTGTTAAATCTTGATATTGATCAAAAAGACTAATTCCATAAGATAATTCTACTTTAAAATTACGTTTTATTAAAGTGTTATGATAGATTGTTTTATCATTTATTAATTGATCAATTTCTGAAAGAGCAAAATCACTTTGATTTGGTAAAAATACTGCAAATTCATCACCGCCAATACGCCCAATTACACCAAATTCATCAAAAGCATCTTTAAGAATCTTAGCTCCCGTGATAATTGCTTCATCACCACCTTCATGACCATAAGTATCATTGATAATTTTTAAACCATCAAGATCCACAAAAATCAATGCACCTTTATTAATATTCATATATCCTTGTACTTTATCAATAAAACCTCGGCGATTCCATAGCCCCGTCAGCTCATCATGTTTTGATAAATTATCTAACTTCTCAACTAAATTGATCGTATTTACAACTGTTCCTAATTGACTAGAAACAAAATCTAAATCTACAAAATCACGATATTTCAAATCACAAACAAATATTCCATACTGTGTTGTTCCAGAATAAACTGAGTTAACAACATATTCATTACAATTACTAAACAATCTCTTTTCTGAAAATATTCGATCGGTTTTAACCAGAATTTTATCATCAGGAATAATAATCTTACCATTAATTATACTTCCTTTCAAAATAACCTCATTGGGTAAAACTGTAAATTGTGTCATATAACTAGTAATTGGTTTTTCATACAAATATAATCTTGCATTACCAATATTCAGCTGCTTTAAACATTCAAAAATAGTATTGTAGTTATCATACTCGTTTCGAACACTGAGCATTCCTCTTGATAAAATATTAACCAGCCGTTTCTCTTCACAAGAAATCCTTGTTCTTTCACTTAAAATAGTATTATAATGCATGCCAATAATTTGTAGGATTTTTTGATTGAAATGAATAATTGATAGATTATTACGATAATCACTAAGACGCTGACTAACCACATCAATAACTTTTAAAATTCTTTTTAAATCAATAAACTCAACACTATCTAAATCTATTAATTCTTGAATTAAATTTGAAAATTTTGTATATGTTTTTTCTTCGAATAAGTCATCATTATGAAGTTCAACTAGAAAAGTAACTAAATCAATTACGCGTTTGCGGGCTTCAATAATAAAAATACTGTGGTTATTATTAAAAATATACTCCATTAAAATATTAACGATTTTATCTTTGTCGCTCTTTGTATAATTAACTATTTGACGATATAATCGTTCTTCTAAATAACCCACTTTAGCAGCCGAATCTCGTTTAATAAAATCTATATCGACAAGTGTTGTGAATTCAGCTGGAATTTCTCCTCGCAATGATAAAACCCCATCCATGACAGCATAAAATCCTAACTGTGCTGCTTCGGCACGGATAGTTGCTAGAGGCGGGTTTACTTTTGATGCTTCTTGAACATCATCAAAACCAACTACTTGAACATCTTCACCAATTCGAATCCCTCGTTCTTTTAAAACTTGATACGCATCAAAGGCAAGATTATCACTTGCACAAACAATAGCATCCAAATCAGGATTCAAATCCAATAATTTCTTGGCATATTCAGGATAACCACGTTCAAATGTTGCTGTATGAATAATTCTTTTTTCGTCAATGACGATTCCGTGACTTTTTAATGTTTTTTTATATGCAGCTAATCGCTCATCCGACCCTTTATTTTCATAAGGACCAGCAATCATCCCAATTTTACGACATTGCTGTTCTTGAATTAAACTAGTTACTGCATCCTCTATCCCTTTAGCATTATCAAATGTTACTAGTGAATTATTTCCAAATTTATGGTTTAAAGTAACAATTGGCACACCTTCAAATTCTTTTACGAATAATTCTTTTAAACGATTATTCCCATGAACGATACTTGAGACACTTATAATTAATAAATCTAAATCTTTTGTCTTGGAAAATTTATAAGTTGTATTTTTTTGAAACTCATACCTTGAATTCCCGTAGATGTTTGAGCTTCCTACAAATCCACCAAAAAATACAACTAAATTAACATCCAATTTTCCGGCTGCATAACTCGCTCCCCGCCAAATTTCAGTAGTAAAGATATTATCGCTATCATCTACCAGCAAGCCAATTTTTAATTTATTGTCCACAAATACCACCAGCCTAATTTACATACTTAGTAATGAAATTCGCTAATGTCTTTCTAAATTCATCGGTTTCTTCTAATTCATATAAATAACGTTCATCTTTTAAAACAAATAATACTTTGCTACCACGGTTCGCATTATATAATGGATAGACCATACTTAATGGTACAAAATCATCTTCTTTCATGTGGATATATAATGTTGGAATATCATTATGTTTGACCATTTCAGCATAATCTTCTTTAATATTAACTTTAATTTCCTGTTTAATCTTACGCTTAATTAAACGCATTGTTGGAAATTTTGGTACTTTATAATCCTTAATCATTCGATAGCCTAAAATATCATACACACTTGTATAGGCTCCATCACTAATAATAGCTTTAACATTTTTTAATAAATGTTTACTAGCTGCTTTTAAAATAGTATTAGCACCAGCTTCTTTACCATATAAAATTATTTCATGCTCTTTTCCGTATGTTTTTAACAAATATTCGTTCCAGCAAACAAGATCTTTTACATCTTTAATACCTAGTCCACGGATATATCCATCACTTTGACCATGGGCACAAGCATCAACTAATAAGATATTCCAATCAGGGTATCGTTCTTTAAAAAACGGTACATATAAAGTCATATCTTTAGCCTCCAGAGCAAATGGATGCAAGATTACTAAAGTTTTTTTCGCATCAACTGCTTCAATAAGGACACCTCTTAATCTAATACCTTGGTGATTTTTTATATAAATGCTTTGCGCATCATATTTTGTTTCTAAAATACTTGGTTTATCATCTTCTTTATGATGGCGGTATAACATTGCTTTAACGGTTTTATTAGCAAAGGCATTTAAAGCTCCAGCCCCGGATGCTAACCCAGCTAAAACTGCTAATGAGGTAACTACTTTTTTTCCTTTTTTATCCATTTTTACCATACTCCTTATAATTTTCCATTAATAATCGATTGATGTTACTAACTTGTTCAAAAGAGCTTAGACGGTACTCGTCATGTTCCATTCTTCCTGCATAGAAACGAATGGCTTTTTCTAACTCTTCACGAATTGGTTCACGATACTCTGGTGGGAAAGTAGAAATCGGGAAGCAAACAAAAACAAATGTATTATAATCTTTTGAAAATAAATTAATCAATAAATCATATCCTTCGTTTTGTACGATTGAATTTCCGATAGCTAATTGTAAATCATGATTTGCAAAAGTCAGCATATCATTCATCACAAAACGAATAACATCCATAGCAGCATTACGATAACCATCAGCATCACTTTCAAAAATTGCTTTTAAATATGGAATGACGATGTTACTGTCACCCTCTTTTTGAAAACGAGCATCAACATAATTAAAGATTGCTTTAGTAACCCGATAATGGGATAAAACCAAATTACCAAAATCTGTCATGATTGCAAAAGCAAAACGCTGTGAATTACATAAACGCCAAATTGCTTCTAATAATGGTTCCTTAACTTGATCATAGAAAATATCCAAGTCATCAAAAACCATCCTAATAATGATTCTAAAATAATATAAATGATATTGATATTGGGTATCTAAATATTTAGCCGTCGTACCATCCCATTCATACTCATAAATAATTTTATCTAATAAAAGATTCAATGAATCCATAAATCGTTTATAATTACCATTTCGTATCAACCTTTTTAAATAAGGCATAAAGAAATCATAAAACTCATCAATTGTCTCTTGATTAGTTCCACGATGATATTCTAAATAATCTAAAATATTACGATAATCTAATGGTTCTAACATATTCTCTGTATTTTTACTATTTATATAATGTTGAAAAACATGACAATGTAAAATTGTTCGATATTTATTGAAATAAATTATTTGCTTTAAAGCATCCTTAGTAATATATTCCTCTTCCTGTTCATGAAGATCAACTGAAAATACTGTCTTCACTTCTGGTCCCGCATAATCTAAAGTTACAAAGACATTGATTTCTCTAAATTGCGTATCACGAATATAATAATGGAACTTATGTTCAAATTTTTTTGTTTGAACACAACTATGACAGCGGTACTTACCTTGATAATTACTCTTATGCTCTTCTAAATATTTGTGTATACACTCACGTGCCATGACTTCACCTCCTAGTTCCTATGTAACATTTTACCACTTATGTACCAATAATTAAACCAATACGAAAAAATAAGTACCCAATTATTACAATTAAGTACTTATTAAATATTAGCTATGTTTTTTCATAATAACCGATACATCTTGTAAACCAAGTATTGTTAATAAAAGATAATTTTGATAATCAATATCCTCACCTGTCTTAACTGCAGTAACTAGTTCTCCCACTCCATCAGTTGATTGACCATAAAAAAGTATGATTCACTTCAATAATCTTTATCCAGATTAAAACTTCTTGATCTTCTTTTGATCTTACAAAAAAATTTCAATACTACCATTATATACTTAAACAACAGCATATAATATCTTATTTATGCTTGTAAATCATTAGCTATAATACCCTAAAATATTGTCGCTCCTTTATTAATTATTCGTAATAAAAGATGGAACCCAACGCTCTTAGATTCCATCCTTATTTACCTTTTTTAAATTCAGGTATATTAATTACATTTAATTTGTGACGCCATGCAAACTTCTCCAAAGCTTCAAAATCATCCTGATTGAAATCATCAGGACTATGCGCATCAATTCCAAGAATCACTTTACACCCTACCTCTCCAACAATATCAAAAAAGTGACTATTGGGATATGGATATTGGATTTCGTCCCCGACTTTACGATAGCCACGGCGAATCCCACCAGCATTAACTTCTAAAGGAACGTCTTTTTCTAATGCTTTTTGACATATTTCCCGGGTAATATTTTCACATAACTCGTCGAAATATACTTTTCCAACCATAAATAAGTCAGGATGAGCTACATAAGAAAATAAATTAGTATCTAATGCCTTCAACAAATCGTTTTTATAACTAATTATTTCTTCATCACTAATATCCATCTTACCATAATAACGAGTATGAACAGTGTACTTATTAAAGTGATTTCCTAAAATCAAATAATCTGCTTCTCCTGAATTTAATAATCCTTGATAATAATCTAAATATTCTTCAAAATACTCAGCTTCAAAACCTTGATATATTGTAATTTGATCACAATATTTTTCCTTTAACCGCTTTACTTCTTCAAGATGTAACTGCTTATCTTTATATGGCATTCGCATTGCAGGACCATTAGTAATGATTGCTTTACAAGCAACCGCAAACGAACGAAAATGATTAAGAGTATAACGCATTCCTTTAAAGATATGTTTACGATAACGTGGTAAAGGAACATGCTCACTAAAGCCTAAAACTTCAATACCTTCTTCAATTGCTGATTTAACCATTGCTTCTTCATTGCCAACCGCATGACCGCAGCGGAATGTATGTGTATGAAAATTAGTTTTCATCATAAAACACCTCATGTAAGTATAGTCCCTGGGGCTTAGCCTTAAACAAACACTTCTGTTCACCTTTGCTATCTAATAACTCTTGTAATCGTTCTTTAGTAACCCGTTTTGCCCCAACTTGAATTAGGCCACCAACGATATGCCGAACCATATAACGTCTAAATCCATTTCCAACTAAAATAAATTTAATAATCCCCTTTTCATTAGTAATCGACAACTCATATAGTTCTCTAATTGTATTACCATACTGATCATAGCTACAAAATGATGCAAAATCATGCTCACCAATAAATATTTTAGCTGCTTCTCTCATCAATTCTAAATCTAATGGTCGTCCATATTGAAAAATATAATTCGTTTCAAATGGACTATATTCATTTGTACTTAATAAATAATGATATTCTTTTTTTATTGCACTATAACGACTATGAAAATTCTCATCAACAAAGTATGAATCTAAGATATATATATCATTTGGTAAAAAATGATTAATTGCCCGTTTCCACTGCGCTTCAGGCATTTCTCTTGTAGTATCAAAATGAAAAACTTGTTTAGTTCCATGAACCTTTGCATCGGTTCTTCCTGAACCATGAATAATAATCTCTTCTTTGCATATATTTTTTAATGCCTTTTGGATCTCGCCCTGTACTGTTCGTAATTTATTTTGCACTTGAAAGCCATGAAATTTACTTCCGTCATAGCTTACACTACATTTAACCCTAACCATTACAAAACAAAGCTCATTATAATCACAGTACCGGAAACAACTATTGTAAGTGCAAAGGCCATTGTATCACTGGTCTGCCAGTTTAATGATTTATAACGAGTACGCGATGCTTCAGGATTATAATTACGACTTTCCATTGCATTGGCAAGATCCTCAGCTCGTTGAAAAGCAGAGATAAATAAGGGAATAATTAGAGAAACAATCGCTTTAATTTTTTCCGAAATAGTACCTTCATTAAAGTCAACACCGCGGCTTGCTTGAGCTTTCATGATACGCTTAGCTTCATCTAATAAATCTGGAATAAAACGTAAAGCAATTGATATCATCATCGCCAATTCATGAGCAGGGAAACCAAAACGCTTAAACGGATTCAATAGATTTTCAATTGCTAGTGTTAAATCGAGCGGTTTAGTTGAAGATGTTAAGATAGTTGTCAAAGTAATAATTAAAATTAAGCGAATAAAAATATACGCTGATTGAATCAATGCCCCCGAATAAATCTTAAGTGATCCAATTGTGAATAATACACTTCCTGTATTGATTAAAAAAATATTAAAAATCATTAAGAAGAGCATCATAAAAACCATCGGTTTAATTGCTTTTAAAATATGTTTAATAGAAATATTTGATAATCCTGCAACTAACAAAACAAATACTCCCATGATACCATATCCAATAAACCCTGCATCAAAGAAAATAGCAATTAAAAAGATTAGTAGAGCTCCTATTTTTAATCGGGGATCTAATTGATGGATTAAAGAATTAACAGGAATATATTTACCAAATGTCATATTATCCATTTAATTCACCGCCAATCGCTGCAATGAGCTGTTCAATATTATTAATTGAAGAATCAAGATTAAATCCTTGATTATTTAGTTTTATGATAAAATTAGTAATGATTGGTAAATCGATCCCCAAGCTATTTAAATACTCACTATCCTTAAAAACATTAGTGACTGTATCATGTTTTTCAACTTTCCCGTGATTCATTACTACTACTTCATCACAATATTGTAAAACATGATTCATATCATGAGTTACTAAAATAATAGTTTTACCACTTTCATTTATTCGTTTAAATAAACTCATCATTTCATTAGTCCCTTGCGGATCTAATCCAGCAGTTGGTTCGTCCAAAATTAAAATATCCGGATTCATTGCCAAAATTCCAGCAATTGCTACTCGGCGTTTTTGACCACCTGACAAATCAAAAGGCGATTTATTTAAATAGCTTTCGTCTAATCCTACCGTTTTGAGAACGTTATGAGCAATTTTTTTAGCCTCTTCTTCACTGACTCCAAAATTCATAGGTCCAAAAATAATATCCTTTTCGATTGTTTCTTCAAATAATTGATATTCAGGAAACTGAAAAACTAGTCCTGCTTTTTTACGAAGTGGTTTTAATTTACTTGGTTTGTCGGTTGCTGTAATTAGATATTCATCAATATTGATACTCCCGCTTGTAGGTAGTAACAAAGCATTGATATGTTGAATCAAAGTACTCTTTCCGCTACCGGTCTGCCCAATAATCGCTGTAAAGCTTTGATCAGTAATTTTTAAATTTACTCCTTTTAAAGCATGGTAAGCAAAAGGGGTATTTTCACTATAAATATGTTCTACTTCTTTAAATGTAATTGACATAATTCTGTAATTAATACCTCCTCTTGTAAAGACATGCTAGTCCTAATGTTTAATTTTTCTAAACCCTTAGCTACTTTTAAAGCAAATGGGATATCTAATTCATATTTGACCAAATTGGCTTCATCACTTAGGATATCCTTAGGATTACCACTTGCAACAACTTCACCAGCACTCAACATAATTACCTGATCAGCATTTTTAGCTTCTTCAATATCGTGAGTTATAGAAATAATCGTAATATCTTTTTCTTTATTTAATTCCTTAACTAGACTATTAATTTCACGCCGTCCCATTGGATCTAACATGCTTGTTGCTTCATCCAAAATAATGATTGTTGGAGCCATTGCTAAAATACCAGCAATTGCCACTCGCTGCTTTTGCCCCCCAGACAATTTAGTTGGCTCATGATCAAGAAAATCACTCATACCTACTTTAGCTGCATAAGTATTAATGATTTTATCCATATCACTTTGTGGTACACATGTGTTCTCTAAACCAAAGGCTATATCATCACGAACTGTTGCCCCAATGAACTGATTATCAGGATTTTGAAAAACAATTCCTATATTATCTCTGACTTTATATAAATTTTCCAAATTAAGTTCGTATCCATTAATAATAATTGAACCGCTCTTTTTTTCTAGTAGTCCAATTAGTAACTTTGCAATCGTACTTTTTCCGCTACCATTATGTCCTAAAATAGCAACATAATCTCCTTTATTTATATCAAAAGAAATATGATTGATCGTCTTTAGACCAGCTTCATATTCAAATGATAAATCTTTTATTTCAATGATTTTATCCATCTTTTTCACCACCCGTTTAACTACTCCTAAACATTCTATTATTATTACTTGACTTAGTCAAGCAAAGTAAAAGAAAAAAGACCCGAGGGTCTTTAACAATTAAACTAAAGCGATGATTGCCATTGGGGCATTGTCACCTTTACGGTTGTAAGTCTTTAAGATACGAGTGTATCCACCATTTACATCACTATATTTAGGTGCAACATCATCAAATAATTTTTGTACTGCAGTTTTTCCAGTTTCAGCATCAACTACATTGTGTAATACAGCAGCAGCTTGACGTCTAGCGTGTAAGTCACCGCGTTTACCTAAAGTAATTAATTCTTCAACAACAGAACGAACTTCTTTAGCTCTAGTTTCTGTAGTTTCTAATTTACCGTACATAATTACTTCTGTTGCAAGAGAACGTAACATTGATTTTCTAATATCAGAAGTACGTCCTAATTTTCTATTTTTAGCCATGAGATTAGCGCTCCTTCCTTCGTACTCGCGAATTAATCGATAGGTTTAAACCCTAACCCTAATTCAACTAATTTTTCTTTTACTTCTTTTAACGATTTCTTACCTAAGTTTCTTACTTTGATCATATCATCTTCAGATTTAGCGGCAAGATCTTGAACAGTTTGGATACCTGCTCTTTTTAAACAGTTGTATGAACGTACTGATAAATCTAATTCTTCAATCGTCATATCTAATACTTTATTAGTTGTATCACTTTGAGCTTCAGACATAACTTCCATATTCACAGCCATATCAGTTAACTCTACAAACATATTTAAATGTTCTACTAAAATCTTAGCAGCTAATGAAATAGCTTCATAAGGTTTTAAAGCTCCATTTGTTTCGATTTCTAAAGTTAATTGATCATATTTGGCACTTTCCCCAACACGAGTTGGTTCAACTGCATAAGATACTTTTTCAACTGGTGAATAAATTGAATCAGTAGGAATAATACCAATAGTATTAATTTCCTTCTTATTTTGATCAGCACTTACATAACCACGATCTTTTTTAGCATATAATTCCATGTATAAGTGAGCACCTTGAGCAACATGAGCAATTTCCATATCATTAGAAATCATTGTTACTTCTGAAGGGCATTGAATGTCAGCACCTGTTACAGTAGCAGGTCCTTCAACATCAATAATCATTGTAGCCGATTCATCACTATCCACATCAAAGACTAATTTCTTAAGATTTAAGATAATTGATGTAACATCTTCGACAACACCATCTACTGCAGAAAATTCATGGATAGCACCTTGAACTTTAATTGCATATACAGCAGATCCAGGTAAAGAAGATAGAAGAACTCGACGAAGTGAATTCCCCAAAGTTGTACCGAAACCTCTTTCTAAAGGTTCAATAACAAATTTACCATAATTATCTGTTTCATCATAATTAGCTATATTAAAATTTGCTTTTTCAAACTTTTGCATCTATTTCCCTCCTCACTAGGAATTATTATTTTTTTTGATCATACAATAATTATCCACGAGGACGTTTTGGTGGACGGCACCCGTTATGTGGAATTGGAGTAACATCATTGATTGCAGTTACTTCTAATCCAGCAGCTTGTAAAGCTCTAACAGCTGCTTCACGTCCTGGTCCAGGACCTTTAACACATACTTCTACAGATTTTACTCCGTGATCCATTGATGCTTTTGCAGCAGCTTCAGAAGCCATTTGCGCAGCAAATGGAGTAGATTTTCTTGAACCTTTAAATCCTAATGCACCAGCACTAGACCATGTTAATACATTACCATGTTCATCAGTAATTGTTACAATAGTATTATTGAAAGTTGAATGAACATGTGCTACACCTTTTGCGATATTCTTTTTTGCACGTTTTTTACCACGTACTTGTTTAACTTTTGCCATTTCTAGTTCAACCTCCTATCTATTTTTTCTTTCCTGCGATTGGTTTTGCCTTACCCTTACGAGTACGAGCATTTGTTTTAGTCTTTTGACCACGAACAGGAAGTCCTTTACGATGACGGATTCCTCTGTAGCTTCCAATTTCCATTAAGCGTTTAATGTTTAAAGCTACTTCTCGACGAAGGTCACCTTCAACTTTAATTGATTCTATTTCTTTTCTAATTGTACCGATTTCATCTTCAGTTAAATCTTTAACTCTAGTGTTCTCGTTAATTCCAACTTTTTTCAAAATTTCTTGAGCTGTTGGTTTACCGATACCATAGATATAAGTTAATGAGATAACCACACGTTTGTCACGTGGGATATCAACTCCAGCAATACGAGCCATTTTATTTCCTCCTAATTAACTACTAATTAACCTTGTCTTTGTTTATGTTTAGGGTTTTCGCAAATAACCATTACGCGCCCTTTTCTTTTAATTACTCTGCATTTATCACACATTGGTTTTACAGATGGTCTTACTTTCATCTTGTCTACCTCCTTTTGGAAGATTTAAGTTTTATTTATGTCTAAATGTAATTCGCCCACGTGTTAAATCGTATGGAGAAATTTCTACCGTAACCCTGTCCCCCGGTAAAATGCGAATGTAATGCATACGGATTTTACCAGAAACGTGAGCAAGGATTTCTACTCCATTTTCTAACGCTACTTTAAACATTGCATTTGGTAATGTTTCAAGTACCGTTGCTTCTACTTCAAGAACGTCATCTTTCTTTGCCATAGGTTTTCAACTCCCTTAAATTAAAGTTTTGTTAAGATTTCATACCCGTCATCAGTAATGACGATCGTATGTTCATAATGAGCCGCTAAAGAGCGGTCTTTTGTTACAACTGTCCAATCATCTTGTAATACTTCCGTTTCACATCCACCTAGATGTGCCATCGGTTCGATTGCAAGTGTCATACCTGCTTTAAGTCTTGGACCACGACCAGCTTGACCATAATTAGGAACAGCAGGATCTTCATGTACCTCAGTACCAATCCCATGCCCTGTATAATCTAACGGTGTAGTACATCCATGATCTTCAAGGTATACTTGCACAGCGTGAGAAATATCTGATAAGCGATTACCAGGTTTAACCTGTTCTAATCCAGCGTATAATGAAGCTTCACAAACTTCCATCAGCCGTTTAGCTTCATCGCTGATTTTACCGACTGCATAAGTCCACGCGCTATCTCCGTGATATCCTTTATAACAAGCCCCAACATCAACTGAAATGATGTCACCTTCTTCTAATTTTCGATCACTAGGAATTCCATGTACGACTACTTCATTAATTGAAGTACAAACACTGTTTGGAAATCCATATAAGTGAAGAAATGAAGGAGTTGCATTATTATCACGAATCACTTTTTCGCAAATCTCATCAATTTGTTTTGTCGTAATTCCTGGGACAATAACTTCTTTAAGCTTTTCATGCACTAATGCAACAATTCTTCCAGCTTCAGCCATCAATTCAATTTCTCTACGGTCTTTAGTAACAATCATTATTTAACCTCCAGGCTAGCTTTGATATCCTTAAAGACGTCTTCCATAGATTGATCACCATTTATATTAGTGATTTGTCCTTTCATTGTATAATAATCAATTAAAGGACTTGTTTGTTTTTCATAAGTATCCAGTCTGACTTTTACAGCATCTTCGCTTTCATCAGGCCGTTGATACAACTCACCACCACAAACATCACATACCCCTTCAACTTTAGGTGGATTATATTCGATGTGGTAACTTGCACCACATTCTTTACAAGTTCTTCTTCCAGAAAGTCTTGGTACTAAACGATCTAATTCGATATCTAAATTGATTACGGCATCAATTTCAAATCCAAATTCTTTAGCAATACTTTCTAACTCACGAGCTTGAATAATAGTACGAGGGAAACCATCAAGAATAAATCCATTTGGAAATTCATTTTCTTGAAGATATTCTCTAACCATTTGAATAGTATAATCATCAGGAACTAAGTGACCAAATTGCATGAAGTATTTTGCAATAACTCCATATTTAGTTTGCTCCTTAAGTGCTTTTCTAAAAATGTCTCCTGTTGAAATGTGAGTAAGTCCATACTCTTTCACTAAATTAGCTGCTTGAGTACCTTTTCCCGCTCCAGGTGGCCCCATTAGAATAATGTTCATATAATTGCCCCTTCTTTCTTATACTATCGACGAATATAACCGTGATATTCTTTTCTTGTAATATGAGTTTTAATTTGTTTTACAGTTTCTAGTGCAACCCCAGTAACGATGATTAAACCTGTACCACCAAGTGATAAAGATGCGTTTGCTGTTTGTGACCAGATAACTGGTGTAATAATTGGAATTGCTGCAATGATACATAACGATAATGATCCTACCACAGTTACTCTGTTTAAAATTGTCTTAATGTGTTTCATTGTATCAACTCCAGTTCTAACTCCCGGAATTGCTCCACCGTTTTTCTTTAAATCATCACTGATTTTTTCAGCATCAATTTGTAAGTTAGAATAAAAGAATGTAAATCCAATAATCATCAAGATATATAAGACGAATCCAACTGGTTCTTGATAATTAAAGATTGTATTGATCCATTTAGTAACATCGCTAGTTTCCATAAAACTAACTACTGTTCTTGGTGCTGCTAATACTGATGAAGCAAAGATAACTGGAATAACCCCTGAACTATTAATTTTAATAGGCATATGAGTTTGATCTTTAGTTCTCATTGTTGTATTAGAGCTTGTTGCATAAATTATTGGTATTTTTCTAACGGCACCTTCATTGAAAACAACAAAGATCACGATTGAAAGATAAACTACCACAAATAATGCATACCAGGCAATTCCAAGCCACATATCCCCAGCTTTACCAGAAGTATCAACTAAGTTGTTGAAAGTTGAAATAAAACTGCTCGGTAAGTTTGAAACAATCCCAGTGAAGATTAATAATGATACCCCATTACCAATCCCTTTATTTGTAATTTGATCCCCTAACCATACTGCTAACATACTACCTGCCATCATAATTAAGACAACATAGATATATGTCCAGATACTAGAATCTGCAAGAATCTTGTATCCATTATCGAAAGCGTAAGTTAATACGCCACCTTGTAATGCTGCTAAGAATAATGTTACATATCTTGTAACCCGGTCTTTTTTCTTTTTACCGGTATTACCTTCTTTACGCCATTGGCTCAATGCCGGAATAACATCCATTGACAATAATTCAATAATGATTGAAGAAGTGATGTAAGGTGAAACTCCTAGCGAGAATAGAGAGAATCTCTCTAATGTTCCCCCACCTAGTAAGTTCATAATCCCAAAAATCCCATTAGTGGCATCACTAGAACTTAATGCTCCAGTGTTGACACTCGGAATAGTAATTGCAGCTCCCAGACGATAAACAAATAGAATCCCCAGAGTGAAAATTACTTTTTGACGAAGTTCACCTTTTTTGAAAACATTTTTCAAAAATGTAAACATCTTAGATCACCTCGGTTTTTCCACCTGCAGCTTCGATTGCGGCAAGAGCAGATTTAGAAAACTTATGAGCTTTTACAGTAATAGCTTTTTCTAAAGTTCCATTACCTAATACTTTAACACCATCTAATTCTTTTTTGATTAACCCAGCTTCTTTTAATGCTTTAGGACATACAACAGTCCCTGCTTCAAAAGTATTTAACTGATCTAAATTAACAATAGCGTATTCTAATTTATTAAAGTTTGTAAATCCACGTTTTGGTAAACGCATGAATAATGGAGTTTGTCCCCCTTCGAATCCAGGTTTCTTTCCACCACCAGATCTAGCGCCTTGCCCTTTTTGTCCTCTACCAGCAGTTTTACCAGTACCAGAACTTGTACCACGTCCAACACGTTTTCTTGTTTTACGAGCACCTTCAGTGTATTGTAATTCGTGTAGTTTCATTAGTTTACACCTCCCTATTTTTCTTCTACTTTAATTAGGTGTCCAACAACTTTGATCATTCCTTGAATGAATTCGTTGTTTTCTTTTTCTACGGTTTTATTTACTTTTGTTAAACCTAACGCTTTAAGAGTAGCCCGTTGTTTTGGTAAACAACCAATTGGACTTTTTTTAAGCGTAATCATAACTGTTTTTGCCATTTTTTACGCCCTCCTATCCAAAAATTTCTTCTACTTTTTTATCTCTTAATTCAGCAACTTGGTTTACAGTTTTTAATGAAGCTAAACCTTCCATTGTAGCTCTAACCATGTTAATAGGTGTTCTAGAACCTAAAGATTTAGATAAAATATCACTATAACCAGCTAATTCTACAACAGCACGAACTGGTCCCCCAGCGATGATTCCAGTACCTTGAGAAGCAGGTTTAATAAATACTCTACCTGATCCATAAATACCAGTAACTTCATGAGGAATAGTTCCATGAACTGAAGGAACGTTGATAACATTTCTTTTTGCATTTTCAGAAGCTTTTCTGATTGCATCAGGTACTTCGTTTGCTTTACCAGTACCGAAACCAACTCTACCTTTTCTATCTCCGATTACAACTAATGCAGCAAAGCGGAATTTACGCCCACCTTTTACTACTTTAGTTACACGGTTAATAGTAACAACACGTTCTTCAAATTCTTTTTCTTCTCTTCTAGGTCCATTGTTTCTTTGACCTCTTCTAGGTCCGTTGTTTCTTGGTCCATTGTTTCTTGGTTTACGTTGTTCCATATTGACCTCCTTCTAGAATTCTAATCCAGCTTCTCTAGCAGCTTCAGCTAGGGCTTTTACACGACCATGATAAACGTATCCACCACGATCAAATACTACTTTTTTGATATTCTTTGCGATTGCCGCTTCTCCAACAGCTTTACCTACTGCAGTTGCAGCAGCGATGTTAGAACCGTTTTCTAATTTCATATCAACACTAGATGCACTTGCTAAAGTAACACCGTTAACATCATCAATAACTTGCGCATGAATATGAGCATTTGAACGGAACACGTTTAAACGTGGGCATTCAGGAGTTCCACTGATTTTAGCACGAACTCTAGCATGTCTTTTTAAACGAACATCATTACGAGATTGTAATTTTGACATCTTATTTTGCTCCTTTCGAAACTACTTCTTACCAGCAGTTTTTCCTTCTTTTCTGATGATTCTTTCATCACTATATTTAATCCCTTTACCTTTATAAGGTTCTGGTTTTCTTACTTCTCTAATTTGAGCAGCAACTTGACCAACACGTTCTTTTGAGATTCCAGATACAACGATTGTTGTATTGTTAGGAGTTTCAATTGTAACTCCTTCTTCAGCTTCAATCTCTACTTGATGAGAATATCCAATGTTTAACACTAAAGTATTCCCTTTCATTTGTCCACGATATCCAATCCCAACTATTTCTAATTGTTTTTTGAATCCTTCATGAACTCCTTCAATCATGTTTGCAAGCAATGCTCTTGTTGTACCATGTAATTGTTTATGAGTTTTTTGTTCACTACTTCTAGCAACAGTGATTACATTATCTTCTTTGTTAATTGTAATTACTGGTGAAAATTGTCTTACTAAAGTCCCTTTAGCTCCTGTAACAGTTACTGTATTATCAGCAGCGATATCAACTGTAACTCCTTCAGGTACATTAATAATTTTATTACCGACACGAGACATCAGTTTGCACCTCCTGAATTGTATTTTTTATTACCAAATATATGCAAGAACTTCGCCACCAACTTGTTTAGCGCGAGCTTCTTTATCTGTCATCAAACCTTGAGAAGTTGATAAGATTACGATACCTAAACCATTTAATACTTTAGGAATTTCGTTTACTTTAGCATATACACGTAATCCTGGTTTAGAAATTCTTTTTAAATCAGTGATTACTCTATCATTTCCTCTATATTTTAAAGTGATATTAATGTTTTTGATTGGACCTTCGCCCTCAACTTTATATCCTTTAATGAATCCTTCGTTTTTCAAAATTTCAGCAATATCAGCTTTTAATTTTGATGCAGGCACCATTACTGTTTCGTGATGTTGTCTATTTGCATTACGGATTCTTGTTAACATATCTGCAATTGGATCTGTCATAACCATTTGCTAATCCTCCTTCCATCTGGATAAAATCTAATTACCAGCTTGCTTTCTTTACACCTGGAATTTCACCTTTGTAAGCTAATTCGCGGAAGCAAATTCTACAAAGTTTGAATTTTCTAATTACTGAATGTGGTCTTCCACAACGTTCACAACGTGTGTATTCACGCACTTTGTATTTTTGAGGACGTTGTTGTTTCACTTTCATTGATGTTTTTGCCATATTTTTGTGAGTCCTCCTTATTTCTTGAACGGCATTCCTAATTGAGCTAATAACTCGCGACCTTCTTCATCGCTCTTAGCTGTAGTTACGAATACGATATCCATTCCTCTTAATTTGTTTACTTTATCAAAATTGATTTCTGGGAAAATTAATTGTTCTTTAATACCTAAAGTGTAATTTCCTCTTCCATCAAATGAGTTATTTGATACACCTCTAAAATCTCTTACACGTGGCAATGAGATATTTACTAATTTATCTAAAAATTCATACATTCTTTCACCACGTAAAGTTACCTTACATCCGATTGGAGCACCTTCACGTAATTTAAATCCAGCGATTGATTTTTTAGCTCTAGTGATAACTGGTTTTTGTCCAGTAATTAATGTTAATTCATTAACAGCTTCATCTAATAATTTAGAGTTAGAAACTGCATCACCAACACCGATATTTAAAACGATTTTTTCAACCTTTGGAGCTTGCATGCTAGAAGAATAATTGAATTTTTCTACCAATGATTTTACTACGTCGTTTTGATAACGTTCCATTAAACGGTTCATTCTTTATCCTCCTCCATTATTTCTTTTTCTTTTTATCTACTTCTGCTCCGGTTTTTTTGTTAACTCGAACTTTTGTTTTCTTACCGTCTTTTTCAACGATTTTATATCCAAGTTTAACAGGAGCTTTAGCTTTTGAATCATAGAATGCAACATTAGAAACATGAATAGGAGCTTCTCTTGTTACAATTCCACCTTCAGGATCTGCTTGTGAAGGTTTAATATGTTTAGTTACAGTATTAACTCCTTCAACGATTACTTTGTCTTGTTTTGCAAGAACTTGTAACACTTCACCTTGTTTTCCTTTATCTTTACCTGCGATAACTTCTACAGTATCACCTACACGGATTTTCATGTTTTAAGTTCCTCCTATAATACTTCTGGAGCTAATGATACGATTTTCATGAAATCAGCATCTCTTAACTCTCTTGCAACTGGTCCGAAGATACGAGTCCCTTTTGGAGATTTATCTTCTTTTATAATTACACAAGCGTTGTCATCAAATTTAATATAAGAACCGTTTTCTCTTCCGACTCCATATCTACTTCTTACGATAACCGCTCTTACTACTTCACCTTTTTTTACTGAACCACCTGGTGCTGCCTGTTTAACTGTTGCTACAACAACATCACCGATGTTACTAAATTTACGATTAGAACCACCTAAATTACGGATTACTAATACTTCTTTAGCTCCAGTGTTGTCAGCGACTTTAAGTCTACTTTCGTTTTGGATCATTCTTGGTTACCTCCTTTTAGAGTTTTAATATATATTAAACAGTTTCTGCTTTTTTAACGATTTCTACTAAACGGAAACGTTTTGTTGCAGATAATGGTCTTGTTGACATGATTTTTACTGTATCGCCAACACTAGCGATATTTTCTTCATCATGGGCATGAAACTTAGTTGTTGATTTCATACGTTTACCATATAATTTATGTTTTACATGTGTTTCTACTTGCACTGTAATAGTTTTATCCATTTTAGTAGATACAACTGTACCAGTATAAACTTTACGATTGTTTCTTTCCATTGTATCTCCTCCTATTGGTTCAATTCTCTTTCTCTAATAATTGTTTTAATTCTAGCGATAGATTTACGAACCGTTCTAATACGTGCTGTGTTTTCTAAACTTCCTGTAGCTTGTTGGAAACGAAGTCCAAATAGCTCTTTTTTGTATTCTTCTACTTTAGCAAGTAAAGCAGCGTTATCTAATTCTTTGATTTCTTGAACTGTCATGACTATTCACCCTTTCCAATGATTTTACATTTAATAGGTAATTTATGAGATGCAAGTCTTAAAGCTTCTCTAGCAAGTTCTTCATCAACACCTGCAACTTCGAAAAGAACACGACCAGTTTTAACAACTGCTACCCATTCTTCTGGAGAACCTTTCCCAGATCCCATACGTACTTCTAATGGTTTTTTAGTTTTAGCTAAGTGAGGGAAAATTCTAATCCATACTTGTCCACCACGGTTTAAACGACGGTTGATAGCAATACGAGCAGCTTCGATTTGACGAGAAGTGATCCAAGCACCTTCAGTTGCTTGTAAACCATATTCACCAAATGATACTTCAGTTCCGCCTTTAGCTTTACCTTCATATTTAACACGATGAGGTCTTCTGTATTTTGTTCTTTTAGGCATCAACATGATTATTTATCCCCTTTCTTCTTTTCAGGAAGGATTTCTCCCTTACAAATCCAAACTTTAACTCCTAATTTACCATAAGTAGTATCTGCTTCTGCAGTAGCATAATCAATATCAGCTCTTAAAGTATGAAGAGGGACATTCCCTTCAGAGTAACCTTCAGCACGAGCCATATCAGCTCCACCTAAACGTCCTGAAACACTTGTTTTAATTCCTTTAGCTCCAGCTCTCATTGCTCTTTGGATAGCACGTTTTTGAACTGTTCTAAAAGAAGCACGATTTTCTAATTGTTCCGCAATATTATTAGCAACTAATTGTGCTACAACATCAGGGTTTTTGATTTCCACAATATTGATAAACACTTGTTTATCTTTTACCATTTTACTAACTTCTTTTCTTAATGCATCAACTGCTTCACCATCTTTACCGATTACAACTCCTGGTCTAGATGTGTGAACAAAGATAGTAACACGATTTTTTGATCTTTCGATTTCAACTTTAGCTACAGATGCAGTCTTAAGTTTTTTTAATAGGTATTCACGAATCTTGATATCTTCATGTAATAAACCTGCGAAATCTTGATCGTTAGCATACCATCTTGAATCCCAATTACGGTTAACACCAACTCGTAATCCGATTGGACTTACTTTTTGACCCATAATGTGACCTCCTATCTTTCTTCTACCACACAAGTGATGTGGCTAGTTCTTTTTAAAATTCTTGTTCCGCTACCTTTAGCTCTTGCAGCGAATCTTTTTAATGTAGGACCTTCGTCTACATAGATTTCTTTAATATATAACTTTTCTGCTTCTGCACCTTCGTTATAAACAGCGTTTTGTGCAGCAGATTTTACAACTTTAATGATTGCAGGAGTTGCACTTTTATTTACGTATTCTAACATACCAAGTGCTTCTTTTACTTGCTTCCCTCTCACTAAGTCAACGACTAATCGAGCTTTTTGAGGTGAAACACGAATCATTTTAGCTTGTGCTCTTGCTTCCATGTTTTAAAATCTCCTCTCTCTATTTTCCAGCTTTTTTATCATCAGCCCCGTGACCGTGATAAGTTCTTGTTGGAGCGAATTCTCCTAATTTATGACCGACCATATCTTCAGTTACATAAACTGGGATATGTTCTCTTCCGTTATACACTGCAAATGTATGCTCAATAAATTGAGGGAAGATTGTTGAACGTCTAGACCAAGTTTTGATAACTTCTTTTTTACCAGCAGCGTTTAATGCTTCAACTTTTTTCATTAAGTGTCCATCAACAAATGGTCCCTTTTTTAAACTACGTGCCATTATTTCTTCCTCCTCTTATTATTTAGAATTTCTGCGACGTACAATTAATTTAGTAGACGCTTTCTTATTTTTTCTAGTTTTAACACCCATTGCTTTTTTACCCCAAGGTGTCATTGGAGCTTTACGTCCGATAGAAGTTCTACCTTCACCACCACCATGAGGGTGATCGTTAGGGTTCATTACAGAACCACGTACTGTAGGTTTAACACCTTTCCATCTCATACGTCCAGCTTTACCATAGTTAACTAATCCGTGGTCTTCGTTTCCAACAACCCCAACAGTAGCTCTACATACAGCTAATAATTTACGTACTTCACCAGATGCTAATCTTACGATTACATATCTTTCTTCTTTACCTAAGATCTGAGCAGACACACCAGCAGAACGTGCGATTTGTCCACCTTTACCAGGTTGCATTTCGATATTGTGGATTACAGTACCTTCAGGCATATTTCCCATTGGTAAAGCATTTCCTACTTTAATATCTGCGTTTTCACCAGATACGATCTTACTTCCAACTTCTAATCCTTTTGGAGCTAAAATATATCTTTTTTCACCATCTGCATAGTTAATTAATGCGATGTTTGCTGATCTATTTGGATCATATTCGATAGTTGCTACAGTTCCAACGATATCATCTTTATTACGTTTGAAGTCAATAATACGATATTTACGTTTATGTCCTCCACCATGATGACGTGTTGTAATAACACCTTGGTTATTACGTCCACCGTTTTTGCTTACTTTTGCAACTAAAGATTTCTCAGGTTTGTTTGTTGTAATTTCTTCATAAGTTAATGAAGTCATATTACGACGACCATTCGTCACTGGCTTATAAGTTTTAATTGCCATCTTTAGTTTCCTCCTAGTTATCTGGAATTATGTATTCCAATATTTTAGTTAATTATTCCTCACCGAAATAATTGATTTCGTTACCTTCAGCTAATTTAACGATAGCTTTTCTTCTACGATTAGTTTTACCTTCGTATCTACCCATTCTCTTAGTTTTAGGTTTAACGTTCATAACATTAACACTTTCAACTTTCACACCAAACATTGCTTCAACAGCTTGTTTGATTTCAACTTTATTTGCATTAACATCTACATCAAACGTGTATTTGTTTTCGTTTGCTTGAAGAGTCATTGTTTTTTCAGTAAGTACTGGTTTTTTTAATACATCTGTAATGTGTGCCATTATCCTAGTACCTCCTCAACAGATTTAATAGCAGCTTCAGTCATGATTAACTTGTTGCTGTTTAAGATATCATAAACATTTACATGTTTTGCATCTAATAATTTAACGCCTGGGATGTTGTTAGCACTTCTAGCAACGTTTGGACAAATTTCGTCAACAACGATCAATGTCTTAACTGGTGCTTCTAAATTTGCTAATACTTTCACCATTTCTTTTGTTTTTGGAGCGTCGAATTTAATAGCTTCTAAAGCCATGAATTCATTATCGTTAATTTTAGTAGATAGTGCTGATTTAAGCGCTAATCTTCTAACTTTACGATTTAATTTAAATTTATAACTTCTAGGTGTTGGACCAAATACAACTCCTCCTCCACGCCATTGTGGTGCACGGATTGATCCTTGTCTAGCTCTACCAGTACCTTTTTGACGCCATGGTTTTTTACCACCACCACGAACTTCAGTACGGTTTTTTACTTTATGAGTACCTTGTCTTAATGATGCTCTTTGTAATAAGACCATATCAAATAATGCTTGTTTATTTGGTTCAATCCCAAATACAGCTTCATTTAATTCTAAATCTTTTACTTCAGAACCTTCTTGGTTATATACTTTAACTGTAAGCATATCGAATCCTCCTTCCCTAAATTATTCAGCTGCTTCAACTGGTGTTTCAGTTGCTGCATCTGCTTCTTTAGTTTCTTCTACTACTGGTGTAAAGTCTACTAATTCATGAGCTTCGTTTACTTTACCAGCTGCTTTAATTCCAGATTTTACAATTACTAATCCTTTTTTAGGTCCAGGTACTGACCCTTTGATTAATAATAAATTATTTTCTACATCAACAGCTACCACTTCTAAGTTTTGTACTGTTCTTGTTACATGTCCCATTTGTCCTGGTAATTTTTTACCTGGAGCAATTCTGTTTGGAGCGATTGGTCCCATTGAACCAACAATTCTATGAGCTCCTGAACCATGTCCTTTAGGACCGATTCTTTGACCATGTCTTTTAATAACACCTTGATAACCTTTACCTTTAGAAGTTCCAGTTACATCTACAACTTCACCTGCTACGAAGCTATCAACAGTAATTTTATCTCCAACTTCATAACTCATCATTTCGTCATAACGAAATTCTTTAATGAAGCGCTTAGGAGCTGTGTTAGCTTTTTTCACAATACCTAATTCAGCTTTATTAGCTAATTTTTCTCTCTTATCTTCGAATCCAACTTGGATTGCATCATATCCATCAGTAGCAACTGTTTTCTTTTGTAATACAACGTTAGCATCAGCTTCTACTACAGTTACTGGGATTAATAAACCATCAGTTGTGAAGACTTGAGTCATTCCAATCTTACGACCTAAGATTCCTTTCATGAGTTACACCTTTTACCTTTCTTATAATTTAATTTCGATGTCTACACCACTTGGTAATTCTAATCTTGTTAGAATGTCAACTGTTTCTTGTGTAGGATTCACAATGTCGATTAAACGTTTGTGAGTTCTGATTTCAAATTGTTCACGAGAATCTTTATACTTGTGAACCGCTCTTAATACTGTATAAATTTCTTTTTCAGTTGGTAGAGGTACAGGACCTACTACTTGAGCTCCAGATTTCTTAGCAGCACCAATAATTTTTTCTGCTGAGTTATCTAGAATTTTGTGATCAAATGATTTTAATCTAATTCTAATTTTGTTATTTGCCATGATTTTTCTCCTTTCAACTTATAGGATGTGACTTACTCAATACGAATTCCCTGAAACATGCCGTTTCATGACAACGCCTTTCGGTGTTTCAGCAACCTCGCACATCTTTGCAACGTCAACGGTAGTATTTTAACAAAAAAAAGCCCCTATTGCAAGGCTTTTTTTCATTTATTTTAATTAATTTTTCTTCATTTAATCATGCTATTTTTAATCTACTGAGCAACCTGTAAGTTATATTCAATCACTCGATATTCACCATGACGATCAATAATGGTGATCGAGCAATTAGCTGGACCATCCATATTAACAAAATTATGGTCAATGTTAACTACTGTATTTAAAATCGTGCCCCCGTGAGTCGCAATTAATATATTCTCGTCAGGATATTGAGCAGTTATCTCATCTAGTTTTGTGAAAATTCGTTTCGTAAAATCAAAACCGCTTTCTCCTTCTAAAGAACTCCATCCTTCATTTAACAGTAATGATACAAAATTATCATGTTTCATTCCTTTAAATAACTGACTACCATCTTCACCTTCAACTACTCCAAAATCAATTTCCTTGAATTCTTTACATGGGTAGATCGGATATTTTCCACCAGTTGCATATGTCGCAGTATCCAATGTCCTTTCACTTGTTGAACAATAAACAGCTGCAAAATTTATTGTATCTAAATATTCCTTAACAGCTTTAGCCTGGGCTATTCCTTTAGCTGTTAATTTAGAATCACAACTTCCTTGGATTAGATTTTTTTGATTAAATAAAGTTTGCCCATGACGTAATAAATAAATTCGTGTCATTCTAATACTCCTATCTGATAAAATTAGTTGCTATTTTTAGTTCTGCATCAGGTAAACCATGTTTTTCTTTACCTAAAGCAATACTTTTGAGTAAGAATGCCATATTATTACCTAATACTTTCATTGTCTGCATTCCTTCAAAATCTTGTTTTACTTCTTCGGGTGTATTACCATGTACGCTATTCCAATATTGCGAAGATACAATCGGCATTTGAGCGATTGTAAAATATTTATTTAATTGATCAAAAGTAGCACTGGCACCGCCTCGGCGACAACTAACTACAGTGGCACCAACTTTAAAACGTTTATCGAATCTTGAAGCATAGAATAGACGATCCATAAAGGAAGCAATCATTCCAGAAGAGCTTGCATAATGAACAGGACTTCCTATCACAATTCCATCAGCAGCTTCAAATAGTTTTAAACACTCATTAACAGCATCACTGTTATCTATACATTCACCTTTCTCATGGCAAACACCACATCCCATGCAACCCCTAATAGCTTTTGTTCCAATATGAAATATTTCAGTATCAATACCATTAGTATTTAATGCTTTAGCAACTTCATTCAAAGCTGTAAAAGTACAGCCATTTCTTCTAAAACTTCCATTAATTAATAATACTTTCATACCACATCCTCCATCTTTAATAAATATAATAGCGCAATCTATAATAATTGCAAAGAAAAAAGGATACGCAGAGGTATCCGTAAATAAAAAAAGAACCGGCAGCTTGCTATTGTCGCACCTTGGTACTATCTTCGCCGTTATGATGCTTAACTTCTGTGTTCGGTATGGGAACAGGTGTGTCCATCATGCTATCGCTACCAGATCTTCTTTTCTAAGCAATTCCTTTCGAGAATCACTCAAAACTAGATAATAGTTTTCTTGCGTCTTTTGTCTTCCACTTTGTCTTCTTTCAGTTTCAAGCCTTAACCCTTTTTCTCTAGGTTAAGTCCTCGACCTATTAGTATCAGTCCGCTGAACATGTCGCCATGCTTACACTCCTGACCTATCAACCTTATCGTCTTTAAGGGGTCTTACTTACTTGCGTAATGGGAAGTCTCATCTTGAAGTGGGTTTCACACTTAGATGCCTTCAGCGTTTATCCCTTCCATATTTAGCTACCCAGCTGTGCCACTGGCGTGACAACTGGTGCACCATTGATATGTCCATCCCGGTCCTCTCGTACTGAGGACAGATCTTCTCAAACTTCCTACGCCCACGACAGATAGGGACCGAACTGTCTCACGACGTTCTGAACCCAGCTCGCGTACCGCTTTAATGGGCGAACAGCCCAACCCTTGGAACCGACTTCAGCTCCAGGATGCGATGAGCCGACATCGAGGTGCCAAACCTCCCCGTCGATGTGAACTCTTGGGGGAGATCAGCCTGTTATCCCCAGGGTAGCTTTTATCCGTTGAGCGACGGCCTTTCCATTCAGCACCGCCGGATCACTAAGCCCGACTTTCGTCCCTGCTCGACTTGTAGGTCTCGCAGTCAAACACCCTTATGCCTTTGCACTCTGCGCTTGATTTCCATCCAAGCTGAGGGTATCTTTGGGCGCCTCCGTTACTCTTTGGGAGGCGACCGCCCCAGTCAAACTGCCCACCTGACACTGTCCCGTTGCCAGTTCCATGGCATCCGGTTAGAACTCCAATACAAGAAGAGTAGTATCCCAACATTGACTCCTCACACACTGGCGTGCATGTCTCTCAGTCTCCTACCTATCCTGTACATCTTGCATCAAAGTCCAATATCAAGCTACAGTAAAGCTCCATGGGGTCTTTCCGTCTAGTCGCGGGTAACCTGCATCTTCACAGGTACTAAGACTTCACCGAGTCTACAGCTGAGACAGCGCCCAAATCGTTACGCCTTTCGTGCGGGTCAGAACTTACCTGACAAGGAATTTCGCTACCTTAGGACCGTTATAGTTACGGCCGCCGTTTACTGGGGCTTCAATTCAATGCTTCGCTTGCGCTGACACATCCTCTTAACCTTCCAGCACCGGGCAGGCGTCACCCCATATACGTCGTCTTTCGACTTAGCATAGAGCTGTGTTTTTGGTAAACAGTCGCTTGGGCCGTTTCACTGCGGCTCATATCTCTATGAGCACTCCTTATCCCTAAGTTACGGAGTCATTTTGCAGAGTTCCTTAGCTATAGTTCTCTCGCTCACCTTAGGATTCTCTCCTCACCCATGTGTGTCCATTTTCGGTACGGGTTACTGTATGATTATCACTAGAAGCTTTTCTTGGAAGCTGGCTTCACGGACTTCTGTACTTGCCGCAGCTTTCCATACGCCTCACGCCTTTGCCTTTCGACAGCCGGATTTGCCTGGCTGTCGGCTACCTCGCTTGCACCTGCATTTCCATCAGCAGGATCCGCTAGCCTTCTCCGTCACTCCATCATTCATACCGTAAGTACAGGAATCTCTACCTGTTGTCCATCGACTACGCCTCTCGGCCTCGCCTTAGGTCCCGACTTACCCAGAGCGGACGAACCTTCCTCTGGAAACCTTGGGTTTTCGGTGCGTGGGATTCTCACCCACGTTTCGCTACTCACACCGGCATTCTCTCTTCTATGCGCTCCACGGCTCCTTACGGTACCGCTTCTCCGCACATAGAACGCTCCCCTACCACTCACGCTTACGCGTAAATCCATAGCTTCGGTAATATACTTAGCCCCGGTAAATTATCGGCGCAGAGTCATTCGACTAGTGAGCTGTTACGCACTCTTTAAA
>NZ_JAHPYJ010000050.1:0-7135 GCF_019041935.1 Erysipelatoclostridium sp. MSK.7.34
CGTCCTTGTTTTCCTCTGCCAATCGTCTTAACTTGTTTTCTCCGATACGGAAATACTTTGACGCTTCTTCAATGGTAAGGGTGTATTTTTCCCATACGGGAATATCCTGTGCATTACTCATAAAACACCCCCTCACTTTCGATTACGTCTGCTATGTCCGTACACATCTGTTCCACAAGCATTTCCTGCTTTTCAGAGAGGTGGGTACATTCATCAATCATTTTCATGTAGTTTGAGCCTGTCAGCCTGTCGATTTCCTCTATCATCACGATTGACGGCATGACCTGTCTTTCCAGCCATTGCAGAGTGCGTTCCATATTGACAGGTACGGGGTTCATTTCAAAAGGTAAACTGTCATGGGAAATGAATATCTCCCACAGCGGATAGTCGGGAAATTGCACAAAATCAGTAATAAGGTAAAACACCAGCCCATGAGGGTTATATGTCAATAACAATTCCTCAACTGCCTGTACTGCTTTTGTACCACGCAGACGAATTTCAAAACGATTGATAATATCCGTATGTTTCTTTTTGGTTGCCTGTTCCTTTTGTTTTTCATACAGGCAGAAGTATTTTGTGCTTGCCTTTGAACCGATATAAAGGGTGCTTGCTAAATTACGGTTTTTTCCGCTTAGTTTTCCACCCTGCACATTTTCATAATTTTTACAGCGACAATCCGCACCGCCATTTCTGTATTTTTCAGACAAAACGGGAATATCCAACAGACCACACATATCATTGATTGCCAAGTCAAAACGTCGGATAACACCGTCACAGTCAAGACAGCGGTTTAAAAATGAATACCAATCTCTGTTCTGTGCCTGCAAGACATATTCCATGTTGCGTGAGCCTGCCCCTTTTAATTCCAAGAATACGCCCATGTGTTCGTCATCAGAAGCCATGACCTTGATTTCTCCGTAGGCGTAATGCTCTTTATAGCCATAATACCCATAGTCATAATGGATAAAATAATCTGCTTTCATGCCAAGCACCTTTCGGATAATTTCCAATGCGTCAGTCGTTGGATAACGGACAGACAGATAATCAACGAGCAGATAAAAAGGCTTATCGCAGATATAATAATTCAGACAACGCAGGATAATATTTTGTGTTTCCTTGCTGGCGTTGGCTTTTCCGTTCTCAAAGCGGTTGATACTATATCTTGATACATGGGTAAGACTTGCAAGTTCTCCTTGTGAAAGACCGCTTGCAAGACGTTTGTTCTTCATTTCAAGTGCAAATTCTAAATTGTTCATTGTATTCCTCCAATCCCACAATAGCCTTGAAATACCTGTAAACCTCTATTCAAAAAGTGTGATATGCACTATCTTCTTAAAACTTCTCATTACTACTCACAACTTTGGGATTGTATGGTTTTTGACTTGTCTTTTGTGAAATAGTGCCCCCCTGTTAGATAACGGGGGCACAGACAAGGCTCGCAGGCTCGCCAGCCGACAAAGCATTTCTTCCCCTTGACACAAGGTGTCATGGCGGTAAGCCTGAGAGGCTTCCGCCACCGTGTCAGAAATACTTTGTCAGCAAGTTCTGTTTTGCCTTTTCTAACAAGTTCCATTTCAACCGATATTCATATCTACGGATTTAATCAGATAGGTATTTCTTTTTGAATGTTTTTATATTTCATTCTATTGTGCTTATTCGATTACAAGAACATAGTAATTCTTATATGCTTATTTGTCAATATCTTTTTTTGCCTTTACAAATCATATTAAGCATGATAGACTTATAATAGCGAAGATATAACGAGATATGGAGGGTTATGCAATGAAAATAAGCCATTTAGGAAATAATATACAGACCATAAGAAAATTTAGGGGAATGAAACAACAGGAACTTGCGGACAAAATCGGTATCAATATGCAGAGCCTTTCCAAGATTGAAAGAGGGTTGAACTATCCTGCCTATGAAACGCTGGAAAAGATAATGGAAGTGCTGGACGTTACGCCCAATGAATTGTTGTCGGGAGAATGGAAGTATGTCAATCAATCTGAAAAGGAAGTCTGTCAGTTTTTAAGAGCCGAAGAACGTCTAAATGCAGAACTGAAACATGGACACTATGATAACTTCTTTGACAGCGAGGAAGAATGGCTGGAATATGAGTTAGAAAAGTTACGGGAATATATTACAGACTATATCAACGGGAAAAGCATTGAAGCGTCCGACCTTTACCCAATCAAAGAATTTATCCAGCATTTGAAGTTTCAAAAATTATTAGACCGCTATGATGATTTATACAGTATGGATATGTTTGGGGAAAGCATAGAGGGACATAAGTATAAGACACCTTATCAAGTCGTGAAAATGATAAACCCGAACTCAAAAGAAGATATGGAACTGTTACGAGAAGTATTAAGGAATAACAATTTTGATGATGAGGACGAGTAACTTTTTTCCTCTTGCGAGAAGATACAGCAAACAAAAAGCCCGATCAAGAGTGCAAAGCACCACCAATGGTGGCAAAGCTCTTGACAGGGCTTTTTCTTTTCTGTTGTGGGCAATCAAGAGGAAGAAAGGGATAAAATCTGATTTGTGGTAAATCAGGCAAAGGCAACGCAGGTATCTCAATTTGATTTGGTACTTGAAAAGAACGGGAGTAATTGGAAGATTATAGAATAACAAATATTGGTACATTATTACAGCTATTTTGTAATCACGTACTCTCTTTGATAAAAAATTGGAGATTCCTTTACAAATATGCTCTTACGTGCTATTATTTAAGTATCTATTTAAAAGGAGTTAATAAATATGCGGCAAGGTATTCTTAAATAAACTGTCAATTTGATAGTGGGAACAAATAATTGGATGTCCTTTTTTAGGAGGGCTTAGTTTTTTGTACCCAGTTTAAGAATACCTTTATCATGTGATTCTAAAGTATCCGGAGAATATCTGTATGCTTTGTATGCCTATGGTTATGCATAAAAATCCCAGTGATAAAAGTATTTATCACTGGGATTTTTATGCCCTTTTGGGTTTTTGAATGGAGGAAAATCACATGAAAATTATTAATATTGGAGTTTTAGCTCATGTTGATGCAGGAAAAACTACCTTAACAGAAAGCTTATTATATAACAGTGGAGCGATTACAGAATTAGGAAGCGTGGACAAAGGTACAACGAGGACGGATAATACGCTTTTAGAACGTCAGAGAGGAATTACAATTCAGACAGGAATAACCTCTTTTCAGTGGGAAAATACGAAGGTGAACATCATAGACACGCCAGGACATATGGATTTCTTAGCAGAAGTATATCGTTCATTATCAGTTTTAGATGGGGCAATTCTACTGATTTCTGCAAAAGATGGCGTACAAGCACAAACTCGTATATTATTTCATGCACTTAGGAAAATGGGGATTCCCACAATCTTTTTTATCAATAAGATTGACCAAAATGGAATTGATTTATCAACGGTTTATCAGGATATTAAAGAGAAACTTTCTGCCGAAATTGTAATCAAACAGAAGGTAGAACTGTATCCTAATATGTGTGTGACGAACTTTACCGAATCTGAACAATGGGATACGGTAATAGAGGGAAACGATGACCTTTTAGAGAAATATATGTCCGGTAAATCATTAGAAGCATTGGAACTCGAACAAGAGGAAAGCATAAGATTTCAGAATTGTTCTCTGTTCCCTCTTTATCATGGAAGTGCAAAAAGTAATATAGGGATTGATAACCTTATAGAAGTTATTACTAATAAATTTTATTCATCAACACATCGAGGTCCGTCTGAACTTTGCGGAAATGTTTTCAAAATTGAATATACAAAAAAAAGACAACGTCTTGCATATATACGCCTTTATAGTGGAGTACTACATTTACGAGATTCGGTTAGAGTATCAGAAAAAGAAAAAATAAAAGTTACAGAAATGTATACTTCAATAAA
Organism: Erysipelatoclostridium sp. MSK.7.34; assembly: GCF_019041935.1. NCBI lineage: Bacteria > Bacillati > Bacillota > Erysipelotrichia > Erysipelotrichales > Coprobacillaceae > Thomasclavelia > Erysipelatoclostridium sp. MSK.7.34. The sequence continues at coordinate 3,907 of NZ_JAHPYJ010000050.1, forward strand.
TGGTGAATTATGTAAGATTGATAGAGCTTATTCTGGAGAAATTGTTATTTTGCAAAATGAGTTTTTGAAGTTAAATAGTGTTCTTGGAGATACAAAACTATTGCCACAGAGAAAAAAGATTGAAAATCCGCACCCTCTACTACAAACAACTGTTGAACCGAGTAAACCTGAACAGAGAGAAATGTTGCTTGATGCCCTTTTGGAAATCTCAGATAGTGATCCGCTTCTACGATATTACGTGGATTCTACGACACATGAAATTATACTTTCTTTCTTAGGGAAAGTACAAATGGAAGTGATTAGTGCACTGTTGCAAGAAAAGTATCATGTGGAGATAGAACTAAAAGAGCCTACAGTCATTTATATGGAGAGACCGTTAAAAAATGCAGAATATACCATTCACATCGAAGTGCCGCCAAATCCTTTCTGGGCTTCCATTGGTTTATCTGTATCACCGCTTCCGTTGGGAAGTGGAATGCAGTATGAGAGCTCGGTTTCTCTTGGATACTTAAATCAATCGTTTCAAAATGCAGTTATGGAGGGGATACGCTATGGCTGTGAACAAGGATTGTATGGTTGGAATGTGACGGACTGTAAAATCTGTTTTAAGTATGGCTTATACTATAGCCCTGTTAGTACCCCAGCAGATTTTCGGATGCTTGCTCCTATTGTATTGGAACAAGTCTTAAAAAAAGCTGGAACAGAATTGTTAGAGCCATATCTTAGTTTTAAAATTTATGCGCCACAGGAATATCTTTCACGAGCATACAACGATGCTCCTAAATATTGTGCGAACATCGTAGACACTCAATTGAAAAATAATGAGGTCATTCTTAGTGGAGAAATCCCTGCTCGGTGTATTCAAGAATATCGTAGTGATTTAACTTTCTTTACAAATGGACGTAGTGTTTGTTTAACAGAGTTAAAAGGGTACCATGTTACTACCGGTGAACCTGTTTGCCAGCCCCGTCGTCCAAATAGTCGGATAGATAAAGTACGATATATGTTCAATAAAATAACTTAGTGTATTTTATGTTGTTATATAAATATGGTTTCTTGTTAAATAAGATGAAATATTTTTTAATAAAGATTTGAATTAAAGTGTAAAGGAGGAGATAGTTATTATAAACTACAAGTGGATATTGTGTCCTGTATGTGGAAATAAAACACGATTAAAGATAAGGGAAGATACTGAATTAAAAAAATTCCCCCTCTATTGTCCGAAATGCAGACAAGAAAATTTAATTGAAATAAAGCAGTTCAAAGTAACTGTGATTACAGAGCCAGACGCAAAGACGCAGAGCCGATAAAATGAGATTAATACAATCTCATTTTATCGGCTCTTTCCGTTATGTATGGATTCTTTTAATTAGTCTTCGATGTTTCTTGCTTCGTTGATACCGCTGGCTAAAGATTCCATTAAGGATAGTTCTTTGTCTGTAAAGCTATCCATGTATTTCTCTATCTGTAATCGTCGGGTGCTTTTTACCAAGTTATTAGCAGGTAAGAAAAATTCATCAACGGAAACATGAAGTAACGATACAAGGTCATAAAGAACTTGTATGCTGGGGTGTTGCCCTTTATTTTCAATATTAGTTAAGTACCGTGGGTCAATTTCAATCAATGCTCCCACTTGTTCACGAGTTAAACCTCGTTTCAATCGAGCTTCTTTAATGGCTAAACCAAAGGCTCTAAAATCATATTTATCTTCTTTTTTACGCATAGTAGACCACCTCTATACATTTTATTGTTCCTACTGAATTAAAAACAGGTATAGAAAAACGTGTTATATGGTTTATAGGTTTATATTTAATAAAAAGCACTACTAAACGCCAATAAAAAAAACCGTTATATGGTAGTGCTATTTACGCTGTTAAAATATTGTATATTACTTCCAAATGGCGGTTTGTTGGAGGTCAACGTCGCCATGAAGTACATCATATACAATAAATTTCCTTACATTGGGTTCTTGTCAAAAAAAGTCGTCTATCTGCAATAGATAAGTACGTCCACCAATGTGGTTTTATAAATCATATAGATAGAATAACAGAAGCATGTAAACAGAGAAATAAATCTGTTTATATGCTTTTTTGGCTATTCAGAACTTTTTTACAAAGTTTATTTATCAGTAATGCAACAAATCCCCCTTTCACATTGGGACTAAGAGTGAAAGGAGATAAACGAGCAAGGCTCACTTCCTTTCCTAGACAGAAAGGGGGTGAGATTATGAGGACATCTTCTTTCGAGCATATCGTCAGATTACAGTTCAATTCTTTAATGCTGATTGTCATTAAGAACAAAGTGAAAAGTCGAAACAGACAGCTTGCAAGACATTCTAAACGTGAAGTATTGTTTTGTGAAATAGCCGAAACGAAACAAGTTGAACGTGGAACGATTGATACCTGTTTTTATGATTGTGTATCATTTAAAGTCTTGCACTTTACAATTTATGTATCTGATGAAACACTTGGTACAGTTTTACATAGACTGTCAGAAAAACAGCGTAGTGCGATTTTATTACGTTATTTTCAAGGAATGAACGACAGAGAAATTTCAGAACTGTACCATGTATCACGTTCTGCTATTTGCAGTAGAAGAACTAGAGGACTAAGGAAGTTAAAAATGCTTTTGAGCGAAAGGAAGTAAAGATTATGGCTATCCCTCTTTTGAATTGATTTGCAAAGCGTCAAGCGGAGATGAAATGGCAGTTAAAGAGATTTTGAAGTTTTATGACGGTTATATTTCTAAATTATGCTTGCGTCCTTTTTACCACTCTGAAAGTGGTAAAATCATTATGCAGGTTGATGAAGAACTAAAAGGAGAAATTCATACAGACATGATGAAAGCAATATTGAAATTTGAAATCGGAGTGAAGTAATCAACTGTATAAAAAAATCGGGAGATACACAGTTTCGTGTTATCTCCCTTAGTAGTTTTACGGTCATATCAAGGCTCATTCAATCGTGGTAAATTCGTGGTAAGATGAGTGTTTTTCTATACTTCAAAATGCTTGAATGTATAGTGTTTATGCGGATAATTGAAAATTAGATATAAAATTTATTAAAGAATTTATTAATGTTATACAATCATCTTTTTATTAACTGAAAGTATTCCTTTACACCCTAATATATTTACGATTTTAGCAACTTTAAAGTAATAAATATCCACCGGCTTAGCCGGTGGTTTTACATTTGCGGGCATAGCCCTGCTCTCAGAGCGCATGTCTCAA
>NZ_JAHPYJ010000051.1:0-6932 GCF_019041935.1 Erysipelatoclostridium sp. MSK.7.34
TCTTGCTATAATTTCTCTGTCTCTCACAATAATCACCGTTTAATATTATCGCATAAATTTTATTAATATCAATAACTCTTTAATCATTAGCCATACTGTTTTTTTTGAAATTTACATTTCTATATTAATGTACTATAATAAAGATATCCAATAACAACATATTAGTGTATTGAAATTATGTCTTTAGTATAGAACTGCGAAAATAATAACAACATAAGATGTATTGTTATAGAATTACCGAAATTTATTGATAAAAAAGAACTTATAAGTTCTTTTTTATTTTTCCTCTTCATTTAGATTTTCTTTGTTAAACTTTATCAAAATTTCGTTTGTTTCTTCATCGATAAGCACTAATTTTGCATTCGTCAATTCCGCAAATTCGATAATATCACTTATTTTATAAGTGTTATTTTTTCTTTTTTTATTTAAGGATTATCATGTTATTCCTAACTTACGTGCATAATCTGCAAATGCAAGACCACGCAAGGACAAGATTGCTTTTAATTTTTTTGTTATCATTATTTATTTTCCCCTTGCTACATGATTTCGTTATCCATATGCATTATCCTAACATTTCCGTTTTTATCTAAGTCACAACCTATTAGTATTCCATCTGGCATAGTATGATATGATTCTTCTGTACAGGCCTTGTACTTATGTATTTTTCTCGTTTATGATAAGCATATTGCCACTTTCGCAAGATATAAGTTTGTACCTATTCCTGCTGTAGCTGTTATTCCCGTTGTTTTATAAATATCCTGAATAATCATTTTTGCAAATTCCTTTGGAAATTTATTGACAGTCTTAAGATAGCACGTTGCATCAATAAAAACCCCATCAATTGAATAAACATGGATATTTACATCTGAGGCATATTTTAAATATACTTCATAGATTTTTTACTGTAATCTAATTTTGTTTTTAATAAACGCCCGACTCTTCCATATGCTTATTAAATAAAAAAGTCTAATTTCAAAGTTTTAAATTTTGATAAATAGACTTTTATTTATTTTATCTTATTTTTAAATATTCATTTTGTATCTTCTTTATAATTGGATGCATTTCATCAACACCAATCACATCGCTAATTGCCTTTTTAATTCCCTTTTCAAGAATAAGATTTTGAATCTTTTTTGCTGATATGTCTTCTTTACAATCGTAACTCATGCCATACGCAATTGCTTTAATCAAATTTGGACATTCAATATTATTTTCCATACAAATCATCGCTATTCCTGTTAATCTATCATTTCTGGATAGTTTTCTAATTGGATCCAATGCAACTCTTGTAATATACTCCTTTTCTTCTCCATTTGGTTTCGGTGCATCAACAAAATCATCTAATTCTTCTGCTGTAATTTCAAACGAGGATAAAATACCTTTTTTTGCTTCTAAAACACAAGCTTCCATAATTGTTTTAATGTCTTTATTTTTACTCGCTTCTTCAATAGTTTGATATCCGTACTTATAACCAACATACGCACATGCTGCATGTGGTGAATTATAGGTAAATAATTTAATATCTTTCATCATTTCCAAATTATTATTTAATTCAAACCATTTAAATTTAGAAATATCAAAATAGACAGGACTTTGTATTAATAACGTTTGTACTATCTTCGTAGTTAATTGAACAGCATCTTTTGCATCAGAATTAGAACTTCTTCTAATAATCATGTCCCGTAGCGCAACATTTGAACAGTACCATTTCTTTTCGATTTTTAAATCATCTAATAAGAAATTTTCTAATTTTGATATCATGTGATTTTTATTTGTTCCACATAAAATTGTTAATTTTTGTTCATAATTACTTTTTATTCTCTTTTGCAAAGAAAACTTCAATTTACTTAAAGCTTCTTTTATATCTTCAGGATATAATGCCAAAACGATAACATCAGCATTAAGAATAGATTCATAACTATTATTGTAATCATCAATAAGATATGCATGATAATGATCAATAATATGTTTTTCGTTATAATTTTCATATAGGGCTTCAACTATATAACTATTCTTCTCGTTTAATGAATTAATAACGTTTTCATCTTTATCAATAAAAGTTATATTCCATTTATTTTCATAAAATATATCACCAAATGTTCCTTTTCCTTCCTTACCTGCCCCTACTATCACTACATTTTTCATCCTATAAAACTCCCAAAAATGAAGCCACTAAACAAATAACTACAATTCCAATAGCTAAAACTCCATAATTAACTTTTCCTTTTTTTAAGAAATAATAAATACCAAACACCGCACACAAAGGTAGTAAACCTGGTACAATACTATCTAAAATTTCTTGAATAGCTAGCGTTTGCCCTTTTGCTATTTCAAAAGATAATGGTGTTATTATTTCAACAAAATTACTTGTTAATGCCCCCATCATGAATAATCCCAAAATACTTGTTCCAAAAATAAGTTCCTTAATCCATCCCTGTTGTAATATAGATTTTACTGAATCCTTTCCAACAGTATAACCGAAATTCGTTAGATACCTACCAATAATAAAAGTTAAACATGTAAATGCCAAAGGAATAAATGCCCCTAATATATTACCTGATGATGCGAAAGTAACAGCAATACCATAAATGATTGTTTTTAATGTGCCCCAATCGATTGTGTCACCAATTCCTGCTAATGGACCCATCAATCCTGTTTTTAACGATGTAATTGCCTCTCCTGGTATTTGCTTAGTTTTTGCTTTTTCTTCTTCCATAGCAATTGCAATTCCTAAAATTGGTGAGCCCCAAGTTGGTTCAGTATTAAAAAAGTTTAAATGTCTCTTAATCGCCTCTCCAAATTCTTCTTTATTTGGATATAATTTTTTTAAAACAGGAATGATACTATAACAAAACGATAATGATTGTAGTCTTTCGTATGAATTTGACATCTCAGCTGAAAGCCAATATCTAAACCATGATTTATTAACTAATTTTTTCATATCTTTCTCAACAGTTTTGTTTTTTTCTACTTCATCCATATTAAATAGCTCCCTCCGTATTTTTTTCTCTTTTCAATAAAACAATTAACAATGCAATACAAGTTCCAAAAATAGCAGCAGCCATTACATTAATTTTTAAATATTGAACCATGAAAAATGCAATAATGAAAAATGGTAAATATTGTTTTTTTCCAATAATATAAATTGTCATTGCAAATCCCATCGCTGGTAAAACACCTCCTGCAACACTTAATCCATGCGTAATCCATTCAGGCATAGAAGCTAAAATATTTTGCACTGTATCAGCACCTGCATATGTAATCGCAAATACAATTGGGAATCTTAAAAAGAATCCTAAAATTATTGGATACACAATTGCACAACGTTCAATCTCTTTTATGTTTCCAACCTCTGCCATTTTATCTGCTCTATGAAGAAAAATAGCATTGATAATTCTTCTAAGTTGATCTTGTAAAACTCCAATTAATCCAAAGGGCATCGCTAAAACAACTGCTTGTCCAGGATCCATTTGACTAACTAAAGCAATTGGAATTGCTACACATCCAGCCAAACATTCATCAGCCGGTAAATTTCCTCCATTTCCTACTAATCCTAAATACACCATTTGAATACTTGCGGCAATAATCATTGCTTGTGATAAATTCCCATAAATCAATCCAAACGGTAGCGCCATTACTAATGGCTGACATAAAATTGCATGTAATGTATATCCCACTTGTGTTCTGGCAATCCAATACCATAATCCAGCACAAATCGCTAATGATAATTCCATTTTTTATCCCCCTTATTTTATCATTTTCATTAAATCAGATTTTGTATCTTCTGGTATAACCTGCATATCAATATACACACCAGAATTGGCAATATCTCTTAATTTATTAATTTCCTCTTCATTAAGATAAATAGCTTTGTATATTGCTTTTTTTCCTACACCGCTTGGTAATCCTCCCAGTTGAATATGTTTCATTTTAAATTGTCTTAAGTAAAGTTCATAAACTGTTTCAATATTTTTTAATAAAATTAAAAGTCTTTTATTACTATATTTATGAGTGACAGTATTTTTCATAAAATCATCAATGCTTAAAATTTCTACAACAATTCCATTTGGAGCAGAGGCCGTGTATATTTCTGACATAAAACTATCTTTTGAGAGTTCATCATCAACAACAACAATTACATTTGCTTTGGAATAATTTAACCATTTTGTAATAACTTGTCCATGAATAAGTCTACTATCTACCCTAATTAATCCTATTTCCATTTTAGTTTCCCCTTTCCATCATTTTTCTAAAACTATGTCCCTTAAATTAAATATACTATTTTTTTTAACATCAACTGCTATATTCACGAGTTCTTTAAGTGTTTTTATATTTCTATTAATTAATACTTCCAACATCATCGGCAAATTCAAACCTGTTACACATTCAAAATCTAAATTATTTAAATTTGCAAATGATGCGTTAGAAGGAGTCCCCCCAAACATATCGACGAGCACTAACACACCTTCTTCATTTTCCAATTCTTTAATTTTATTTTTCACTTTACTTTTAAACATATCAAAATCATCTTCTACAAATAAGCCTAGCGACTCAATATTCTCTTGCTTTCCAGCAATCATTTCTGCACTTTTAATTAATTCGTTACCAAAATTTCCATGAGTTACTACTAAAATATTTATCATGCTCTATCACCTCCATCTCTATTTCAAAATAAGTAAGAATACATAATGATTATTACACTTTTTTACCCTCCCTCTATATTATTTTATTCTTATAATCCTTACTTTCCTTACAATGTGATTTTATCACAAATCAGTTTTTAGATATTTACATACTTTTTCCTAAAATTAATGAAACAATTTGGTTGTATTTTTTTTCAAAATTTTTATGAAAAACAGTGCAATAAAAATCAAATTGTAAAATCTTTTCTCAATTAAGGTTTATGATATAATAAATATACTTATAATATTATTAGATTAGGAGGTATTTTTTATGCTCACCAAACGTCAAAATGAAATATTACTAAATTTATTTTCAAACTTAGATGCACCTGTTTCTCTACAAGTCTTTACAGATCAGTTTCATTTAAGCATTCGCTCTATACAAACTGATATTGCTGAAATAAAGGAAACCATTAAAGAACATGGTTTATATATCGAAAATAACAAAAATTGTATTTGTATGTCTATCACTAATCAAGAAACTGCTAATATATTTATGAATTCAATCATACAAGATTATAACCTTAATCAATTTTTTGAAGACCAATCTTCTCGTATTTCCTATATGATTTCTAGGTTGTTAGATTCAAATGATTATTTAAAAAGTGCAGATTTAGCAGATGAAATGTATATAAGCCGTTCCCAAATATCTAATGACATTAAATTAGCTAAAAACATATTATCTTCATATCATTTAACTCTTATATCTAAACCTTATTATGGTATTAAAATTATTGGCAAAGAAAATGATATTCGTAATTATATTATTCAAGAAAAATTAAAAATTAAAAATTTGGTTTGTGATGAGATTACACATACTTTTAATTCACATGAACATATTAATGATATAAATAATATTGTTATTAAAATTCTCACTCACTCACATTATATAATTTCTGATATTGCCCTTCAAAACCTTATCTTGCATATTGTTACTACTGTTAATCGTATTAAGTCAGGTCATCTTATTCATATGGATTCACTAAATATATCGCCAGTGTATGCACATGTCATCGACATTTCAAAAAATATATTAGAAAAATGTGCAGATATATATAATTTTGAGTTTAATGATGATGAAATCTTTTTTCTAGCCTTAAATTTATATGGTAAAAGAGAATTTGATAAACAGGAATTTATTACTGATGAAATTAATAATTTAGTTTTTTTAGGCTTATATAAAATCAAAGAAATATTTGGTTTAGATTTTACCTCTAATCTCAATCTACGAATATCATTAGGTTTACATATTTTACCTCTTTTAACTCGTATAAATACTAATATGCAGTTAAGAAATATTATGACATTCAATATTAAGCAAAAATACACACTTGCATATGACCTAGCTTCTACTTTCACCAATACAATTATACCAAGTGATAAAAAAATTTTAGATGATGAAATTACATATGTTGCTTTACATTTTGTAAATTATATAGATGAAAATTCTCTACAAAAAAAGAAAAGAATGTTAATCATTAGTTCTTTAAGAAGAAGTGAGACTATTTTGCTTCAAAATAATATTTTGAGAAATTTCCCATCAATAAAAGAAGTTAAAATTATTCCTAAAAATTCGTTATCAACTACTAATGTGGATAATTATAATGTAATATGTACAACTGAAAATGATATATTCATTAATAATAATAAAATACAAAAAATTTCTTATTTTTTAAATGACACTGATATCAAGAAAATTGAATTACTTCTAGAGGGGTTCAATGGCCCAAAAGATATTTTAGATTGTTTTAGTGAAGATTTGTTCTATTATGGAGATGCTCCATCTAAAAACGCCGTTATAAAATGTCTTTATGAAATGGCTTATAAGCAAGGCTTAGCAGATGAAAAACTATATCATTCAATTATGAATCACGAAAATGTTACTTCCACTTATTTTGGTAATTATTTAGCAATACCACATCCTGAAATTTTTTCAAGTGAAACATCTTTTATTTCTGTTGCTATATTACCAAAACCCATTTTATGGGATGATGAATATGTAGATATTGTTTTTCTTGTTTCAATACAAAAAAATAATCCTAACGCCTTTAAATTATGGTTTTACTTATCATTTTTAATCTCAAATAACACAACATTAGAAGAAATCAAAAAAGAACCAACTTTTCAAAATCTTTCTAAAGTCATTTCAAAAATATATGAAGATTTATTTTAGACGAATAAATATCCACCGGCTTAGCCGGTGGTTTTACATTTGCGGGCATAGCCCTGCTCTCAGAGCACATTTCTCAA
>NZ_JAHPYJ010000052.1:0-4827 GCF_019041935.1 Erysipelatoclostridium sp. MSK.7.34
AATAAACTTTCATCTGTTGGGAATACTGTTCTTATTTTAGTAAACTTTCTAAATGTTCTCTTTCTACACATTCTACTATATCCATAACGTTCTTCGTCATATAATCTTATAATTTCTTTCTTGTCCATATAAGTTAATTTTGCCATAATAAAACCCCAAAGATTGTACTTGTTATATTAGTCCAATCTTTGGGGTTCATTTCAAACGAACTACACACTTAAACACTAATTATTTGATTTTATAAAATGGATTTTAAACTGTTTATATCCATTTATTTATATCGTTTGACTTTTTATTCTTGTAGTTTAATTATTCAAAATTTGTATGTCTTTGAAACATACTATCTGAATTTTCGTTTAATTTTTTCATTAATTCTAATATAATTGCATCATAAACAAGAAATGAAAGCTGCTCAAAAGCAGAGGCCATAGGTTGCTTACTTTTACCAGATAATTTAGAAGCACCTGGTAACACAACTATACTATCAGCCAAAGAAGCTATAGTAGAATTTTCGTTTATTGTTATAAGAGCAACTCTTACCTGTTCATCTTTTGCTGTTTGAGCAATAGACACAAGACTTGGCGTTTCACCTGATCCCGATCCAATAATAAGTAAATCTCCAGACTTTGAATGAGGAGAAGTAATTTCTCCGACTAAACTAACTGAAAATCCCAGATGCATAAGTCTATTTGCAAACGCAGAAATAATCAGACCAGAGCGTCCTTTTCCCAATAAATATATATGATGAGCTTTCACTATTTCTTTAATAAAATTTTGAAAATCATTATCATTTACTATCTGACTGTTTTGCTTTAATTCATTTAAAATAATCTCTAAATTATTTTTTACACTCATATTTTTTGCCTTTCTTTAATAAATTTTTAATTCTTTCTGTAATATTTCCATTAAAAATATATCCACCAGACACAAACACATTCACTCCCGTTTTTAAACACTCTACTATTGTTTCATCAGTGATATTACCATCAACTTGAATATCATAATAAAAATTATTATCTTCCTTGAGTTTTGCTAGTTCTTTCATTTTGTGAAGAGTTGAGTTTATAAATTTTTGTCCAGGTACTCCAGGATTAATAGTCATAACTAGCACTTGATCAACAAGTGGGAGCATCTCTTTAATCATGCATACTGGTGTCGCAGGATTAATTGCTACACCTGCCCTTTTTCCTAATGCATGAATCATTTGTATAACTCTATAAAGATGTCTTGTTGATTCGTAATGTACAGTAATAATATCTGCATTCTTGTAATTATCAATATATCTTTCAGGATTTTCTATCATCAAATGTACATCTAAAATAAACTCTGTTTTTTCTTTTAAATCATTAACCGTATTTGATCCAAATGCTTGATTAGGTACAAAATGTCCGTCCATCACATCAATATGTAAATATGTTGCTCCTGCACTTTTAACTTCTTTTAATTGTTTAACCAGATCATAAGTATTTGCATTTAATAGTGAAGGTGATATAATCATTAAAATCATCTCCTTATAATAAAGGGTATCTTTCGATACCCTATTCACCTAAAATCATTACATTAATTATTCTTGTTCTTTCTCTTAATTGATCCCAATCAACGAAATATACTCGTCCTAAAGTCCCCAATAATATATTTCCATCACGTATAATAAACGTAAGCGAAGGACTGCCAAACACTGATGACCTAATATGAGCATCTGTATTCAACATTGTCCATTTTTCAGCTGGGTAATTTGAATCACTTAAACTTAATCCAAATTCAATATGTTTTGGTCCTGGACTGTTATATTGATTTTCACTTGTCATCTTAGGTACTAAACGATCTAAAGTATTATTAATATCAACTTGTAAATACTCGTCACCATAAAAATTAGTATCATGCATAGTTTCATCAAAATATAATGAACATGTTGTATGTGCACTTGAAACTGTTATCAACCCATCTTTAATATTTGATTTTTTTACAAAATCAATTAAATGCTGTTTAATATCGTGATATGATGGTCTACCTATAACTGTCTGAAGGACAATATCATCATGATAAATATTCATACTATAAACCTAATCTTTCTTTTAAATCTTTATATAATTGTTCTACCCCCAAACCTGTTAATAAAGGCAATCCATTAATAACCTTATCTTTAATAGATTCAGATACAATTGTTGTTGAGATAACAGCATCATAATCATCAATTTTATTCAACTCATCAGCTAATTTAGATTGATAAATTTTAACTTCTGTATATCCATTACTATTTAACCATTCTTGTACTTTTGCAACTGCAATTGTAGAAGTTGCATGTCCTGCTCCACATACGATTAATAATGTTTTCATTCTTTTTTCCTCCTATTGTACCGCGGGCTTTTTTATTTTATTTACATAAATTAATAGTCCCAACACTATAACTCCAATAATAACTAATCCAATCCATCCAATTGATTGTAACAGTATTGTAAATAATGCTACAGGCCATAAGCCACAGTTAACTGATGTAACTAAACCAACTGTACCAACATTATATTCTGCTAATTTAAATACATTTGTAATAACTGGTGCTAGCCAGGTTGACAAATATAACATTGTCACCATATATAAACTGCAGCCTAAAATACTTCTCACAATATTTCCTTTAAAGAAAGGAACCATTAATGCAATAGCAAATGCATAAAAAGCTAAGTCGCCAAATGGTAATGTTTTATTGCCTGGTAAAATAATTGCTAATAATAGTGATACAGGTACCATAATTAATGTAGTTGTCATAACTGTCGGATGCCCAACAGTAAGCGCTGCATCCATACCAATGTTAACAGTACGACCATTTAAATGCTTATTTGTCCAAGTTTTTGCGGCCTCAGCAACTGGCATTAGACCCTCCATAAACATTGCAACCATTTTTGGCATAATTTTCATAACAGCTGCTGTTGTCATTCCTAATTGACCAATTTTGGCAACATCATACCCTGCCAAAATACCTACACCTATACCAATAAATAATCCCATAATAACTGTATCTCCAAAGATACCAAATTTTTTACCAATTGTTTCTGCATCTGCATCAATTCTATTCAGACCTGGAATATGATCAAATAACCAATTAACAGGAATTGCAAAAATCGTTCCACATAAAGCCATCATATGTGTAATAGCAATACCAGGATACCCAAAGAAATTGCTGATTTTCTCTTGAAATAAGTCTGCAAGTAACCATTGAATCATAAGTGCTACTATAATTCCTAAGAGACCAACCCAAAAACTTCCACTAATTGCATTAGCAACTAACCCCAAGAACGCTGGGAACCAAAAATTCCAAATATCTACATTTAATGTTTTTGTCCAACCAAGCATAACAAACACTAAATTAAGTCCTAATGAAATTAGTATAATACAAATACCTAATGTTGTAGAAAATGCAAGCGGCCCTCCAACTCCACAACCAATATCCATAATACTTAATGAGTTACCATATTTTTCTCCCATTGTTTGAATAGCTGTTCCCAAATTTGATGATAGCAAACCAATAACTAAATCCAAACCAATAGAACCAATACCAACTGTAATCCCAGAAATAATTGCCTTTGATAATTTAACCCCAAAAAATAATGCTATAATAATTATTATAATCGGCAGGAAAACTGTTGATCCCAGACCAATAAACCATTGTAATGCTTCAACCATTTTTTTACCCTCTCTTAATAAATTCCATTTCTATTTAAAATACCCATAAATTCTTCTTCGTTTTCACATTGTTTAAGTGCATTAATTGCTTCTTTATTCTGAAACAATGCGATTAAATTTTGTAATATTTGTACTTGTTCATGCGGTTGACTCATAGCTAACATAAATACTAGTTCAACTTTTATTTTTTCATTTTTATCTCCCATGTTTAAAAACTCAACAGGTTGATTCAATGATGCAAAGCAGATCTGTGAATAATTAACCTTGCTTGAATCAGTGTGAGGAATCGCAAATCCTATATCATTAATCAATAATCCCGTTGGATATTCTTCCTCACGTTCTTTAATTCCTTCTAAATAATCACTTTTAACTACACCAGCTTGAAACATTGTTTTGAACATTGTTTCAAACAATTCATCCTGAGTAGCAAATATTTGATGAAACATACATAATCTTTTATCAAAATACATAAATTTCCCCCTCTATTACTTATAAAATAAATCTATCATTGCATCAATACTACTAATTTTTACAATCTGATCTATATATTCCTTCTTAATAATGATTTGATATATTTCTTGAATAACATCTTTAAACTTATCAACATGATCTTCATTTAAACATACCATTATAATAAGACTTACTAGATTACCACCCCAATCGACAGGTTTATCTAAAGTTAGTATAGATATACTAGATGTAATAATTGTTGATGGATCGGCATGTGGCAGAGCAACTCCACTATCCATACACGTAACTCCTGCTCTCTCCCTATTAAAGATTGAATCTCTAAATTTTTCATTAACATATTCTCTATTTTCTAATTCTTGAATTAAGTTTTCCAAACACTCTTTTTTATTTTTATAATTCTTCTTTATTTGAATTAATGTTGGATTAATAAATTGACTTAGATATGGTGCAGAGAAATTTTTCAATTCTCTGAGTACTTCTTCTTTAAATAGTATATGTTTTTTATATGCGTCCATAATATTGATATAATCTTCATTGGTAACAACTGGACTTACTCTAACGTATGGAACATTTATATTATCTAAATCAACTGACGTTATAATCAAATCTACATGAGATAAATTGTAAGTGCCAAATAAAATAGTGTATTTAAAAAAGTCGATTGAATTGATACAATGA
>NZ_JAHPYJ010000053.1:0-4479 GCF_019041935.1 Erysipelatoclostridium sp. MSK.7.34
ACCTCAGCTGAAGATATTCATGTTTATTCAATTGATGAGGTTTTTATTGATGCAACGAGCTATCTTAAGACTGTTAATACATCTCCAAGGGAATTTGCAAAAATGATTATTCAGGATATTTATAAGACAACAGGAATAACAGCCACAACGGGAATAGGAACAAATCTATATCTTGCAAAAGTAGCAATGGATATTGTTGCCAAGCAATGATTATCAATATGATTATGAATATGACTATATACGACATAGGGGAACTAACCTTAGATGCGGCTGAAAAAGAAATACAAGCTGAATGGGAGAAAAAGAAAAATGAATAAATATCTAGTATTTAGATGCGGTAAGTGTATTTGGAAAAATACTAAATCACATGAGTTAATAGGAGTCGAAATGGCTGAGGACATAGATGATGTGTTTGAAGATATTCAGCAAGATATATTAGATGATTTAAAGGGAATGAAAGATTACTCGTACCCAGTATACAGAGTTGAAGCTGATTACATAGATGGTGCTGCCGATACAAGCAAATATGATTATCAGATGCTTGAGTTGTCAAACCCGAAAGAACCGCTCCGAAAAATCACACCTGCTGGCACGGGATAATTGAAACTGAATTAACTGAATAGTGCAAAAAAATAGGTATAACATTCAAAAAGATTAATTTTCGATGTTATACCTATTTTTAATTGTTTTAAGATAATGTTCCACTTGGACTGCAAGTAAGTTTTACTGTTTCGTTTATAGTTTGTAAAACCATTCCAAGACCGTTATAACTTTTTGCGGTTGCATATCCATAAGCGCTTGCACCAGATTTTGATGATCTAATATTACTCAATTTCCAATTTATAGCTGGACATTGAGTGTCAACTGATGAAGCAGTACATTTTGCGGTTGAGCCATCATAAGTAAATGTTCCACTGGTTTTGACAGACCATAAGATTACATCATATGTGTTTTTGTAGTATGTTGTTTTATTACCCTTTTTAGTGTTACTTCTTGTAAGCGTTGATATTTCTTCGATTGTCACTTCGATATAACTACCGTCCTCAAATCTTTCGACTATCTGTGTATTGCTTTCTTCATTTAATGCAAATACAGGTGTAGTGCCTAATAGTGTTAAAACAGTTAAAAAACTTGCAAATATTTTTTTCATTTTCTTTACTCCTCCTCAATAATAGTTACTTTTTTTATAGTATTAGAATCATCATATGCATTGTATATCAGTTGATTATAAATAAGAAGTGTAGCACATAGTGCTATTAGAATACAAAATAGGGTAATGAATATTTTCTTCACAATGGACTTAATAGAAGTTCGCTTTAAGATATATTCATTGTCACAATTTTCTATATAAGAAATCATAACATTTTTTGGTTCGCCATATTTTAAGCATATTTCTTTATAAGTAACGTTTTCGTCAATATCATTCAAATTATCTTCTAAGCGCTTAAAAAATAATTTTTCATTTTTACTTATAAATGGAAATGTACGTCTACATTCCTTTAGATATTGTTTGACAACATTATTCATTTCCTGCCTCCATGATTTTAATAATACTAGTGTTTATATCCATGTAATCAATGTAAAGTTGGTTAAGATATTCTTTTCCTTTTGGTTCAAGCTTATAATAAACTCTTGTTTTTCTTTTACCAACAAGCCTTTTTTCATCGATAATATAACCTTTGTCTAAAAGCCGATAGAGGATGGGGTACATGACTCCTTCAGCTAACTTTATTTTATCATCAGATAACTCCTGAAGCTGCTGGACTATTTTATAACCATAATATTCGCCATTTCCGATTTCTATGATTTTTAACAGCAACATTTCCATCCTAAAAAAATTGTTTGAAGATCTGCTCATTAATCCATCTCCTATCTTTAATATAATTAAATCACAATATAATCGATAATTCAATACATATAAAATATATGTAGCTATTGACATATGTAAATAAAGTGCTATCATATAGTTAAGGAAACGTTTTCAACAAATATGAAAGGAAGATATGTTATAAAAAAGAGTAGAAAATTTATTGTATCTTTAATTATTGCTGTATTTTTAGTGGGAATATTTCCAACTAATATTTCTACTGTAACTGCAATGGAAAAAGAAATAAGCCTAGATGCAGATTGTAATATTTATAGTGAATCTCCTTACAATTTATTAGAAAATATTGTTGATTTAAAATCAGGAGGAGTATTAAATGTTAATGGAACTAGCAATCCGTTGTTTTGGGAATTTGATAATATGAGTACTGCATTTGATATTATTATTAGCAAATTTGATGATGAATTAAATGAAATCTCATCAGTTGGAAATTTAGACACATTAAGCTTAAACAATTGGAAAGAATATTTTAATGTATTTAAAGAAATGTATTTTGATAATATTGCTAGTGGAGATATAGAAGATATAAATATCTTAAATCAATTTTTCACAGTATGTGAAAATCATGAAATAAATAGTCAAGCTAGGATTTTATGTAATCAGGAAAATGTCGATATTTTTGAATTAATCAATTACTTACCGTACACAAGTCCTATAATTGATACTATTAATCAGTTGCCTATGACACGAGCTGCTTCATTTAACTTTAATAAAAGCACAGCAGTAAGTTACGCAAAAAAATATGCTGTTAATCCTAATCCAAGCTATACAACATATAGTACCGATTGTACTAATTTTGCATCGCAGATTCTAAGGTCAGGTGGTGCACCAACAAATACTACATGGAAACCATATACAGCCTCTTGGTCAGCTGCGCATAATTTTGAAACATACTGGTATTCTAGAAGTAATAGTCAATATGCATCAGGAAACTTTAATACATTCTCAGGTAATTTGCAGGCGGGTGATTTTATAATAGCAGATTGGGAGAAGGATGGACGATATAATCATGTTGCTTTTGTAGTTGCATCTGGGAGTAAAACATCTAGTGGATATTATGATGTAACAATAGCACAACATACAAGTAACTATTGTGCTAAAGTAAGTTCTTCAGTAAATGGATGGGAAAATACCTCTGGAACATACGTAAGGATTAGATTCTAATGAAAGAAAAAATAAAGAAATTGTTGAGAAGTAAAGTATTTAATATTTTGATTGTTATAATTATATTTTTTGTCGGGCTGAAATTGTACACTAATTATATAAGCAATCTATTTGATAATTCAACACCACAAAAAGCAATAGCAGAATATGTTTATAATATAAATTCAACATATAAGGTATTTTTTATGAAAATAGAAGAAGTTCATAGTGAAGAAATTGAAAAGAATGATGAATGCAATTATTACATGATAACGCAAAGTATTATTGGAAAGCCTAATAATATGGGAGGAACATTTAAAGTCAAAAAAATAGATAATTTCTATTATGTGACTTCATATGATAATATGCCTCGATGATATAAGATTCCACCTATTGATTTGAAGGATATTGTAGTGTTGGGAATGAAAAAGCTAATTATACTGCTGTGCTAATCGGTACTGTTATTGTAAGTTTATAACACTGTCTTATCGCCGAGCATATCATATTTTACGTGGGGTAAAGAGAAGCTATAATTGGTATAATCAATCATATGCTCGGCTTTAATAAAGCAAAAAAATGGGGTTAAGACATTAATTTGTCCTAACCCCTTTATGTATATAATTTTTTATATGCTTGCTTTAAATTTTCAGTCTCTATATCAATCAAGCCATTTTTTAATTCATATTTATCAATAATATCATGATAATCTTGAATAGTATCGAATATATGACTAAATGCATCTTTCGATGGTTTACTATCATTTTGTACACGATCAGCAAAATCCAACATTTGAAACCTCAAGTTTTTCATTTCTTTCTTTTCTGAATCAGTTATATGTTTGTTTAAATTTTCATTAACATTATCTAGTTCCTTTTTTATGTCAGCATTCATTCTGTTTCCAACCCAACGAAGTGAATAAATTTTAATTGGAGAAACTTCTACCACAACACCAAATAAAGCCAACCATGTAGTAATTTCTTTCCAGTTTGATTTAATAAAATCTAATAACATTTATTATTTCCTCTCTATGTTGCAAAGCACAAAAGGGGAGAGACTGTTATTCTCTAAAATTAACTTTTGTTATTTTGCTTTGTTTGATAAGGAACTCATTTTTAAATTGGTGGTTGCAGTGACCGTCATTAATTGTGCTATAATCTCTACCTTCAACAATCAATTCAGAATCCTTATCATAGTCTTCCATTTTTTCTAGAGCATCGTGTTGAATATCTTTTGCTCCTAATACCCGAACTTCTGGTACTATTCCAACTTCAGCTTCAGCCGTGATTTTGGGGATAAAATCGCCATTATTTAGCTTATTGGTAACTGTAGCTGTTAATGAATTAAGATTGTTAAGTGCTACATTAGTATCACTCTGTCTTTTAGTGTTAAAGCAGACGAAGACGGAGTGCGGATTGCCTGTTTAGATGAAATGAGATATCGGAAATACTTAT
>NZ_JAHPYJ010000054.1:0-3046 GCF_019041935.1 Erysipelatoclostridium sp. MSK.7.34
GGTAAATTATCGGCGCAGAGTCATTCGACTAGTGAGCTGTTACGCACTCTTTAAAGGATGGCTGCTTCTGAGCCAACCTCCTAGTTGTCTGGACATCTCCACATCCTTTTCCACTTAGTATATATTTTGGGACCTTAGCTGATGGTCTGGGCTGTTTCCCTTTTGACAATGGACCTTATCACCCACTGTCTGACTGCCGAGTATATCTTTGTGACATTCGGAGTTTGATTATGTTCAGTACCCCGAGATGGGGCCATCACATATTCAGTGCTCTACCTTCACACGACTTTACCTCGACGCTAGCCCTAAAGCTATTTCGGGGAGAACCAGCTATCTCCGAGTTCGATTGGAATTTCACCCCTAGCCACAACTCATCCGCCAACGTTTCAACGGGGGTCGGTTCGGTCCTCCATCGGGTTTTACCCCAACTTCAACCTGGTCATGGCTAGATCACTCGGTTTCGGGTCTACGACATGCAACTTTCGCCCTATTAAGACTCGCTTTCGCTTCGGCTCCGCATATCCTGCTTAACCTCGCTCCATATCGTAACTCGCCGGTTCATTCTACAAAAGGCACGCTATCACCCTTTAACGGGCTCTAACTTCTTGTAAGCATATGGTTTCAGGTTCTATTTCACTCCCCTCCCGGGGTTCTTTTCACCTTTCCCTCACGGTACTGGTTCACTATCGGTCACAGAGGAGTATTTAGCCTTACCAGATGGTCCTGGTGGATTCCGACAGGATTCCTCGTGTCCCGCCGTACTCAGGTGCTGTCTCGTGCTTCTTCACTATTTCGGCTACGGGGCTGTCACCCTGTTTCGCCGGACTTCCCATTCCGTTCGCCTATAATGATTTCTTGCTCTTTGCCGACAGTCCTACAACCCCGATCCTAAGATCGGTTTGGGCTCTTCCCCTTTCGCTCGCCGCTACTTAGGGAATCATTCGTTTATTTTCTCTTCCTTCAGGTACTTAGATGTTTCAGTTCCCTGAGTCTCGCCTCTCTGAAGCTATTTATTCACTTCAGGATACCTGGTCTCTACTCCAGGTGGGTTCCCCCATTCGGACATCGACGGATCGTTGCATGCTTACTGCTAACCGTCGCATTTCGCTGTTTGCTGCGTCCTTCTTCGCCTCTCTGTGCCTAGGCATCCGCCATACGCTCTTTCTTACTTTACCTATTTTGGTGTTTGCTTGATTACTATTTTCAACTATTTACTAAAATCCATCCATCCGTTTCGATTTATGTTTTTTAGTGATGAAAATTCTTAGTTTTCGACTTTTCTAGAAAGACCTCAATAATAACAATTACTATTTCGATCTCATTTTCTATTTCTATCGCAATTTATTTTCTATTATCCAGTTTTCAATGATCTCTGAGTCATACCTGAGTATCACTCAAAACTAAACAGTATCTTCGAAACATCACTTCTCTTGTGCATCATCTTCGATCATGCGTTTCTCCTTAGAAAGGAGGTGATCCATCCCCACGTTCCCGTAGGGATACCTTGTTACGACTTCACCCCAATCATCAATCCCACCTTAGACAGCTCCTTCCTTGCGGTTAGGCCACCGGCTTCGGGTGTTATCAACTCTCGTGGTGTGACGGGCGGTGTGTACAAGGCCCGAGAACGTATTCACCGCGACATGCTGATTCGCGATTACTAGCGATTCCAACTTCATGTAGTCGAGTTGCAGACTACAATCCGAACTGAGAATGGTTTTATGGGTTTTGCTTCACCTCGCGGCTTCGCTTCCCTCTGCACCATCCATTGTAGCACGTGTGTAGCCCAGGTCATAAGGGGCATGATGATTTGACGTCATCCCCGCCTTCCTCCAGCTTGTCACTGGCAGTCTCGCTAGAGTCCCCAACTTAATGATGGTAACTAACGATAAGGGTTGCGCTCGTTGCGGGACTTAACCCAACATCTCACGACACGAGCTGACGACAACCATGCACCACCTGTATCTCATATAGCTATCTCTCCATCTCTGGAGCCTTTATGAGTATGTCAAGACCTGGTAAGGTTCTTCGCGTTGCTTCGAATTAAACCACATGCTCCACCGCTTGTGCGGGCCCCCGTCAATTCCTTTGAGTTTCATTCTTGCGAACGTACTACTCAGGCGGAGTACTTATTGCGTTAACTGCAGCACTGAACTTTGACATCCAACACTTAGTACTCATCGTTTACGGCGTGGACTACTAGGGTATCTAATCCTATTTGCTCCCCACGCTTTCGGGACTGAGCGTCAGTTGCAGGCCAGATCGTCGCCTTCGCCACTGGTGTTCCTCCATATATCTACGCATTTCACCGCTACACATGGAATTCCACGATCCTCTCCTGCACTCTAGCTGCCTGGTTTCTATGGCTTACTGAAGTTAAGCTTCAGGCTTTCACCACAGACCCTTGCTGCCGCCTGCTCCCTCTTTACGCCCAATAATTCCGGATAACGCTTGCCACCTACGTATTACCGCGGCTGCTGGCACGTAGTTAGCCGTGGCTTTCTAATAAAGTACCGTCACTCGGCTACCATTTCCTGTAGCCGCCGTTCTTCCTTTATAACAGAAGTTTACAATCCGAAAACCTTCTTCCTTCACGCGGCGTTGCTCGGTCAGGGTTTCCCCCATTGCCGAAAATTCCCTACTGCTGCCTCCCGTAGGAGTCTGGGCCGTGTCTCAGTCCCAGTGTGGCCGGTCACCCTCTCAGGTCGGCTACGCATCGTCGCCTTGGTGGGCCGTTACCCCGCCAACCAGCTAATGCGCCATAAGTCCATCCTCTACCAGTGCTTTGAGGCACTTTTAATACGGTCACCATGCAGTGTCCGTACCTATGCGGTCTTAGCTATCGTTTCCAATAGTTATCCCCCTGTCTAGGGCAGGTTACTTATGTATTACTCACCCGTTCGCCACTCGAGCACAAGTGCTCGCGTTCGACTTGCATGTATTAGGCACGCCGCCAGCGTTCATCCTGAGCCAGGATCAAACTCTCCATTGTTTATTTAAACAACTCTTCGTTTGTTTAGCTCTTTTTTCTTTTTTATCCTTCTGG
>NZ_JAHPYJ010000055.1:0-2571 GCF_019041935.1 Erysipelatoclostridium sp. MSK.7.34
GTAAGCGCCAAATAAAATAGTGGATAAAAATATAGAACTCTAAGAACTACAATATAGAATGTGGAGACTCCATAAACTATATTGTAGTTTTTATATTCTCCAAAAACTATATGGAAAGGAAGAGAGACTATATGACAGTACAGGAACTTACCGAAAATGAAAAATATAAATTTTGGTATTTTAAAATCAAAGAATGCAAGGAAAGTGGTTTATCTGTCAAAGATTTCTGTGACAAAAACAATATCAAGCCGTCGACTTATTATAATTATCAACAAAAAATCAGAAATATTTTATGTGATCAGATAAATGAAAACAGCTACAAGAATGAAGTATCCTTTGTTTCTGTTGAAAAGCAACCACACAATAATGAAAAGATTATCATTATCAAGGGAAGCATCAAAATTGAACTCGATTCAGATACACCTTACCAAAGTATTGAGCCTCTTTTGAAGTCACTATTATGATTGGTGATATTTCAAAAGCCGAACATATTTATATAGCTGTTGGCTATACAGATATGCGTAAACAGATTGATGGTCTTTCAGCTATCGTTCAACAGAACTTCAAGCTTGATCCTTTTTCTAATTCTGTGTTTCTGTTTTGTGGTAGAAATACAAGGACCATGAAGGCTCTGTATTGGGAAGGTGATGGTTTTGTATTACTTTATAAAAGACTTGAAAATGGTAAATTTAAATGGCCCAGAGATGAATCAGAAGCTCGAGAAATAACCCCTCAACAATTCAGATGGCTGCTTGAAGGACTTTCTATCGTACAGCCTAAGACCATTCAGAAAAGTTATCCACAAGTTGTACTGTAAAGCCTTGATTTCATAGGATAATATGCCTGTTTATGGTATAATGGATGTATGAAATGGAGGTGCTTTTGATGGCTGATTCTACTACAGGTACAGTTGAAAATTTAGCTTTGGTAATGGCTAATCTGTCACATTCTATTGAAGAATTGAAAGCTACAATTGCATCTTTGAACAGTACCATTGACAGTTTGAAAGCAGAAAATGAATACTTAAAAAACAACAATGAACTTTTGCGTGAAGAAAATGCCTATTTAAAGAGAAAGCTGTTTGGTACCAAGAGTGAAAAGATAACACATTCTATGGATCAGCTTTCTCTTTTTGATGAAGCAGAAAATGAATGTGAACCTGAACTGCTTGAAGATATCTCATATACCAGAGCCAAAAAGAAACAAAAAGAGAAAATTGATATCAAATTAGACAAGCTAAAACATGTAAAAAAAGTTTATGATGTTGATGAAAAAGACAGAGTATGTGATGAATGTGGCTCTAAATTATCTTATGTAGGTGAGGAATTTGTAAGACATGAAGTTATTTATGAACCAGCCAAACTCTATGTAAAAGATATTTATCGAAAAACATATGAATGTCGAAACTGTAGAAAAAAAGGAAAGGTAGTCATGCTTAAAGCTGGCACACCTCAACCGGTTGTTCCACATTCATATACATCGCCAAGTGTACTGTCACAAGTAATCATTGATAAATATGTAAATCATATGCCACTATACAGACAAGAATCAGAATGGAAACGATTAGGAATGAAACTTTCAAGAACGACAATGGCAAACTGGATCATCATTGCCGCCAATGAATATTTCATTCCATTGGTAAACAGGATGCACGAACTGATGATGAAGGAATCACATATACATTGTGATGAAACGCCAGTTCAGGTATTGAATGAACCAGGTAAGAAGGCTACTTCTAAATCATATATGTGGGTATATTCAAGTATCAAAGAAAGTAAAAGACCTGTTAAGATATTTGATTACAGACCTGACAGAAAAGCAACCAACCCTCAAGAATTTCTGAAAGGATTTGATGGTACTATCATTACTGATGGCTATTATGGATATAACCATATAGATGGTGTAACCAATGCTTATTGTTGGGCGCATGCCAGACGGAAGTTCTATGATGCTTTGCCTGTAGATATGAAGAATGCATCAGATACACTCGCAAATACAGCTGTTGAAAAAATAGCCAGACTGTTTGCGATAGAAAAACAAATCGAAACATTATCACCTGATAAAAAGGAGAAAGTACGTCAAGAAAAATCAAAGCCATTAGTTGATGACTTCTTTTTATGGTGCAAAGAAAATCAAAACAAGGTGTTAACAGCTTCTAAGACAGGAAAAGCTATACAATATGCCTTGAATTACGAGGCAGGACTGCGTTCATTTTTAGAAGATGGTCTTGTACCTATGACAAATTCATTAGATGAACGTACAATCAGACCATTTACAGTTGGTCGAAAGAACTGGCTGTTTTCAACTTCTACTAAAGGAGCTGAAGCAAGTGCTGCAGTCTTCAGCTTGATTGAAACAGCTAAAGCCAACAAACTTAATCCATATGATTATATTGAATTCATTCTGGATTATTTACCTCAACAAGATCTGGTTGAAGATCCAAAGAAATTGGATTGGTTCTTACCATGGAGTGAAGAAATAAAAGAAGAATTTGAAATAAAAGCCGACTAAATTGATCATTGTATCAATTCAATCGACTTTTTTAAATACACTATTTTATTTGGCACTTAC
>NZ_JAHPYJ010000056.1:0-2351 GCF_019041935.1 Erysipelatoclostridium sp. MSK.7.34
ATCCTTCTGGATATTGACGTGTGTTTCTTAATTCTGTTTAGTTTTCAATGATCTCTCCGGCTTCTTTTGCCGACTTGAATATCTTACACTCTTTTCGCTTTTTAGTCAATCTTTTTTTTAACTTTTTTTGCTTTTTCTCTCCGGTCCTTACGTCCCTTTCCTCGAGTGCCTATTTAATTTACCATATCCCTTTTGTCTTGTAAAGAGTTATTTTCACATTATTTTGTGACTTCCCTTTTTTCTCCCATTTTTTCGACTCTTTTCTGATTTTATTTTTTTATTAAATATAGCTATTTTATTAACCGTCCCTTCTTTTTTTTAAAGAATTAAAAACAGGTCTATTTTTCAATACAACGCAAAAACATCATGTCTGCTGATATTTTATCTGATTCTTCGCCAAACGCTCTTATTTTAAATAAAATGCCTGTACCAGCTCTGTTAGAGTTTACTTTATCGCCTGCACGATCATAAATATTTTTACCTGGTATATTGTAATTGACTCATTTAATAGTCATCTACAAATATACCTTCTCCTTTCTATCAACCATTTAAACCGTGGTTGATTACGGTTAAGTTAATTTGTAAAATATTTAATATGTAAATGTGGATTTGTATTTTTCACCTTGTAGCATGACTACTTTAGGCAGGCCCTTACCACAACCTTATTCCTAAATAATGATTAGTTAGATGAGTCTTGAATTCGTATTTTGCACCAGGTTTTGTGGTCTAAGTGTTGTGGATACCTTTTCACATATTTTTATCAAGAAAGGATCTTTTATTATGAAATTAGTTGGTATCGATATTGGAAAAAAACACTTCTTTTGTATTATGGACAAAGATAGTGGTGAAGTTTTACTTCAACCTTCTTCTTTTTCCAATACTAAAGATGGATTTGATTCTCTAATCCAAAAACTTAGTTCTTATTCTAAGGACTCTATATTGATTGGTATGGAAGACACCGGGCATTATCATTTTGCTTTATTAAAGTATCTTTTAGAAAAAAATTTTACTGTTGCTCTTATCAACCCTAAAACTACTGATTACACTCGTAAAATGCAGAACGGCATCACTAAGAATGATAAACTTGACACTCTTACTATCTGTGATGTTTTGGATACTCCTGTACGAAAAAAGCAGTATCGTATTACAAAAGTCAACAGCTTCGATCTTTATGAACAAAAGCAATTAACTAGACATCATCACAATTTAAAAGAAGAACTCAATGTTTATACAAACCGCCTACAAAAATGTATTGATATTGTTTTCCCTGAATTCAACAGCTTATTTTCATCTAAATACGGCATTATCTACATGAATGTACTTAAAACATTTGGCAGTGCTGAAAATATCGCTAGTACTGATATTAGAACTATTCGCAAATGTTTTGAAATAAAAGGCCGAGGGAACCGCATATCTCTAACTGCACAGCAGCTTAAAGACTCTGCTAAATCTTCTATTGGAATTTCATCAGCAGCAGAAGTAATCAAAATCAAACATCTGATAAGTCAGATTGAACTTATCAATGAACAGTTAGCTGAAACAGATAAAAAAATAGAAGAGTTTTCCATCCAAAATAACTCTCCTATCCTATCCATCCCAGGGATTTCTCATTTCTCTGGTACTTCTATTTTAGCCGAATTAGGAGAGATAAGCAACTATTCTAAGCCATCTAAGATAATAAAAGCAGCTGGTGTTGCTCCTTATCATTACGAATCAAGTCAATACGACGCACAACATACTGCTATTACCAAGAAAGGTTCACCATATTTGAGAAAGACTTTATATCAGATCATATTGCCTGTGATTAATAATAATAATCCGGTATTTAAACAATATTATGATTTAAAGATTTCTCAAGGTAAAGGTCATCGTTGTGCTTGTGGACATTGTGTTAGAAAATTACTTAGAATTATTTATCATCTTTCAAGTACCAATCAACAATTTGATGATGCACTTTTAAGATAAAATAAATGCATTAAAATTAAAAAAAGGCCAATTTTGGTTCTTTTCGTCATGCCCAAAAATTACAAATCATTATTCACATTTCAAGGATCTATACTACTTAACATATAAAATCATTTATTTTAACATTTTTTAACTTTTTCATAAAAACACTTGAATTTTATATAGTTACCTGCCTTAGATAATCTATCCTGATCCTGCAGGAAAAATCACAACAGCTGTTATTATCTTAATAACAGCTGATAACCCGGGCTGATTAAAACTATAGCAGTAAGTCGATGATAGACGACATAATTCATCCAGAACTGCTTATATTAAAGCCGGATATAAAATAAAAAAAGGATACGCAGAGGTATCCGTAAATAAAAAAAGAACCGGCAGCTTGCTAT
>NZ_JAHPYJ010000057.1:0-1639 GCF_019041935.1 Erysipelatoclostridium sp. MSK.7.34
ATGATCTGATCTGGTATACAGCCAACAGGACTGGAAATACATATACAATAGAAGTTGATATGATGAATCATAATTATGATACTGGTAAGATTAATACTGATATATATGCTTACGATGATGAGGGTGAATATAGTAAACTTGAATTGGATACAAAAATTGAAGAAAATCAAGCACCTGTTATAAGTGATGTAAAAGTTATTAATGTGACATCTGATGAGTATACGATGATTTGTAAAGTAACAGATGATTTGGAAGTTGTTAGAGTTCAAATGCCAACATGGACAGTAAACAATGGGCAGGATGATATAGTATGGCATGAAGCTGAATTGAAAAATGGTGTTGCTACGTTTACGGTAAATCGTAAAGATCATAATTTTGAGTATGGTGATTATATTACTCATATTTATGCGTATGATAGAGAAGGATTAAAAGGTTTTTCAATTTGTGGTACAGTAAATTTAAAAGAACCTGATATAAATACAAGTACTAAACCAATAATAAAGAATGTCAAAATTTCAAATATAAATGATAGTGGGTATACTGTTACTTGCACAGTTTTAAGTAACAATAAAATTACAGAGGTATTATTTCCTACGTGGACATATAAAAATGAACAGGATGATTTAATTTGGGGAGTGGGACAAAAACTGGAAAACGAATACACTTTCAGAGTAAATAGAAGCGATCATAATTATGAATTTGGAACGTATGTCACGCATATCTATGCTTATGATGAAAAAGGTGCAGTAAACAATATAGAATTACCGTTTCATAATATAATAAATACTACGGAAAGAATTGGATGGGCATATATTGATGGGCAAAAATACTTTTTTGATAATAAAGGAAATATAGCTGGGAATATGCCATCAAAAAAGGTAATTGATGTTAGTTCATATAATGGGAATATCGATTGGAATACTGTAAAACAGTATGGAGATATTGATGGAGCAATTTTGAGAATTGCAGCTCATCCTAATGGGGAATACATAGAAGATGTGCAATTTGCAAATAATTTGGCGGCATGCAGAAGATTGAAAATACCATTTGGGGTATATATATATGATTATTCTAACAGTGAAAATGATGCCTTAAATGAAGCAAAGTTTGTAATAGATATTCTTCAGAAATATAATGTTACACCAGATGAATTAGGATATCCTGTATATTTTGATTTGGAGCGCACTACTATAACAAAAGAGCAAAATATAGCGAATATGAATGCATTTATAAGTGAAATGAATGCAAAAGGTTATACAACAAATGTATATAGTTATCGAGCAATGCTTAATAGCAGTTTAAATGATAAGGCTATTTTATCCAATGTATCGTGGATGGCTGCTTATACTGATACAATTGGATGGGAAAATCCATACTATAAAGGTAAATTCGGATGGCAATATACAAGTTCTGGAAGCATTCCTGGAATTTCGGGAAATGTAGATATTAGTTGCTGGTATACTATATAATTAAATAAAAATATTATGGTAAAAAGTCTATTGAACCAAATTGTTTGGACTAAATTTAATTAGTAGAATTAAGCGACGCTTTAAAATAATATAGGGTACTAAACAAAAAGTAGGGTTAGAAGATGTATAATCTTCAATAATTATCCTACTTTTTTATGTCTAGATATAGT
>NZ_JAHPYJ010000058.1:0-1495 GCF_019041935.1 Erysipelatoclostridium sp. MSK.7.34
CATCCTGCTCCGCCAAACACCTCAACATATTTTGTAAAATCCTCCTTTGGAAAACGTTTTATAATTTCTTTACGTAATAATTTTTTTCCACCTATCCATGGAATAAACGAATTCAAACAAACCACCTCCACCGAACACATAAATTATACATTTAAAATATAATTTAATGTAAAATTGTTTTTTTATAACCATATACGTAAAAAAAATCAAATATATTATGGCATCAACTTAATTCCATACAACGTTCTCACCCCTTAACATTTATTATTTTCAGTTAAAATAAAAAGAGACATTCTCATTCCCTGTCTCTTTACATAATTTTAACTATACTAATTTTAACATATCCTTCATTTCAAAAAGGCACAATTTTTTTCGAAAAAGTGAGTGTTTTTTGAATATTATTCACCCCATACTACTGCAGCAGCGGAAATATATTAATATGTTTAAAATAAACCTTGGTGCGCTATTTTTAATCATTAATAATACTATCATAAATTATTAGTAGCAAATCATCCTACTATTTCAAAAGTATTTATAGAAATATCAAATTTTTTTCATGATCATGCGATAAATTATTCTCTTTATAATCAGACTAATAAATGTCTTTTTTGACTGCTCTCCAATTTGCTTTATACATATTGAGTTGAACTATATAAAAAGCATAGCATGTCTGTTTTTATAATTAAAAGGTGCAATTTTTTTACTATATTTATCACAAAAAGAGGCAAACTGCCTCTTTTTTATCATTTTATCTTTTTCACTTTCATTTTCTAATATTTTGATATAAATATTACTTTTACTAACCAAAATATTGTTGATTTTCACCTATTTCCCTAGCTTTTTTATTACAACATTATATTCAGAAATTACTGTCTTTTTAAAAATAATACTATTATAAATTATCAAAATGGCAAATCATCCTCTGATATTTCAAAAGTATTTAAAGAATTATCAAATTCTTTTTCAAGGTCACGCAATAAACTATTTTCATTATAATCAGTTTGATAAATATCTTTTTTTGACTGTTCTTCATTTACCGCTCTAGTTTCCATAAATTGAACTACGTCGCAAATAACTTCTACAATGTATTTCTTTTGACCTTGAGGATTTTCGTAACTGCGTGTCTGTATTCTCCCTTCAACACCAACTAAACTTCCCTTAGAACAATATCTTTCAACATTTTCAGCAGACTTACGCCATACAACACAATTAATAAAATCTGCCTGTTGTTGACCATCTCTGCTTGTAAAATTACGATTTACCGCTAAAGTAAAAGAAGTAACCGCATCACCTTGAAGTGTTCTACTAAGTTCAGGATCCCTCGTCATTCGTCCTACCAGGACTGCTCTATTAACCATCTTACCCCTTTCTTATTCTGCACTATTCCATCATTTACATACATGACTTATTGCATCATATAAAGCATCTATTTCTTTAGGCGTTAAAACAAATATTCCTTTATTTTTCCAGAGGTTAAATGAATAATAATCTACAT
>NZ_JAHPYJ010000005.1:0-179009 GCF_019041935.1 Erysipelatoclostridium sp. MSK.7.34
GCTGACCCTCTGCTTGTAAGGCAGATGCTCTCCCAACTGAGCTAAACCTCCAGTGCCTTGGTGCCTAAATATATTATCATTTACTTTTCAATTAGTCAATAAAAAAAATTATAATAAATTAATTTTTTTATAATTAGTTTAATATAATAAGCACTTCTTTTACATTTTGGCCATATTTTAAATATTTATGCAAATGAAAAGACGATCAAAGATCGTCATAATAATTAATAGCCTGGTTTACCAAGTAATTTAAACATGTTTGCTTTGTACACTTCAACACCTGGTTGATTAAATGGGTTAACACCAAGTAAATATACAGACATAGCACATGACATTTCAAAGAAATATACCATGTAACCAAAACCATAAGCATCCATTTTATCTAAAGTAATCAAAATGTTAGGTACATTACCAGTATTAACATGAGCATCAACAGTTCCTTCACAAGCTTTTTTATTTACATAGTCTACAGATTTACCTGCTAAATAATTAAGACCATCTAAATCATCTTTATCACTAGGAATAGTGATATCTCCAGCTGGTTCTTTAATTTGCATGATTGTTTCATAAAGAACTTTTGTACCTTCTTGGATAAATTGTCCTAAAGAATGTAAATCAGTTGAGAAAGTAGCACTAGTAGGTAAGATACCTTTACCTTCTTTACCTTCTGATTCACCGTAAAGTTGTTTCCACCATTCAGCTACCATAGCTAGTTGTAATTCGTAAGTTACAAACATTTCAGCAGGGTATCCGGCTTTGTGTAAAATCTGGCGAGCAACACCATATTTATAAGCATCATTTTGATCAAGATCAGCATTACCGTATTTTTCCATCGCATCTTTAGCACCTTTTAACATTGCATCTACATCAATTCCAGCCATTGCGATTGGGAATAATCCTACTGGTGTTAAAACTGAATAACGGCCACCAACATCATCAGGAATTACAAATGTCGTATATCCCTCTTCAGTAGCCAAAGTTTTTAATGCACCTTTAGCCTTATCTGTTGTAGCAACGATTCTTTCTTTAGCTCCAACTTTACCGTATTTAGTTTCGCACATTTCTTTGAAAATTCTAAATGCGATAGAAGTTTCTGTAGTTGTACCTGATTTAGAAATTACATTGATAGCAAAATCCTTATCTTTAATATAATCAGCTACTTGTTTAATATAATTTGATGAAAAAGTATTTCCTACATAAATGATTTCAACATCATTAGTTGGATATAATCCGTTGATTGCTTCAATTGCTGCACGTGCACCTAAGTAAGATCCCCCAATACCACAAACTAGTAACACATCTGTTTTTTCTCTTAGACTAGCAGCTGTTTCTTTAATTAATTCAACTTCAGCTTTATCATAATTTTCAGGTAATTCAACCCACCCAAGAAAATCATTACCAGCTCCAGTTTTGTTGTGAATCATATCATGGATTTCTTTTACTTTGTCCTTGTATGATTCTAAATCCTCGCTTAATTTAGCTTTAGATAAATCTAATGTAATCATTTTAACTTTCCTCCGTGATTCCTTGTTTAAGCCATTTTTCCATGGCAAGAGCTAATGGTTTGAAACCATTAGGCGTTTCAACGATTAATCGTCTAGGATTCTTATAGTAAACACGTTTATTGCGTCTACGATAACGATTATCAATGGCTTTCAAGCTAAGTTTAGCATGGTTAGTTTCCTGATCAAAATCAATAACTTTTACTTTGATTGATTCACCCACCTTAACAAAACTATCGATGCTTTTAACGAATTTATCAGATATTTCGGAAATATGTATTAATCCTGTTGAATTATCTGGTAAACTGGCAAAAGCTCCATATGGCTGGATACCAGTAATTTTGACATCAATGATATCACCGCGTTTAATCTTTTGGCTCATTTAATAATCACTCCCTGCGTGGATATTATAGCACAAAATAAATAAAATTATTTCATTTTTTATAAATAATACAAAAATCATTGATAAGGCAATAGATTCAATAAATTTAGTATATTTTTTTATTAAGTAAAAGAATACATTTTTAAGGTTGTTAAAATTAAATTTAAGCTAAGAATAAAGTATTACGCCATCTAGAACCAGGAATAACAATTTAAAGAATGTAGTAGAAGAATAGTTATTCTAAAATTATGTGAAAAGGAAATGAATGATTTGCTGGTAGAAGTAAGATGGCTTTACTAGTTTTAAAAGACGATTAGAGAATTAATGAATATAAATAGGCTGGAATTATTGTCCAGCCTATTTGTGTATATAAGATTATTTTCTAAATATCTTTAAATTACTGATATATTTTATTTATTAGTAGTCTAAAACAATAACTAGATTACAATTTTGATACTTGGTCACTTAATCCTTTATGCTTTAGAAAGATTGATATAATTTGCGATATGAGAGTAAGTATTCTAAGCTCTTCTTTTGTCCATATTCGTTTTCCTGTACATTCATCAAAGCCAACGAAACCGGCAATCATTTCCTGCTCATAATACGCACACTGTAGTGTAGAATGAATTCCTTGGGCTTCAAACAGTTGTCTTTGTTTTTTGCTTAATGACGTGACATCATGACAGTAGAAGATAGAATTTTCATCGAATACTCTTTCATATTCATCCATATCATGATAAGAAATATTTTGTAGTTGTTCTTTTACAGCGGTGATCCCTTCATTACACCATTCATATGTATTGGAGCAATGTTCTTTGTCTGTCATGGTTTCGAAAATATAAGCACGGCTTACGTCATAGCGTTTTCCAGTAATTTCAAGAATCAGATTAATAGCTGTTTTTAAATCTTTGTTTTGAAATAGAATACGAAAGGCGTAATCTGCTAATGAAACAGATGTTTCACTATAAGATTGTTGTGAATCGATAGTTGCACCTAGTGAAGAATATGCGGTAATACTTTGCTGATTACAAGATTTTTCATTATATACGATATATGTATTCTTGCCTTGGATTTTGGCTTGGTAAAGGGCTTTATCAGCATTTGCATACAATTCCAAAAAATTATGTCCATCTTTTGGATATAAAGCGATACCAATACTGCTTGTTACCTGAATCTTACTTTTCTCTTTGTCAAATAGATGGGCAAATGTTTTTTGTAGTTCTTCAGCTTTCTTTTCTGCATCTAAGTGGCTAGTAATATTTTTCATGAAAATAATAAACTCGTCACCACCAATTCTACCAACGACATCACTATCACGTACTTTCTTTTTCATAGCCGTTGCCATTTCACCTAATACCATATCTCCAGCAATATGTCCCAATGTATCATTGATTTGTTTAAAATTATCTGTGTCAATCATGAAGAGTGCTCCCTTAGAGTCATGATGTTCAATAATAAAGTTTTTTATTTGATTTTCGGTTTCAGAGCGGTTGTATATCCCAGTTAATGCATCTTTTTCTGCTTTATGCTGTAATGTCTTTATTTTTTGTCTTTCATCTGTAATATCTAGACCCATACTATAAAAACAAGGGATACCATCCCAGCTGTCCCTTTCATCTACGTAGCATAATGTCA
Source organism: Erysipelatoclostridium sp. MSK.7.34 (assembly GCF_019041935.1). Classification (NCBI taxonomy): domain Bacteria; kingdom Bacillati; phylum Bacillota; class Erysipelotrichia; order Erysipelotrichales; family Coprobacillaceae; genus Thomasclavelia; species Erysipelatoclostridium sp. MSK.7.34. The sequence continues at coordinate 3,520 of NZ_JAHPYJ010000005.1, forward strand.
GTGTCCAGATACGTTCTTCTTTATTACGGGTATAGACTCGTCCCTCGAATACAACGCTCTCTTTTGAATTTCTTAATTTATGAACAATCTGCTTGGCTCTTTTTAAGTCCTCAGGGTGCATATAGCTTTTTAACTCATAACGTTCACTTTTAAATTGTTCTTTTGTATAACCAATCATTTTAAGAAAAATATCATTGCACCAGAGAATTGAAGAATAATCCCTTGCATCAACACGTACCATCGCGGCAGAAATGGTTTTTAAAATTGCTTCTCGTTCTTAATCTTTCTTTGCTAGCTTATATTCAGTACTATAAGTGTCATGGGAAAGCTCAATACGGGCAGAGTGGCCATGCCAATTCAACATACGATCCTTGATAATAAAATTTCTTTTTAATAAAGGGTTATAAAACTCCCATTCATAAGTTTGATTCTTTTTTAAATATTTATTTGTACAGAAAGGACAGGGGGAACTTCTACCTTGTATGATTTCATAACACTTTTTCCCTATTGCTTGTTCAGCTCTAGTACCAAGCGTTTCACATGCAACTTTATTTAAATATAGAAGTTCATATGTGTCAATATCACTGATATAAACATTTCCGGCATTTTCTGCCATCATCCATTGAAAGTTATCTATATATACATTTTTAGTTGAAATGAGTGTATTCTGTGTATTGATCAAATTACTAATATCGTTATATGCAATTGTTATTACTTCGAAAGAAAGTGAAATAGATAATTTAATCCATTTTATTTCATCATGTCTAAAAGGAATTCGGATTATACATTCTTGATGTAAATCACGATGCTCTTGCAACTTTGCTAATTGATTTTCAAGAATAATAAAATCATCTGTATAAGGTTTGTAGTATGTTTTTAAATCCTGCCAAATCATTTTAAAATCTTTTTTTTCATGCCCGGTCATTTTATAAAAAGCATCATTTGCCCATATAAATGAGAGTTTTTTATCAGGTTTGTGTTTACTAATTGGAGTTGCCAGAGTATTTAAATATTTTTCTAAAATAGCATTTTCATTAATCGACATTTTCTTTGCAGTATTTTTATTGTTCATCATAACCACCCCTCCTGATATATCACATTTATATCACACATATCATTCTTTTATTATAACATAGTAATTTGAAAACGCTATCTTTTCGTTTTGCTGAATAGTTAATGAAGTTAAAATGTAATATTGAAATATCTAATAAAAAATATTTTACAATAAATTTTTGTTAATTTTGGTAGTGGTCAGATAGTATAATGATTTAATAGAGAGACTAAAATTTGATAGAAGCGAAGGTATTATAGTAAAGTTTTGTTTTGGTAATTAAGTCATAGAGGATTTTTTATGAAGAATGAAATATTTTATGAATATGAATCATTAGAACAGAGTAGGAAATAGAGGGATATTTTTGTTATTAAGAACAAAAAATCAAAACATAATTAAAAAGATTGACTTCATTATGAGTGAGAAATCAATCCTTATATTTAAATTAAAATATTGTGTCTAGCTTTGTAATTTTAGCATATATGTACGTAGTTAGAACATTTGTCAGACAGATAAAGAACCTCAGTTTAGTGGGGCTCTTTATCTGTGTTACATGTCCTTTTGCATGTTTGAGAAATGAGAGTTTTGGGACTTATACTCATTTCCCGGATATATTATATCAAAATAAAAAGAAGAATGAAAAAATAATGCACTATTTTTTATCCCGTAATAGCTGATATATTCTTGCAAAAGAAAAACAGTCATTTTTTTATATAAAAAAAATAAAAAAGTTAAACAATTAATAGTGATGAAGAATTAATAGTGATGAAGATAGGATATTTAGTAGTAATGGTCTTTATTAAGTATCTTGTTTTACAACACCGTCATTACAGTGTTTTTCATCCGACAGTTAGTCGATTATAATATAGATCATCTAAGTGATTTTTATGGTTTTTAGTTAAAATCATATTATCCTAGTAATTTTCTTAATTAAAGTGTATATTTATTTAAAAATAATTTTTTTGTGGTAAAATAGATAAGTGCTAAAGGAGTGAAGGACAATGGAAAATACAAGTACAATTGAAGAAGTAGAAAAAGTAATTAACAAATTAAGACCGTACTTAAATCGTGATGGTGGTGACATCGAATTAATAGATTTTAAAGATGGCATTGTTTATGTGAAGATGTTAGGTGCCTGTGCGGGTTGTTCAATGTTAGATGAAACTTTAAAGGATGGTGTTGAGCAAATCTTAATGGAAGAAGTACCAGGAGTTTTAGGAGTGCAAAATATTTTAGAAGGAACTGAGTATTAATTTAAAACAAAGTTGAGACAAAAAAAGATTCATTCCATGCTAAAATATTAGTATCTAATAAATTGCTTGCAATAATGTCTTAGATATATTATTATGTATTTGTTGTTTTAAGGAATATTATTTTTTAATTTATGCAAACTAAGTTAAGGTGATAATATGAAGAATGTAAGGCAACAAAAAATGATTGCCAGTATCTTATTAGATATTGGACTCGATGACGATATTATTGAGGTAATAACGTCACTAACTAAAGAAGAAATAGAACAAATAAATAAAAAAGACTCTTATTAAGAACTACTAGATGAAGATCGATGATGTAGTGGCAACCCTATATTAAATTAGAAGGTGCCTAACTGAGCAAGTTTATACTTGAACAATGAGAGAAGGCTTCCTAACTATGTATGCTTTCTCTTTAGGAAGCTTTTTTATTTGTAGAAGGAGAAAGAAAAATGAAAGAAAAAGTATTATTTACCTCTGAATCAGTTTCAAAAGGGCATCCTGATAAAGTTTGTGATCAAATTAGTGATGCTATCCTTGATGCGTGCTTAAAAGAAGATCCTAATTCACGTGTGGCCTGTGAAGTTTTTGCTACTACTGATCTGGTAGTTATTGGTGGAGAAATCACAACTACTGCAGAAGTTAACTATGAGCAGGTAGCTCGAGATGTTTTAAAGGACATTGGATATGATGATAGCGATAAAGGAATCGATTATCGGACTTGCAAGGTTCAGGTAGTAATGGATTTACAGTCTCCTGATATTGCTTTAGGAACAAATGATGAAGTTGGAGGAGCGGGGGATCAAGGAATCATGTTTGGTTACGCCTGTAAAGAAACAAAAGGGTATATGCCTTTGCCGATTTCAATTGCTCATCATTTGGTTCGTTATGCAACTGAAAAAAAGGATACTGGAGAATTTAAGTCAGCCCGTCCTGATATGAAAGCTCAAGTAACGATTGATTATACCGAAAGTACTCCTAAAATTGATACTATTTTAATGTCGATTCAGCACGATCCTGATTTTGATGAAACTGAATTCAAACGTTATATTAAAGAAGAAATAATGGATGCAGTTGTAAGAAAATATAATTTAAACACTGATTATAAAGTGCTGATCAATCCAACTGGTCGCTTTGTTATTGGAGGACCGCATGGTGATACTGGCTTAACTGGGCGAAAGATTATTGTTGATACATATGGTGGGGCTGCTCGCCATGGTGGTGGGGCTTTTAGTGGAAAGGATCCATCCAAAGTTGACCGTTCAGCTGCCTATATGTTGCGTTATATTGCTAAAAATATTGTTGCGGCAAATCTTTGTGATAAATTAGAAATTCAGGTTTCTTATGCTATTGGAGTTAAAGAACCTACTTCAATTTTTATTGAGACGTATGGAACTGAACATGTTGACCATGATATAATCCTAAAAGCAATCAGAGATAACTTTGATTTAACTCCAGGAGGAATCATTAAAACGTTAGATTTACGTCAACCATTGTATCTAAAAACAGCTGCTTATGGACACTTTGGTCGTGGGGATAACAATCTTCCATGGGAAGAGTTAGATAAAGTAGAAATTCTAAAAAAATATTTATAGATAAAAATGCTCGATTTATTCGAGTGTTTTTTGTTTATGTTAAATTTAGGGAAATTTTATCAATAATTTGAGTGTTATTTTACAAATATATATTGTATAATATGTTTATACAAAGGAGGAATTCTTATGAAAATCTCAGTAAGAGGAAAAAACATTGAAATCACAGAGGCTATCGAAGCAAAGATTTCAGAAAAACTATCTAAATTAGATAAGTATTTCATCGTAAGTGACAATGTTGAAGCAAAAGTTTTATGTCGAGTTTATCCTTATGGACAAAAACTTGAAGTTACGATTCCTACTGAATATGTACTTTTAAGAGCAGAGGTCGTAGATGATGATCTATATAATGCTATGGATCTAGTTGTTGACAAATTAGAAGGACAAATCAGAAAGTACAAAACTAGACTAAGTCGTAAATCAAAAGATAATAAACTTGCGTTCAACCTATCTTCAATTGAAGATGTTGAATCTGAAGAAGATGTCTTGGTAAAGGTTAAGTCAATTACCCCTAAACCAATGGATATGGAAGAAGCAATCATGCAAATGGAATTGATTGGTCATTCATTCTTCGTTTATCGTGATGTTGAAAGTGATTCAATTAGTATCGTATATCGTCGTAATGATGGTGATTATGGTTTAATTGAAACTAGTAATTAATAATTGAATAATAGAAAAAGCCCTAAATGGGCTTTTTTATTTTACAACCTTGATAATAATCTTTAGCAACCATTAATTTATCAATATCATTTAAGATAGTTACTTTACGAATTGACCATAAGGGAGCGACTAAATCTGAAATATTTCCATCTCCGGTTAATCTTTCAATAACAATATTTTCTGGGATGTAACTTAATTGTTTGACAACTAAATCAATATATTCGTCACGACTCAGGATTTTAAAAGGCTGTTGTAAATATAACTGATGTAATTTTGTTTTTTCAATGACATAAAGCATATGGATCTTTAAGGCTTGAATGTCCAACTGCCCAACCGCCTTTGCTGTTTCAAGCATCATTTCATATGTTTCACCAGGTAGACCATTGATAATATGTACACAGACATTAATTTTTAATTTTCGTAATTTATTCAAGCCGTCTAGGAAGTCTTGATAATTATGGCCACGATTGATTAGTTCACCTGTTTGATCGTGAATGGTCTGTAAACCTAATTCGACCCATAAATCGCAGCGATTATTAACTTCTGCTAAATAATTTAAAACATCGGTTTCCAAGCAGTCTGGCCGAGTTGCGATGCTGATTGCAACCACATTTTTTTTATTGATAAATGGCTCGATACAAGCTTTGATTTTTTTTAATGGGCCGTATGTATTAGTATTGGCTTGAAAATAAGCAATATATTTACAATTTGGCCATTTATTTTGAAGAAGCAAACTAACATTACTAAATTGTATTTCTAATGAATCCTGGATATTTCCGGCAAAATCACCTGAACCAGTGCTGCTACAAAAAATACAGCCGCCCGTGCCTTTAGTACCGTCGCGATTTGGACAAGTAAAGCCCGCATTCAAACTAACTTTGGCAACTTTACTTTGATATTTATTTTTCAGATAATAATTAAAAGTATGATAGCGTTTATTATCATCACTATATTTAAATAAGTTCATTTTATCACCATTGCTATTATAACATAAGGAGGACGTTATGGCATTACAACTTATTAATATTACTAAATTTTATAAGTATGGAAAAAAGAGACAACGCGTTATTGATGATCTAACAATTAAATTTCCAAGTAGAGGGATGATAGGAATCATTGGTCAAAGTGGTACAGGGAAATCAACTTTGTTAAACATTATTGCGGGAATTGAGCGTCCATGCAATGGTCAGGTATTAATTGATGGGCATAGGCTCAACTATCAACAAATTAGAATGTATCAACGTGATTATATTAGTTATGTTCAATGCTTTAACAATAAAAGAGAATTTAATCTTAATTACAAAAATAAAAGGTATTGATTTAAAGCAAGTGTCTGGTCAATTGGAGGAATATTGTCGAACTTTAAAAGTAGTTGAATTGTTGGAAAGATATCCCGATGAACTATCGGGTGGTCAAAAGCAGCGAATTGGATTGGTTCGAGCTTTCTTGTGTAATACACCAATTCTTTTAGCAGATGAACCAACTGGAGCATTAAATGATAAATTAAGTATTGAAGTGATGAGACTTTTAAAAAGGTATGCCAAGGAGCATTTAGTGATTGTTATTTCGCATAATTCTCGATTAATTAAACAATATACAAAAATGATTGTAGATCTTGATAAAAAAAAGAATTATTATAATTTTAGTAATGAACGATATCATAAATATTCACCAATAATCATAAAAAAGCAGCCAGGTCGACTGCTTTTTTATTGTAAAAGGCAACTCAAATATCAATTTAAAAAGATAATAATGATGTTTGTATCACAAATATTTATTATTCTAGCTTTTGTTTTATTATTAAGTGCTTTTAATGGTGGATGGCAATATTTAGAAAAAAAATTTGAAGAAGACCCATTAAAAAGAGTTATTGAAGTTTCAAAAAATGATTATATTAATAATATCTTTGAACGCAAAGAAATTAAAAAATTTGAGAAGAATAATAAAATAGCAAATGTTGCTTACAAATTAGTATTTAGTAATGGAATTTTAAGCAGTTATGATGAAGAGTTAGACGTTGAGGTATATCAGATATTTAAAACTAAAAAGTTAGATTATATTTCTGGGAAATATCCTTCAAAAGAGAATCAAATATTAATTAATCAGACAACGGCAAAGAAGTATAAATTAAAAATAGGTGAGAGAATTAATTTTGAAATTAATGATGATGAATATGAATTTACTATTAGTGGAATCATTAATGATCATATTAATATAGGGACTAATCTTTATTTAGAACAACAGTATTTAGAAGAAGAGTTAAATGATGATTGCCTGGATAAAACAGTTTTAATATTTCATAGTGATCAAGTAGATGCTGTGATAAAAGAATATCAAAAAGATTATTTGCTGATTAATCTACACGGTGATTATATTGACAACTATCGATCAATTTTTGATATCACTAGATTTGTGATTTTCTTATTTATTGTAATTAGTTTTGCTATTTCATTAATTTTAATTTCAGTTATTCTTAAAACAATTTTTATTGAACGAAAAAGAGATACTAGTCTTTTATTGGCTAATGGTCTTGGTAAAGGTAAAGCAATTAATTTATTTTGTCGTGAAGCAATTTTGATAGGAGGGCTGATTGGAAGTGCGGGAGCAATCTTAGCAATGGGCGTATTAAGATTAATTGAGCTATTTGATTTAAGTGATTATTTATTTAACATTCCAAGGTTGTTTGTCTTACCGAAATATATTTTTACAAAATATGATTTATATGTAGTGTTGATTGTTATTTATATAATTGCATGTTATTTAGCAGGGTTACAAGCTAGTCTTAAAATAAACAGAATGGATATTAGCATATTGTTAAAGGAGAACTAAAATGCTGGAAATTAAAAATTTAACTAAAAGATATGATGAAACTATTATTAAAAATTTAAACATAATATTACCAAGTACGGGATTGATCATAATAGTAGGAAATTCTGGATGCGGAAAAACAACATTATTAAATCTAATTGGTGGAATAGATCAAGATTATGAAGGAGAAATATTATTTGATCATCAAGATATTCGAAAAATTAAAAAGTATTGTCGTAGGCATATTGGTTTTATTTTTCAGGATTTCAATTTAATTAATTGGCTAAATGTCAAAGAAAATTATTTGTTAGCAAAATTTTTTACTAAAATTTCATATAAAAGAGCAGTTGAAGATCAAGAAGAAAAATTAGAACTCCGAAAACTGAATAAAAAAAGGGTCAAAATCTTATCTGGTGGACAAAAACAACGGGTTGCATTACTTCGGGCGATGATTAAAAATGTTGATATTTTATTGTGTGATGAGCCAACAGGTTCTCTAGATGATAAAAATGCAAAGATGGTTTTTGAATTATTACATGCAGAAGCTAAGGAACGACTTGTCATTGTTATAACGCACAATGAGCAATTAGCTTATCAATATGCTGATCAATGCTTTTCTATGCAAAATGGACAATTGATTGGGAAGTATCGCCGGGATAAAAATAATCATTTTTATTCGCGTTTAGTCAAACAGCATTCACCATTAAAATTATATCAACTGGCATTGTTACAATATCGTGCTAATTTGGGTAGAAATTTAAAAATATCATCTGGTATTACAGTAGCTTTGATTTGTATTATGATTACCTTTACACTGAGTGGATCATTACAAACCCAAATAAAAAGACAGCTTGATTCTATATTTCCAAATCAACTAATTTCGATTCAGAATGTACATAAAAAATTACTTAGTTATCATGAGTTATTTTCATTATCAAATTTAGATATGAATGAATTTATCTATGGGGAACCAGCCGATTATGAATTTATGGGAGTATCACTGCAAAGTGATTATGAAGTTGAAAAAACAATCTATATCAGTGATATGACTAAACCAATAAAAAGTAGGAATTTGGAAATAGGACGTGAAACAAAAAATAGTAATGAAATAGTTTTATCAAAAACAACGGCAACACATCTTAATCCTGATTATCAAAAATTATTGAATCAACAATTATATGGATATTATTTAAAGGACGATCAAATTAAAGGAGTCTCACTCACTGTTGTTGGAATAGGGAAAGATGTAACTGCTTTTGACACAATCTATATTAATGAATTAGCTAATCTCGATCATATTAGCCAAGCTTTTGCGATTGATAAGAAACGATTATTGTTTCAATTAGCTATGATCAATTTAAATAGCAAAGCGGATCTTGATGATCTTTTAATGGATTTAGAAGATCAGTATAGTCAATTTGAATTTAAAGTTGCAGGAGAAAATATTAATGAAAGAATAGATACATTTATGTTACAAATTCAAAGAGTTCTTTTACTATTTTCTTTATTGGCTATAGTAGCAGCATGTTTCTTAATTGGGGAAGTGTTATATTTGTCTGTTATAGAAAAAACAAAAGATATCGGTATTTTTAAATGTATGGGTGCGAGTAAATTACAGATCATGAATTTAGTTTTATTAGAAAGTTTTACTTTAATTAGTGGAGCGTTTATCTGCTCTTATGTATTTTTTTATCAATTAGTTAATTTAATTAATCAGCTTGTTGAAAATGAGCTGCAGCTTGATTTATCAGGAGCGTTTATTCAAATTGATTATCAGTTAGTAATTGCTATCTATTTAGGAGCATTATGTTTTGGATTGTGCAGTAGCTATATTCCCGCCTTTTTGGCAGGCCGGTTAGATCCTATTAAAGCATTAAAACAACCAAATTATTAGTAATAAAATTTGTTGCATATCAGCCTTTTTATGTTATAATATTCTAGTATTTGAAAGTCGATGAATAGGACTAGTAGTAATTGACGTTTTTTATAGAGAATCAGTGGCTGGTGGAAACTGATAAAACGGGTTATGAACTCACCTAGGAGATGCAGCGGGGAATTAAGTAGTCGTTGTCGTTAACTGCGTTAAAGTTTTGAGGGCTAGGTCTTTTAGACTTGGAACTAAGGTGGTAACGCGATTAAAAGTCGTCCTTAGATAGGATGATTTTTTTATTTTAAGGAGGAATTATAAAATGCCGTTTGATCACAAACAAATCGAGCCGAAATGGCAAAAATATTGGGATGAGCATAAAACATTTAAAACAGACTGCTACGATGATAGTAAACCAAAATATTATTGTGTGGATATGTTTCCATATCCGTCAGGGAATGGTTTACATGTAGGGCATCCAGAAGGGTATACTGCAACAGATATTGTTTCAAGAATGAAAAGAATGCAAGGATACAATGTTTTACATCCAATGGGATTTGATTCATTTGGACTTCCTGCAGAGCAGTTTGCTATTCAAACAGGACATCATCCAGCTGAATTTACTAAAAAGAATATTGAGGTATTTAAGGGACAAATTAAATCTTTAGGTTTCTCATATGATTGGGATAGAGAAATCGCAACTAGTGATCCTGAATATTATAAATGGACACAATGGATTTTTACAAAACTTTATGATGCCGGTCTTGCTTATGTAGATGAAATTCCTGTAAACTGGTGTCCAGAACTTAAAGCTGTTTTAGCAAATGAAGAAGTTATTGATGGAAAAAGTGAACGTGGGGGATATCCGGTTATCCGTAAGCCGATGCGGCAATGGGTTTTAAAAATTACTGAATATGCTGAAAGATTGCTTGAAGATTTAGATGATCTTGATTGGCCTGAAGCAACAAAACAAATGCAGCGAAATTGGATTGGAAAATCAGTTGGAGCTAATGTTGATTTTAGGATTGATGGAACAGATAAAATATTTACAGTCTTTACAACTCGTTGCGACACTTTATTTGGTGCAACTTATTGTGTTATGGCACCTGAGCATCCATATGTAGCTGAAATTACTACATTGGAACAAAAAGAAGCTATTGAAGCTTATAAAGAAATTTGTGCAAGTAAATCAGATTTAGAAAGAACTGAACTAAACAAAGATAAAACAGGTGTTTTTACAGGAGCGTATGCAATTAATCCTGTTAATGGTAAGAAAATTCCTATCTGGATTTCTGATTATGTACTAGCAAGTTATGGAACTGGTGCAATTATGGCAGTACCAGCACATGATGATCGCGATTGGGAATTTGCTAAAAAGTTTGGAATTGAGATCATACCTGTTTTAGAAGGCGGAAATATTGAAGAAGCCGCTTATACTGAAGATGGATTACATATTAATTCTCAATGGTTAGATGGACTAGGAAAACAAGAAGCGATTGATAAGATGATTGCCTGGTTAGAAGAGCATAAGTGTGGAGAAAAGAAAATTTCTTATAAGTTAAGAGACTGGTTATTTTCTCGTCAACGTTATTGGGGTGAGCCAATTCCAATCGTACATATGGAAGATGGAACAATGAGAACCGTTCCGGTTGAAGAATTACCATTAGAATTGCCAGCTACTAAGAATTTTCAACCCCATGATAGTGGTGAATCACCATTAGCTAACTGTGAAGATTGGTTGGAAGTAGAGATTGATGGTCAAAAAGGTCGTCGTGAAACTAATACAATGCCTCAATGGGCAGGATCTTGCTGGTACTATATTCGCTATATTGATCCACATAATAGTGAAGTTATTTGTGATCCTAAATTGTTAGAAAAGTGGTTGCCTGTTGATTTGTATGTAGGTGGTGCTGAGCATGCTGTATTACACTTACTATATTCTCGTTTTTGGCATAAAGTATTGTATGATGCTGGAGTAGTGAAATGTAAAGAGCCATGGCAAAGATTATTCCATCAAGGAATGATTCTTGGAGATAATAATGAAAAAATGTCTAAATCACGTGGTAATGTTGTTAATCCTGATGATATTGTTGCTTCTCATGGTGCAGATTCATTAAGATTATATGAGATGTTTATGGGACCATTGGAAGCTGCTCTTCCTTGGTCAACAAATGGATTAGATGGTTCACGTAAATGGTTAGATCGGGTATATCGTTTATTTATCGAACAAGATAAATTAAGTGATGAAAATGATCATAGTCTTGACCGTGTATATCATCAAACAGTTAAAAAGGTTACAGATGATTTTGAAACATTAGGATTTAATACTGCTATTTCACAAATGATGATCTTCATTAATGAATGCTATAAAGCAGAGACAGTATATAAAGAGTATGCATTTAATTTTATCAAAATGCTTTCTTGCATTGCTCCTCATATTTGTGAAGAAATGTGGCAAATGTTGGGACATGATAGTTCGATTGCATATGAAACTTGGCCAACATATGATGAAAATATGTTAGTGAGCGAGACAGTTGAAATGGGTGTTCAAGTTAACGGGAAACTTAGAGCCAAGATTCAAGTGACTAAAGATACTGATGATGAAGCTGTGAAGGAAATTGCGTTTGAACAAGAAAATGTTAAAGCTCATACTGAGGGTAAAAATATTGTAAAAGTGATTGTTGTAAAAAATAAAATTGTCAATATTGTTGTTAAATAGTTATAAATAAAAGAGACTGTAACGCATTAAAATTGATATGCTTCTTTCTGGGGAGACAAGTGAAATAATAAAAACTTGTCACTTAGGAGGAAGCATATTTTATGTCTAAAAGAAAAATATCCATTGAGGATAAGGTATATGCTGTAAATTTGTATCTAGATGGAAAAGAAAGCCAAAATCGAATTGTATCTATGTTTGGTGTCAGCAAGCTGTTTTAGATTATTTAGATGGTCGTGGTTCCTTGGATGATATTTGTAAAAAATACGGAATTTGTCCAAGATTGAAGTTACAACTCTGGATAAAGAAGTATAATAATCATGAAGAGTTAAAATCATCTGAAATAGGAGAACACACTATTATGACAAAAGGAAGAAAAACTGCATTTGGAGGTTGTACAGAGAAAGCTCTGAAAACGAACAAAAAAACAGACGGATTACTGATGAGATTGAAAAGCTCCATACAGAGTCACCAGATAGAGGATAATGAAGAATTAGAGATGATCTAGAATCTTATCATGACATTGATGTTAATGATAAACGAGTACTACGTACTACTTAATATCAAATCAACTATTAAATACTCTACTAATGGATGTACAGGACAGGCTGTAAATCCTCAATATATAGCTAAAAATTTACTTAATCGAGAGTTTACTACCGATGCACTAAATGAGAAACGGCTCACAGATATAACAGAATTCCATTATTATATCAGAATCGAAAAACATAAAATTTATTTGCAAATCGCATAAAAACTGCCAGTAGATAATCTACCGGCAGGAAAAATTTTATATTTTTTCAATTGTCTACTTGACAGGTTGCAGTTCACTTTAGACGTTACAGCCTTTTTTAAATACATTATTAATTTTATTGTATACTAATGAGAATTATATATAAAACAATAATATATAGTTTTTAGCTATTTTTCATATAAGTCACTAATTGATCAACGGATATACCATGTTGAGCTAATAATTCATCAGCATTAAAATCAGTATGAAAGGCCTTGGAGATACCATAATTCTTGACTTTCATCTCTGTCATACCGTAGAAACTGCTTATTCTGTGCCCATATCCACCTTCTAATTCACCATCTTCTAAAGTAATAATAAGACGATGATTATTAGTCAAGTCATTTAGTAATTCTTCATCTAAACCTGTTAGAAATTTTGGATTTATTACAGTGATATTTTTACCGGTATCCTCTTTGTATTTTTGAGCTGTTTTTAAGGCTAATGGAAGCAGATTACTTACTCCGATAATAGCAATATCATTACCTTGTTGAACGATTTGAGATTTATTATGGATAGAGTAATCAGTTGTGTCTTCTTGACCACTTTCAATCATTTGTACTGGGACTCTGATTGCAATTGGATGATCTTTTTGGGTAGTTGCATATTTAAACATTTGTAAATACTCTTCTTTAGTTGTCGGCGCTAAATAGATTAAATTTGGAATATGTGCAAACATTGCAATATCACATAAAGCTATATGAGTATTTGAATTCATCCCATAGACTCCAGCGGATAGAACAAGAATTGTTGCTGGATTATTGTTCAGGCATAAATCGTGAGATAGCTGATCATATGTACGTTGTAAAAAAGGAGCAAAAGTTCCAAAGACAGGTATTCCGCCATTTTTAGCAATCCCGCTAATCATTGCCATAGCATTTTCTTCAGCAATGCCAACATCAATAAATTGTCCACGTTCGACATATTCTTTTCTTACAGGTTCGATGAATCCTAGCCCCATCGGTGTACCGGCATTTACAACAATAGCCTTTTTATTTGCATTTAATAAGTTAGTCAAGCTATTGAATAGGGTTTGATCATCTTCATCAACAAATTTATATGTTCCATCAGCAACATTAAATGGACCACCAGCATGCCAAGCTTCCTTGTTTACCTCTGCATATGGTAATCCTTTTCCCTTGATTGTATGGATATGCAATACGATAGGGTGATCGATATTTTTAACACTTTCAAATAATTCAATTAATTTTTCGATATCATGCCCATCATCTAAGTATTTATAATCAAGACCAAATGATGTAAATATATTGTTATTACTTGTTCCGTTAGTGTCTCGTAATTCTTTAAGCGTTTGATAAATACCGCCATGATTTTCGGCAATACTTTGATCATTGTCATTAACGATAATGATCAAGTTTTTATTATATTCGCCTGCATAATCGATAGCTTCTAGTGCTTCTCCACCTGATAAAGAACCATCGCCAATAATAGCGATAATATTTTCGGCTTTTTTATTCAAATCTCTTCCAATTGCTAACCCAAGAGCAAGTGATACAGATGTAGAAGTGTGACCAATTGTAAACATGTCATGTTCACTTTCAAGTGGGTTGGTATATCCTGTTACGTCATGGAAATGTTCTTCATCTAGAAATGCCTCTTTTCTGCCAGTCAATATTTTGTGTGGATAAGACTGATGGGAAACATCAAAAACGAATTTATCATTTGGTGAATCAAAAACATAATGTAAAGCTACTGTCATTTCTACCATCCCTAAATTGGGACCACTATGTCCGCCGGCTTTACTAATCTTATTAATCAATGCTGCTCTAACTTCGTTAGCAAGTTCTTTTAATTCTTTTCTATTCAATTTTTTAAGATCGTTTGTATCGTCTATTTTTTCTAAAAACATATTTACCTCCCATATAACTAGATACTATAAAAAATACTTTTTATAGGTGATAATATCATACATCTTGAAGTTTACTTCAAGTCAAGAGAAAAATTAAAGTAGTTTATGAGATGATAATTAGAATTACTGTACTGAACATATTTATTAATAGAGGAAAATAAGTATAATAAAAGAATGAAGTATAGAGTAGATTAATTAGTAATTTTATGATAAGTGAAAAGTGATAAGTAAAAAAGGTGATTTTTTGATACAATGAAGTTCACTACACAAAGTCACCTTTTTCATTTGATTAATATAATTTTAAGCAGTTATAATGCATTTTCGAGGACATTTTTCTTTGCAAAGTCCACAATTTGTACATTTAGTATAATCAATCCGTGCTAAAGAGTTTTCAATAATAATTGCATTATTAGGACAATTACGAGCACATATACCACAGCCAATACAACTAACAGCGCAATTTTTACGAGCTCGGAGAGCTGGTTCATTTGAATTACATTTTACTACTGCCTGTTTTTGATATGGAATCAAAGTAATTACATTATTTGGACAGACTCTAAGACATTTACCACATGCTTGGCACAAGTCTGGATTGATAACGGCAACCCCATCAATAATTGAAATGGCATTATATTCACATTCTCTGATACAACTGCCGTATCCCATGCAGCCGTGACTACATTGTTTATCTCCACCACCAGGGACGATGGCTGCGTTATTACAGTCTTTGATACCGTGATATAAGTACTGAATCGTTGCATTTTCGCAAGTACCACCGCAACGAACAAATGCTGTCATTCGCATTGTTTCTTCACTTTCTACTCCCATGATCATTGCAATGGCGTCAGCTACACTTTTTCCTCCAACAGGACATTGATTGATCTTTGCTTCACCAGCAACAATTGCTTTGGCTAGCCCGTCACATCCGGGATAGCCACACCCCCCACAATTATTTCCAGGAAGTTCTTCACGAATTTGAATTTCTTTTTCATTAACAGTAATGGCAAATTTTTCACTAGCAATTGTCAGAAGAATACCAATAAGTAAACCGATTGCACCTACAATAATGGCCGCAATTATAATTTCATTCATCTTATATTCTCCTCCTTATATTAGACCTGAAAAGCCAATGAATGCAATTGCCATCAGTCCTGCTGTGATTAGTACAATGGGGGAACCTTGGAATGAAACAGGAATATCATTATCAGCGATTTTTTCACGTATCCCAGCCATAATAACGATGGCAATCGTAAATCCAACAGCTGTTCCAAAACTACAAACAAGACTTGTCAAAATATCATAATTATTTTGAACATTTGTGATAGCAACTCCTAAAACGGCACAGTTAGTTGTGATAAGAGGAAGATATACTCCCAAAGAACTATATAAGCCAGAGCTATATTTTTTTAAGAACATTTCAACTAGCTGCACCAAAGCAGCAATAACTAAGATGAAGGTAACAGTGTTTAAATATTCTAAATGGAAGAGTACTAGTATTTTGTAAACTAAACTTGTTGCAATTGAAGCAATAGACATTACAAAGATGACAGCACCACCCATTCCTGCTGCTGTTTCAATTTTTTTTGATACTCCTAAAAAAGGACATAGACCTAAGAATTGACTTAAGACAACATTATTTACTAAAGCGACACTAATTAATAATAAAATCATTCCCGTCATTTATTTTTCCTCCTTTAAATCACAAAGTGCCTTTTCATCACTGCTACGACAATGAAGACAATCATGATTACAATTACCATCTTTGTTTTTATTAGTTGCACTTGGCAGTTTTAAACGGTTTTGAATAGCCGTTAGACCAGCTAAAACAAAGAAAGCGCCAGGTGCCATTACAAAGATAGTTACAGGTTCAAGATGAGCAAAAAAGCTATAAATATTAGTGCCAACTAAATCTTTAAAAAGTGGCGCAAACTCAATTCCAAAAAAAGTACCACTGCCCAACATTTCTCTAATTAAACCAATACAAGTCAGTGCAAGCGTAAAACCTAGCCCCATACCAACACCATCAAATAACGATAAAACGCAACTATGTTTTGAAGCGTAAGCTTCAGCTCGTCCTAAAATGATACAATTAACCACAATTAGAGGAATGTAGATCCCTAATGTATCATATAATGAAGGCAAATATGCTTGTAATAGTAATTGGACAATTGTTACCATTGAAGCGACAATTACGATATAAGAAGGAATTCGCATTCTTTCAGGGATTATTTTTCGTAAGAACGAAATCATAAAATTTGATGCGGCAAGGACAATCATCGTTGTTAAGCCCATTCCTAATCCATTGACAGAAGAAGTTGTTACTGCAAGAGTAGGACACATTCCTAACATTAAAATCAAAGTTGGATTTTCTTTTATGATTCCATTATAAAGACGTTCAACATATTTATTCATGATTAGCCTCCTTGATTTCCTGGTTGATTGCTAAGGCTCCGTTAATGGCATTGTTAAAAGCTGATGAAGTAATTGTAGCCCCGCTTAGAGCATCAATTTCATCTTCATTTTGCTTACCAGTTTTGGTGATTTTAAAATCAGTTACTGATTTATGATAATATTGATTTTTAAAATTATCATTTTTAGCATTCATTCCTAATCCAACCGTCTCATCAATTGAGAGGACTTCAATTCCCGTAATTTCATCATTAGTATCAATTCCAACAACTAATGTGATATCACCGCCATAACCATCTTCAGTAGTGACTTTGACAACATGTCCTATTAATTCTTTTTTATCATTTGTAACGACTAAAACGTCGTCTATCACAATGCCATTTTCACCAAAGTTATATTTTTTGTCTTTTATAACATTAGGAAAATTTTTAACAAGTTGATTTATTTGTTTATTATTATCAAAATTTTGACCTTCTTTAAAAACACTTCGATAAGAATCTTGTATGATTTTTTCATTTTGTCTAGCAATTGGGTCTTTGGTAATAGAATTAACCATAGCTAGAGATAAACTAGCAGCAACTGTAATTACAACAAAAACGAGAATATCTTTTAGAAGATTTTTTTTCATTATGCTTTACCTCCACTACCTTTTATTTTAGGCACTGTTACTTTTTCAATCAAAGGGACAAGTAAATTAGTAATGATAATAGCAAATGACATTCCCTCAGGAGTATTACCATAGAGCCTAAAAACAGCAGCTAATATTCCAATAACCAGTCCATAAATAATTTTACCGGTTGGAGTAATCGGACTTGTCACATAGTCAGTAGCCATGAAAAATGCCCCAATCATTAAACCGCCACCACAAATTTGTTGTAATAAAAATAGACTGTTAAAGTTATTATTGATCAAAATGATTAAAGAAAATGAAAATAGGATACACAACGGTATTTTAGGACTAATTACTTTTCGATAAATTAGGTAGACAGCGCCTAAAAGCAGAGCAATTACTGATGTTTCACCAATCGTACCACTAGTATTTCCTATAAACATTTTGAGAAGATTGACATTTTGTCCATTTTGTATCATTGCCAGCGGAGTAGCACTAGTACTTGCGTCGATGCTAACAAAGCTGTTCATTTTTCCGGCAAATGAAATTAATAAAAAACATCGAGCTGCTAAAGCAGGATTCATAAAGTTCTGACCAAGTCCACCAAAAAGTTGCTTAACAATTATAACTGCGAATATACTTCCCAAAGCAACCATCCACAATGGCAATGAGCTTGATAGGCATAACGCTAATAATAAGCCTGTGATGGCTGCAGAGCCGTCTTTAATCGTGATTGGCAGCTTCATCAATCGTTGATACAAATATTCACTTAGAACAGCTGTAATAATAGCAGTTGTAATAACAAGAAACGCATTAAATCCAAATTGATAAATTCCAAAAAAAGTTGCTGGTAATAAAGAAATGATTACGTCATACATAATATTTTTAGTTGTAATTGAACTACGAATATGGGGAGCAGTAGACACATTAAATAAATTATCCATTATTTTGCTCCTTTCTTGCGATCGTCATTAATTGCTTTTTTTATTTTTTTAAATGATTGTGTCATGTTTCGCTTTGCAGGACATGTGAAGGTACAGCAGCCGCACTCCATACAATCGTTGCCGTGAACCTTTAAAAAGTTTTCTTTATCGCCTGTTCTGGCATAACGGTATAGTAATTGTGGAATAAGACCGATAGGGCAAACATCGACGCATCGGCCGCAGTGAATGCACGCAGTTGGAGCGGTTTTAGATACTTCATCTTCACTTAGGCAAACTAAAGCAGAAGAAGTTTTAGAAACTGGTACATCTAAATTAAATAAAGCAGTACCCATCATGGGACCACCAGAAATGATTTTTTGAGGATGTACTTTAAAACCTCCACAAGCGTCAACAAGGGTCTGATATTTAGTTCCTAGGCGAACCTTAAAATTTTGTGGTTGAAAGATTGCATCACCAGTTACCGTTACAATCTTTTCAATTAGTGGAATATTTAAGGCAACGGCCTCATAGATAGCAATAATAGATGCAACATTGCTGACAATACAGCCAACATCAGCTGGCAACATCCCATTTACAATTGTTTGATTAGTTAATACTTTAATCAATACGCGTTCACTTCCTTGAGGGTATTTTGTTGGTAAGGCTGCTATTTCAATTTTATCTTCATCTACAACGACTTTTTTTAAATGAGCTAATGCTTCTGGCTTATTATCTTCAATAGCAATAATTGCTTTGGCATTTTTAAATAACTGTAATTGAATTTTGATGCCAGCGATTAATTTATCTGTTTCTTCTAGCATTAAACGATAGTCAGAAGTTAAATAGGGCTCACATTCTGCACCGTTGATAATTACATATTTAATTGAGTCATCATCTTTAGGGGTATTTTTTATTGCGCTGGGGAAGCCGGCGCCACCTAAACCAACAATTCCTGCGTGAGCGATAAGTTCACGAATTTGCATACTGCTATAATTATGATAATCATTTGTTGTGTTGTATTCTGGAATACTTTGATATTGGTGATCGTTAGTAATAACGATACAATCAACAAAAAAACCAGTAGGGGCAAGTCGTAAATCAATTGTTTTAACGGTTCCAGAGACAGAACTAGCAACATTGGCAGAAATCATACCGTTTCCATTAGCAATAATTTGGCCAACTAAAACATGATCACCTTTAGCAACGATAGCTTTAGCTGGAGCACCAATATGCTGTGATAATGGATAAATCAGTTCATCTCCAGGATTTAATAGTTTGATTGGATGATTGGCGGAAAGACTTTTATTATCATGGGGATGGATTCCGCCTTTAAAACTTAGTATTCTCATTTGAATTAAACTCCTTTTTTGGACTATATTTTAATTATAGACTTTTTATAATTAATATTAAATAGTTTAGACAAGTTAAAAAATTAACTTAAAAAGCAATCCTTTCAAGAGGATTGCTTTTACTAGTTTATAAATGAAATTGAGATTCATCAAGACGTAGACTATAACCTTGTGGGTGTTTACAAACTGGGCAGATCGTTAGTGCATCAGTACCTTCATAAATAAAACCACAGTTCATACACATCCATTTTACAGTAGACTGGTCATTAAATAATTTACCACTGGTTAATAAATTATGATATTTTTTAAAACGTTCATGGTGATAGTGTTCAATCTCACAAATCATGTAAAAAGTTGTTGCAATTTCAACATAACCTTCTTCTTTAGCTTCATCACCAAATTGCTTGTAGATAGATGTTGCTTCATCGTATTCGTGTTGTGCTGCTTGTTCTAATAACGAACTTAAATCCTGATCTAGATCAACAGGATAATTAGCCTCCATTGAAACATTAGCATCTTTAAAAACATCTTTAAGATAATTGTAAAAAACTATCGCATGCTCTTTCTCTTGATTTGCAGTAAAATAAAGCATATCTTGTAAAATAGCCATTCCATTCTTACCTGCGACTTTAGCAGCCATTTCATAACGCATTCGAGCTTGACATTCACCAGCAAAAGCTCTTAATAAATTTGTTTTGGTTTTTGTTTCCATATATAAGTTACCTCCACTTTTATTTTTAACAAAATAAAAGAAGATTAAACTTAATCTTCTAAGAATCAAATAATCTCTTTAATAATAATTAAAATATTATAACGCTGATATAGATACTGCTAACAAGACAAATAATCTAGTTGATCATATCTTTATTCATTCCAGTTAATTCCATATATTCAGTTTTAACATTTTTCAACAATTGCATAAATGTCCAATTTACATTTGTTTGAGTTACAATTGCCTTTAACGGAATGAAAGGAATGTTTGCTTCTTTAAAAATTTGTAATAGCAAATCAACTTGTTTATCTTCAAAACCAGCCATAACCATCATGTCATCTTGTGGAATCTCTGTTAATGCTTCAGTTCCACGTTCAAAATTATCAGCACCTAAAATATACCCAATCGGGCTCATTAAATCACTTGATTTAACAATGATTACTTCAACATTCAGTTTTTCAAGAATTGAAATAATTGCTTTACCAGCATCAGTTTTATCAATATTGTATAATAATACAGTTTCTTGCATATGTATTGCCTCGCTTTCGTTTAATAGGTTATCATATTTATGGTTAACGTTCAACTAAGTTGACTTAATGTGCTATAATTTATTCGGGTAGGTGAGATAATGCGGTATTATTTAGAAAAAGAAATTACAAATAGTTATAAAGAAGGAAGCTTAGTTATTGATATTCTTAGTAAAGAAGATTTCATAAACCAGTATCAAAAGGAAAATCATGCAAACCATGTGATTAGGCATATTGGGGATATTATGTACTGTAAAGTAGAATTATTTTACGATGTGATTTGCGGAGCGTTTGTTATACCTGACAAAAAGGATTTAAAAATAAAACATTGTTTTAGTTTTTATTTAACAGAACAAAAAATGATTTTTATTGATGATAACGATTATGTGATGAAACTTATTGAAAAAATGAAAGATACATATACTAATAATCGTCTAAGTTTGAACAAATTTTTTCATGATTTGATTTTCTTAATAACTGTTGATGATGGAATGTATTTACAAGAATATGCTGATCGTTTACAGGTCATCGAAGACAAAATAGCTTTTAATTTCAATAGTCAAATAAATAATGAGATAATCTTGCTGCGTAAAGAACTATTAATTTTAAATTCCTATTATAATCAGTTGGGGGATATGATCGATATTTTAAGTGATAATGAATCAGATTTCTTAAATGATTATGAATGTCATTTATTCAGCATGCAGGCACGTAGGATTGATCGTTTGGATAACCAGTTAAATGCTTTAAAAGATTATTCTTTGCAAATAAAGGAAATGTATCAAAATAAAATTGATACCCACCAAAATAAAATTATGACTGTTTTAACAGTTGCAACAACTATTTTCTTCCCGTTATCGATTATCACAGGATGGTATGGAATGAATTTTAAAAATATGCCAGAGTTAAATAATCCTTATGGTTATATTATTGTTATTGGAGCAAGTATTTTAGTTGTAATTATTGAAATGTTAATTTTGAAAAAGAAAAAATTCTTTTAGAAAAAAATGTTGACGTAGTCAATAAAAAAAGGTATAGTAAATAAGCAACAAATGATAGCAGCACATAGAGTTTTGAAAAGAGCGTTTATAACTTAAGTTTGTAGAGTAGCTAGCTGCAAAGTGAAATACTTAATATAAACACAATTCAAATAATCTATGCAATGTTATTGTTTTATGCAAATAAAACAATAAATGGAGGAAGACAAATGTCACGTTACACAGGACCTCAATGGAAATTATCTCGTCGTTTAGGATTCTCTACTTTAGAAAATGGTAAAGAATTAAATAAGAGAGCTTATGCTCCAGGTCAACATGGTCAAAAAAGAAAAAAACAAACAGAATATGGTTTACAATTAGCTGAAAAGCAAAAAGTAAGACATATGTATGGAGTAAATGAAAAACAATTCCATAACACATTCAAACAAGCAGGTAAAATGGAAGGTATCCATGGTTATAATTTCTTCTGCTTATTAGAAAGAAGATTAGATAATGTTGTTTACAGATTAGGATTTGCACCTACAAGAAGAGCTGCAAGACAATTAGTAAACCACGGTCATTTCTTAGTAAATGGAATTAAGACTGATATTCCATCATTCCGCGTTAAAGTTGGAGATGTTATTGAAGTTAAAGAAAAATCTAAAAATTTAGCAATCATTAAAGCTAGCTTAGAAGCTAGAGTACATACTCCTGCTTTTGTAGAAGTTGATGATACTAAATTAACTGGAAAACTTGCTCGTTTACCAGAAAGATCTGAATTAAATCAAGAAATCAATGAGTCATTAATCGTTGAATACTATAACCGTATGGGTTAGTAAATTAAAGAAATTTAGGTATATCATAACTATATTGCAGCTATGTTATACCTTTTTTCTTTATTTCCTAAAAAATCGTCAATTATGTAGTAGGTATAGCACAGCTATGTATTTGCTTAACTGCTAAATTCCTGCTAAAAATTTAAATATTGATTTATAAAAAATCTAAAATTTAAAGTGAAAAATAATGAATTTTATGTTATTTTTGTGATGATAAGTTAATTTATTTTTTTATTTGATATTGTATTGTAGTTATATTATTATTAAATAAAGGATGGTGTAATTTATGAGTGAAGTTGATGCAGAAAATTTAATTGCTGTTTTGAAAGAGTTTATAGATAACAAGATATATTATCCAGATATTGGTGAGACTAAAGAATATGAAGTAAAAAGTCTGACTAGTCATGATTTATTTATAATTAATATATATAGAAAATCAAAAAATAGAGATAAATATAGTATTCAGATAAGATTAAAAGGGTCAAATATAAAATTATTAAGATTAGATATTGGTAGTACACTTTCACATAAGAATAGTAATGGTAAAATTATTCATGGTTCACATCTGCATATTTTTAAAGAAAATATAGAATTATCTGATGCTATGGAGTGTAAAAGCAATGGTTCGTTTATAGATGATTGTATTTTCTTTATGAAAAAAGTAAATGTCATAAATTATCCTAAAACACATCAGGAATGTTTTGTTTTTAATTAATCGAAAGGAGGAATAGTAATATGGATGAACTTATAAATGATTATTATGATTTTTTGAAATCTCAAACTAATACAATTAAATTAAATGAATATTATGAAATTACTGTTCCGTTTTATGACTTTATTGGTGATGCAATACAGATATATGCAAAATTTGAAAATAATAATATTTATATGGATGATGATGGAAATACCATTGGAAATTTAAAAATGAATGGTGTTGGTATGAGTCCGAATAGAATAAAACAAATTGAAAGAACATGTTTGACTTTTGGTGCTCAATTTGATGGCGATAAGATATCAATTAGAACAACCAAAGATAAGTTTTCAAATAGATTGAATTCTCTTATTCAATGTATTTTGAGAGTTGATGATATGAATTTTACAACTAGTAGTAAGGTTAAGTCATATTTTCTAGATGATGTTGTAAAATATTTTAATAAAAATGATATATACTACACGGAAAATCCTAGTTTCATTGGAAAGAGTGGATATACTTCTAATTTTGATTTTTTATTTCAGCGTTCAAAAAATAAGCCTGAAAGATTGTGTAAGCTAATTAACAATGCATCAAAATCAACTATTAAGATGGCTTTGTTTGAATGGGATGATACTAGACCAATGAGAAAAAATGATACAAAATTTATAGTATTGATTAATGATTCAAATAATGTCGATGATAGTATATATGATGCTACGGCAAATTATGGAGTTCAGGTTGTTAACTGGTCTAAAATAGATGATAGCATTAATTTATTCAGATAGAATTTTTAAACATATCTAGGAAAACTAAAAAAGACATTCTGCATTAGGAATGTCTTTTTTATGAATACACATTATTAACAACATTGTTTAGATTTTCGTTCTCCAAGGATGTATAAACATCCAGTGTGGTCTGATAACTTTCATGTCTTAATAGCCTTTGCGCAATTTTTACATCTACTTTATTTTCCCACAATCTTGTAGCAAAAGTATGCCTGAACATATGGCTGCTTATATGAACCCCTGTACGTTTGCTATATCGTTCTAAAAAGGTTTTTACAGTCTGCGGATCTAATAAGTTCATATAGTTGTCGGGAGCAACTAAATTGCTTTCATTTTCAGCAAACCATGCTTTTAAAATTGGAACAAGCAGTGAAGGCAATGGAACAATCGCACAGGATGCGGGAGTCTTTGTCTCTTTAATCTCAAGTACTTTTGTTTCGTTGTTTTTAAATATATTTTTGGTAATCATTACTCTTTCATTTTCAAAATCTACATCATTTTTTTCAAGCGCTAGAGCTTCACTTAGTCTTAATCCCATATAATATCCAAGCATAAACACGATTTTATATGAGCGGTATCTGATAGACCTGTTTTTATCAACAACGCTTAGAAGCTCTTTAAATTCATTTTCAGCAACTGTTTTTTTCTTAAACAAATCATTTTTGGCTTTGCCGGTTATTTTTAACCGCGCATATGGCAGACGGTCTATATAATTACAATTATAGGCAAATTTAAACACTCCGCTAAATACCTTCACTATATTTTCAACTGTACTTTTGGAAAGCTCCTTTCCTTTTTCAGCAACAAAATTCTGAATTATGGTGTAATCAAGAAGTGTAATATCAGCATCCTCAAACTGTGGTCGTATATGTTTATTATAATATGAACTGCGAATCTGTTTTGTAGTCACTGAAGTGTGGGGATCAATTTCTATATATTCCTCCCAGACATCGCCAAACGTTTTTTTTATATTTATCAACGATCCATCAACTATTTTAGAATATATAAGTCTTTCATGATTTTGTGCATCTGTTTTTTTAACAAAGCCACTCTTTGAATAATGCTGAGGTCTTCCATATTTATCTTTATAATCGAAATAAACTCTATATGTAACTCCTTTTTTTGCTTTTTTTGATTTTACTTCTCTAATTGACATTTAAAACAACTCCTTTATTTGATATAATAGGAGCATAGTTATAACAGTGTGCAATTGGAATAATTCGTTATAACTATACTACTGTTAGACCACCTCGTAAAAGGTGGTCTTTTTTATTCGTTAATTTCAATGACTGGATCGGTGATTAAAGTTTTACCATTCTTTTCTGTAACATTTACAGCAATTTTCCAAAATCCCCCTGTTTCCATATTGTTATAAACAGTTATATTATCGGATTTATTTGTATAATAAATAATATCTTCATATAAATCTTTATACGATAATTTTATTTGAAGATTAATTAATTTATTATAATTCTCAAAGTCTATGGGACTTACATCAATATTTACTCTTATATTTTTAGTTTCATTAATATTTAAAATGTCTAAATTAGTTATTTGATATTGTAAAAGTTTTAATGGATATTTATCTATATTATTTTCTTTAAAAAAATAGGGTTGTAAGTTGAAGTCTATATATTTTGCTTCACCTCGTCCTATGTTTGTTATTTCGTAGTATACTGTAAGTATGTTATTATTGATAATGGCATCTTTAT
Organism: Erysipelatoclostridium sp. MSK.7.34; assembly: GCF_019041935.1. Lineage (NCBI taxonomy): Bacteria > Bacillati > Bacillota > Erysipelotrichia > Erysipelotrichales > Coprobacillaceae > Thomasclavelia > Erysipelatoclostridium sp. MSK.7.34. The sequence continues at coordinate 29,661 of NZ_JAHPYJ010000005.1, forward strand.
AATGATTTTTTATTTGAATAATAGGCTTGTATTCAATCCGTTTGTCTTCTTTTCGCTGATTATCTTGTTCTTTAATAGTCCACCAAACACCACCTAGGGTTAAAGCGCCGCCTAATACAGATCCGTAATAACCAATCCAAGCATCATAATTATTCTCATTGATAAAATGAAGGGACCATTTATTTGTTGCAATTGCATTAAATAAGGGTGCACCGATAAAAAGTAATAGTAATGTAAATATAATTATCCATAAAATAGATTTTTTTTCTTTTAATGATTTTTGAATCTTTTTCATATCTAAATATAATTAATTCTGGAGTTTATAATTTCCCTATAACTTTTCCGATACAATCTATGCGCATTGATTCGTTAAAATGGATCGGTGCGTATTTTTTATTATGAGATATCAAACATTTGTTACCAAGTTCTTTTATATATGCCTCACCATTAACCATAAATGCTCCAATTTCGCCAATTTTAATATCACGCTGTTTTTTTATCATTACTTTATCACCGTCACGGTAAGTCGGTTCCATTGAATCACCACTAACGCTTATAACGAAGTCTATATCTTTAAAATCAATTGGAACTTCTATCTGTTCTGTTGGTACATCATCAAAAGCATATAAACCAGTACCTGCGCTTAGACCACACTGATAAGCAGGTTTTAATACTGTTTCATATAGTGGAGCAGGCTCTTTAACACACCGATCATATATATCATTTAATACAAACTCAACTGTATTTTTTCCAGTTTCATCAATTAAACGATATTTTTTTATGATTTGTTGTTCAATAAAAGATGTCACAAATGAATTACTGTTGTCATTTTCGTCATACCATAAATAATTAGCATCAACTTCTAAAATTTCCATTAACTTTTTTATAGTCAGCATATTTGGTTCGCTATTCCCTTTTTCATAACCAGTAAATGTTGATTTAGCAACTCCTATAGCTGTAGCTAATTGTTCTTGAGTATATCCTTTTGCCAATCGTGCTGCTTTTAATTGTTCTTTAAATGCCATGTTTTCACCCCGTCTCTTTACAAATAAAATTATAAAGTCGAAATATTAGAACGTCAATAAAAAAAGTTTGATAATTTCGTATTTTAATATTGACTAGGTTGTAAAACTCGACTATACTGATGATATAGGTTGAGTAAACCGAACTTATTTAAAAGGAGGTTGAGTAATGAGAACAAATAATATAATAAATTATAACAGTCCAGTAGCGCAAAACATTGTAAAAATTCTAAATGAAAAAGGACTAAAACAGAAAAAAATAGCTCAATTAGCTGGATTCAGTGAACAAAGTTTTTGTGATGCTATTAATGGCAGAAGAATTCTTAAAATTGCAGAAGTTAAAATAATTGCCTCTGCCTTAGATGTATCAATCGATGATTTATTCAAAACGGATTCAAAAGAATGAAAAGGAGGACATTAGATGATTAAAAAACAAAAGGATTTAATTGATCAGGATGAATTCACCATCATTTATAGTAAATCGGGTTGGTATGGTTTTTCAATAACAGTAAAGAAAGATGAAATTATTGAAACCAATCATAAAGACAACTTCAAAATTATTAGATATTGTGATGACAAATTTCCTAACACTTATGATGAGTGTGTTGAACGAAAAGTGAATCAGGAAAAGAGAAAAGCAAAAAAGATTATTGAATTTAAACTTCATGATGATAGATGGTTTATTGATTCAGAAGATATTTTAGAATATGAGGTCATTAGTGTTAAGACAGCAAAGGAAATATTTAAAGAAAAGGGTAACTATAAACTTATAGAAACAGAAGCTGAATTTGATGATTACATGAAATCTAATCTTTCATGCAATGAGTGGTGTCAAATAAAACTGGCTAAAACAATGCTTAGCCTAAATCTTGGAAATGGGTTTATAAACGGTTTTGATGATTTGATTGGAGCAAATTTAAGCAGATACAGACTAATGATTGCACTGGCTAAAGAATGCGATAATCGTGATTTACTGATGTATATGCTGATAAAGAAATTAGGTAATTGATATGATCTGGATAATCTTATTTTTACTGCTCTGTGTATTTATTGAATTTATATGTATATATGTTTTAACACATAAAAAATAGTCTAAGGAGGATTTTATGAATCAATTACAAATATTTAAAAATGAAGAATTTGGAGAAGTGAGAAGTCTATTAATAAATAATGAACCATGTTTTGTTGGAAAGGATGTTGCTTTGATTCTAGGTTATAGCAATCCGCAAAAGGCCATCAGAGATCATATTGATGAAGATGATAAAAGGACTGAACGAATCGTTCACCCCCAAGGTGGCACACAAGATACTGTAATTATTAATGAATCAGGGTTATACAGTTTAATACTATCCAGTAAATTGCCAACTGCAAAAAAATTTAAAAGGTGGGTAACAAATGAGGTTTTACCATCAATTAGAAAATATGGTGTCTATCAAGTTTCTGACGATCCAATGATTGCTCTTAAGCTGATGTTTGAAGCTACCGAGCAAACAAATGACAGAGTTAAGGTTATCGATAGTCGCGTAACTAATCTAGAAAACACAACTACTGTAGACAGTAGAAAGCAGTACACACTAAGAAAAATAGCGAGTGCAACAGCAGTTAGAGTCTTGGGAGGTAAAGACAGTCAAGCGTATTTAGAGCTCCATCATAAAGTGTTCTGTCAGTTATGGAGAGATTACAAGGATTATTTCAAGATTCCAAGTTACCGCGATACCCTAAAGATAGACTTCGAAAAGGCAAAAGAATACCTGCAGGGATGGAGACCGGATCATAATCTACAAATTGAAATTTCAAGCGTGAATGAGGGGGCATAGTATGGATTGTATATTAGTTAGTATAACAATAAGTGTGACCATTTCTTATTTGATAACACATTTGTTATTGGTAAGGCATTTATTGGATATTGAAGATAAATTTCGCAAAACGTGTGATTTTACAATTAATGAGATTAATAAATTAAAAAAAGGGTGATATAAATGAGACCTACAGCAATGCTTACATTCGAGCAGGTTAAGACAGATTTAGGAATTTCTACTAAACAGCTAAACATTTTTATTGATTTAGGCTTGCTTAATCCGATTTTTTTAGGAAAAGGTTGGAAATTTAGCCAAGAAGAAATTCTAGATTTTCAAAGGGAATATCGTGGCGAACGCATGAGTAATTATGTTGAAACAGTAACAGCACATGAAAAACACATGAAAAAAGCTGCTATGTCCAGTAGCAGCTAATCAATGAAACCACGTTAATTATAGACTATAAAAAGGAGTGTGTCAAAGGTGAATAAAGAAATTATTGAACGTTTAAATGAAATAAAACACGTTGTTGATTCTAACACTTTAGAGGAGCTTATCGAAGCGTATCCGGATGCTGCGGGATTTTCTCTTTGTAAAGAATCTACATATCCTTCAATTGTAGGCATAAGCTCATATCTTGTCGATAATCTAATAAAGGATATCGAGAATGGAAAAATACATTAACAGGCTTAATGCCAGAGGCTTTTATACAATCGTTTTAATTATTATTTTGGTAGGTTTTATAGCTGCGGGAGCTTCAGGTATCATTCTCGATTTTATCGTCGGGATAATAAAAAATATATAGGTTTTTAACAGTGTTTTTAGGGTACTGTTTTTATTTGCACCATTTTTAGGTAAAAGGAGGGATTTTATGGATAAAATCGAGGAAGAAATAAAAAAATACAAAGACGGATCTCTTGAAAAAGGGATAGGACTATATTTGCTTGAACGTGCTAAAGAGGATTTAACTTTGGCATCTAACTTAGCAAAAGAAAATAAATCTCTGAGCGAGTGTGCCGATTATATAACCGGGGAAGTTTATAAAAAAGCAGTCAATAACCGCTATTTTGGATGGGATAATGACGAACTGTATCAAATGGCTCTTCACTATTATCAGGAAGATGAAATAAAAATAAATAAACTTTCAGGAAATGTGAAAACAGTATCAGGTGTAGATAAGCAAAAGCAGGAAAGTAAAAAAACAGTTGAATCTAAGCCTAAAACCAAAAAAATAAAGAAACCGGATATTCCAGAAGGGCAGATGAGTCTGTTTTAATGGAAAAGAAAATGGAAGAGAAACTGCTCTATGAACTTGAACATCACAGTTTTAGGAAATATTCCGAGAATTATTTTAAACAGTATTTCGCTACCCCTGAAGAAATCGGCAGATCTAAAAGAAAAAGAGTTGTTAATGCAAAAATAGTAAATATTTACAGTACATATAAAAAACGTTTGCTATGTCGCTCATTTTACATCGAAGAGGGATTCGAAAATAAAGAATTCTACAGGTATATTTACGAAGTAAAAAGACAACTGGCAGGACTAAAACAGATGGTTACCAATAGAGTTTATGCATCATCTTTTGGTGGTATTTTAATCCTTACAGGTGACTGGTATAGAAACTACTTTACCTACACCGTTAATGTAAATGGAAATGAAATGCTCTGGGAAAAGAACAATGTAGACAGTTATATTTTTTATGACAACACAAAATATAAGGTCGTAGAACACAATGATTACAGGCATTTTCTAGACAGTTCGATGCATAAATACTGTGCATTTGAATTTACCGATTACAGGGTAGAGGAACTGTTTAAGTATTTAAAAAAATATGATGATCATCCAAAACAGATTGAAATGTTGGCCAAGATGGGGCTGCAGCATCTAATAAGAAATACATCTGGATTAAGATTTACCAAACCTATGTCACAATTTTTAGGGATAGATAAGAACGATATAGAATATTTAAGGCATTTAAAACTTCCTTTAACTGAATTTAGAAAAAATTTAGAGTGGATAAGGAAATATAAGATTAAACATATGCCTGAATACGTACTTTATAAAACACTTATTGAATGTAACATAAATCCAACACAAAAGCTCTTTGACTATATGAACAGGCAGTGTGAAATGATTAAAGAAAATCTATACGGTGCAACGGGCAGATATGTATCGTATTCCATAAACAATGTAATAAATCTTTACACCGACTATATCAAAATGGGTAGAGAGATTGCAATGATTATGAATTCATCCAATCGATACCCCGCAGACTTAAAAAAAGCACATGATGAATTAAATAAAAAAATACACGTATCTAGAAATAAAAAAAAGGATAAGAAAATACTCAGTAATTCTCGAAAATACGATAAATATATTTATTTTAACGATAATTATTTAATTTGTCCATGCAGAAACAGTGGTGAGCTTATAGAGGAATCTAATGTATTAAACCACTGCGTTAAGCAGTACATAGACAGGGTTTGTGAAAATCAAACAGAAATATTCTTTATAAGAAAAAAAGAAGAGCCGAATAGACCGTATGTAACATTGGAGCTTAAGCAAAAAGAGATAAAACAGTGCTATGGTAAAAATGATTATATTCCAGATGATCATGTAAAGGAATTTGTAAAAGAGTGGGCAAATAAAAATAAGTTAAAACTGAATATTTGGAGGTGTGGAAATGGATAAATACAAAAGTACAGAAGCCTATGTGATGAATGAACTTAAGCAGGCGCATACACGCATTGAACAGCTTGAAAATAATCTTGATGAAGTGTTAAAAAAACTGAGAGCAGCTGAATGTCAGGTTATTAATAACAATGAATATATTATCGAGCTTGAAGGCAGATTAGGCATAGAAGGCGATGTTTAAATACAACATTTACATAGAAAGTGAGGTAATTGTACTCCCCTTGGTTATTTATGCAGAAACAAGGGAAACAGCCTATAAAAAGGCAGTAAAACAGTTTAGAAAGATATTTAAAAAGAAGAAAATTACAAGAGTTATTATCAACAAAGATCACTACTGGTTCGGTAAATTTGAATATTAAAAAAGAAAGTGAGAAATAAAAAGATGTTAGAGACAACTAGCAAGACAGTTTCAAAATGTATACAGTTTGAGAAAAGTAAAGAAAAAATAATTTTATCTGTTTCAATAGAAAATATCGACAATCAGAAAATTTGGAAAACAAAAGATTTCCTTGAAGCAATGTTTAAGGAAATCCTAAAAGAAATAAAACTTTAAATATTACTTATTTATTTTTTTAGATAATTCGAATAAAGCCATAAAAGATTCTGGGTTATCAAGTAATTTTGGGATCATAGTTTCCATTAAAACTTGATTATCAGTTTTTTGACTATTGGCAGTTAGTTTATCAGCTAATACTGATATAGCACCTATATCTGTTGATTTTGTTTGCTCTTTTATGATTTCGATATCATCTTTTATTTGATATAGTTCCTGCAAAACATTAGATAAATAATGTTGTTGATTTATTGGCTTACTACTTGCTTTTGTATCTAAATTATCAAAATCGAATGATTTAATTGTTGCAATTAAACGCTCTCTTGTTTTTTCAACCTCATCTAGATCATCTAAAGCATAATCAAATGTATTGATATTAGAAACATCAAAAGGAATAGAATCAGCTTTCGACTTTAGCTGAATTAATGGTTTTCCTAATGCTGAACGATAGCCTAATTCATAGAATACATTTGGATTATGATCAGTTATATCAACCATTACAAGGTCGTAAGTTGATAAACATTCTAATATTTTATTTGTTATAGAATCTGGGTTTGCAATTAGATCTACACGTTCCGGATTTTCAAATCCACATGCATGACATACAGGTGTGATTATATGTTTAAGTAACTGATCTGAACGCTTACGAATATCAGTTTGTTCGTCAGAAATTGGGCAAACCACAAAACATTTTTTTGACATTTTTTTCACCTCACTTTCATTTGTTTATTATATCACAAGGTGGAGGTCAAAGAAATTCAAGTATTTAAAACTGCAAAAACTATTTTAGTTAAAAAATCTCTTTAATCCGTTGGTACATAAGGGATTAGAGAGAAAATATAAATGCAATATAATATTTAGGTTATATTGCACCAAAGGGGTGATAAATTGGCAAGACGAATAAAGCATTTTGGCGGTCAGCATGAAACCTTACCAATAAAAGACAAAAAGCAGCTTGATGAATTTATGTTCAATCTTCTAAGGAAAAGAGACAAAGCAAAAACGCCAATCAAAAAATACCAAGCTGATCGCAACTGGATGATGTGCATGTTAGGTTTTAATACAGCTTTCAGAGCAGAGGATTTGCTTCAGCTGAGGGTAATAGACGTAAAAAAAGGATATGTGCATATAAAGGAAAATAAGACCGCCAAGATGCAAAATTTTAAGATGAATAAGAAACTGCATAATGATGTTCTGGATTACATAAATAGAAACAATCTAACAGACTATGATTATTTGTTTCTTGGACAAAAGAAGGTTCAGAACGGTAAGAAATACGTTTATCCTATAACGCGACAGCGTGCACATAAAATTGTATCTAGAAATGCGAAGGAAGTGGGCATCGATTTTACTTTTGGTATGCACAGTTTAAGAAAAACATTCGGATATCAGTATTATGCCAATGGTGGTAATCTTCTAACTCTTATGAAGATGTATAACCACGATGAACCCAATGTAACACTCCTGTATATTTGTTGGGGTAAAGAAGATGCGGAAAATGATAGAGAAGCAGTTTACTTAGGAGGAGTACATAAATGATAAGTGATTTTTGGTTAGGGGTAATCCTAACCATCGCAGCAGAAGCAATAATAACGATCTTAATTGTTGATTATTTAGGACAAAAAGAAAAGGATGATGAAAATGTTAAATAAATTGATTTTATTTTTAATTAGAAAGAAACTTCATTTAAAAAAGTTTCAACAATTTTATTTTAGTAATCAGGCAATTAAAATAGAAAAATATTATTTTGATAATTATGGTATTATGAAAATTTCAGTTTGTGGATTAGTCAGATCAAATTTATCACTTAATTTCTTATTATCTGATGAGTGCAGGATCTTAATTAGGAGATAGGAATGATGGAAAATAATGTTGCTGATGAAGTGTTAGAAAAATTATGTAAAAATGGTGTAATTGTTTATGACAAGTTACCAAAAGATTGGAAAATAATAAAAGATGCAACAACTAATCCAAAAGGGTATAAATGGATTAATAATGGAAAATCACGTTTTAGTAAAAATTATAAACAAGGATTGTTAAAGGTTAAAGAAAATGTTGAGTAAGGAAGAGCAATTAAAATTAGAAACAGAGTTAATTCTTTTATTAGATGAATTATGTTCTGATTGTATGTTGTATAGAGGCGTTAAGGAAAAATATGTCATAGCAAATGTGCTATTTAGAGGTAAGTTTGCATTAAGTCGTATCGTTGATTGCAACCATATTTATAAAGCGATTGAGGAGAGCGAAAAGCAATGTTTATCACCTAGAGAAGTATTTAAAATATTTGTAAATAAGGGGTGGATTTGATGGAGAATAAAGTAACGATTTACAAAGGTGAAGTAATGCATGATTTGAAAGCACTGTTTGATAATGCTGGTGATTATTTTGAAGATGAATATGAGCTTGTAAAACAATATATCGAACAGTTGGAACAAGCATTAGATAAAGCGTGTGAAGAATTAGAAGTATTTGATATGACATTTAACGATGGTGATTTTGTTGATATAAAAAACAAAGAACAGTGGAAAGAGTGGACTTTACAAAATAGAAAGTAACACCCTGGAAGTGCGATTTTACGTAAATCGGGGTCACGGTAACTTTTTTTAGAAATTTAATTGATTAAAAATTGCCAAGAGTGTTGATGGCTGTAGAGTTTAAACGATTTAGGTTATCTATCAAAAAAATTGACACTCTTAGGGATTATGTAACTTTTTTTACAGGTGTTGAAACCGGAAAGGTGAGGATGAAAAAATGTTAAAAATTGAAAGACTAAAAGATATAATTAAAAATTTTGATACGGTGAATTCCGGTGAGGATTTGCAATGTTATTTATCTCGGATTGCAACAAATCAGAATTACGATGATACCTGTTATAGAATAGGTATAGATTGCTCAGATTGCTTAAAGCTGTCGCTTATGGATTTATTAGAAGAATATAAAGGACCATATGAGTTAACAGTGCTTGAATTCAGAATACTCAGATATGCAAGAGAACTGGGATACAGGTTTGTAGCATGTGATTTTGATGGGGAGATTTGTTTTTATAGAAACAAGCCGGATAAAAAAGAAATTGCATGGAGTGATGGAGGGGATTTCTCATTAATATTTAATTTCGGTTTATTCAGTTTCATTAAGTGGGAAGATGCAGAACCGCGGGAAATTTATGAAATTCTAGCTAACTGTACCATTGTGGGCGGTGATGAAGATGATTAAATTATTAAAAAAGAAAATAAGAAGAAATTATTATAAACCGCTTGATAGACATGCAGAGGTTATAGACACTTTAATACAAGGATTTAATCTGCTGAGTGAAAAGCTGGATGAGGTTATTGCTGAAACTAATGAATTAGAAAAAGAGGTTGAAACATTAAAGATAAAGTTAAAGGAAGTAAAAGAAAATGTTGAGTAAGGAAGAATATAAGGAAAGATATTATGAACTTTCACAACGATTTTTCTCTCTATTTGATTTTTTAGATGATGATGTAACTGAACGAGAAATTGAAAATATTGGATTATATAATATGCTAATTGATGATTATTTTGAACTTAAAGAAAAATACTCAAAAATTCTTGATGATGTCCACGACTATCGTTTTGAGACACATTGTATGAAAATGACAATAAGAAACCTTTGTAAACATTTTGGAGTTAAGAATGAAGCAGAGCTAAAAAATATCTATTTAAACAAACCATACAAACTTGAAGATTTAAAAGAGGATATGTGGGTTTATGATATTAAATATGATGAATTTTGTAGAATAGATTTTATCGCTGGAATATATCCACATCGTAGTTATAGTGATGGAACTTGCGAAGATGGTGCATTTGAAGAAAACCGTTTCTTTCCAGTGCAATACGCTAATTTAATTAAAATGGAAGTGAAAGAAGATGGATAAACAAAATATTCTAAAGCACATTGAACGGTGGCTTGATATTAGGCAAAAAAATGGATACAAAAACGCTAGAATTGGTTTTAAAGGTATGGAAGAAATACATATAGTATTTGAAAATACATTTACTGATGAAGAACGTGAGACTATTTATGATGAAGAGTTTTATGATCTATTTGTTGTAGATAAAATCTGCACTGATTGCTGTTATGAATGGGGATGCAAGGAAGAAAAGAAAATCGGTACATGTGAAAAATGCCAACTAATTACGAAACTGCGTGATAAATATGTTAAGTCAACAAGGGAAGCAAAGGAAAATGACATCTAAACAAATAGCATTCGTATTTTTCCTAATTATGCTTATTGCGTTTATTTTGTCTCTTGTTTTGGGAATTAGATATCTATTTAAGGAATGGAGGAAACAGCATGGAATTTAACACAAACCAAATTAACATAATGCTTGATGCCCTGGAACATTACGGGAACGGTCCTCAGGTCGATATGGCCATAGAGGAAATGAGCGAACTTACAAAGGAGCTGCTTAAAGACCGCAGAGGTAAAGAGAATAGAAGTGATATAGCTATGGAAATGGCAGATGTCTACATAATGCTTGAACAGCTTAAATTTATTTTCGGTATCGATGAAACTGAACTAAAGGTCAATGCTGAATTAAAGATACAGAGATTAAAAAACAGGATCGGTGGTAATGATGGAGACTAAAGTTAGACAAAGCAATTACATAACAATTTTAGGATGGATGGTTTCAGAATTAGGATTAAGTGGAAGTGCACTGCTTATTTATGCAATTATTTACGGCTTTTCACAAAATGGCGATGATTCTTATACTGGGAGTAGACAATATTTAGCGGATTGGACCAATACTACAAAAAGAAATGTAACTAAAGTATTAAATGTTCTTGTTGAAAACGGATTGATTATCAAAGAAGAAAAAGAGAAAAATGGTGTTAAATTTTGCAGTTACAAAGTAGTGTCACAAAGTTCACCAGGGGTGAAAAAAGTTCACGGGGGTGGTGAAAAAAGTTCACCCAATAATATAGAATATAATACTAGTAATATATATAGTGCAAAATTTGATAAAAATGATGCATTTAAAAGATTCTGGAGTGTATATCCCAGACATACGAACAAGAAAAAAGCATTTGATGTTTTTGTTAAAAAATGTACCGATGAAACTGTACTGCAAAAGATGTTAAGCGCAGTTGTTGATTATAAAGAGACAGAACAGTGGCAGAATGAAAGATTTATCCCTCACGCTTCCACATGGCTTAACGGCGAAAGATGGGAAGATGAAATCAGTACAGTTTCTAAAAACAATACAAATGATGATAATGAATGGATGAGCGGATATGAATAATTATCAGGATGATCTAATCGGTATGTTTCTTGTTAAACCGCAGCTTCTGGATTTAACTATTCTAAAACCGTCATATTTCGATAAGAAGCATCGCGATATATTTACTGCTATAAAAAAGTCGTATAAGGAAAATAAAACTATTATTTTAGAGGATATCCTAGCAGTAAAGGGAATTGATGTTGATCTTGTTATTGCCTGTTCTACAAGTACCGCAACAACTGCTCTATTTGAACAGTATCAGGATTACGCGATTAAGGAGTATAAAAAGAAAGCCTTATTGGCAACTGCTAAAAAGCTCCAGAATGAAGAAATTACAATTGATGAATTTTACAAGGATACAAACAATTTTGCATCTTTAGGGTCTTATTCATCGACGAGGCTTACTAAAGAACTGTTAAAAGGTTCTATCACTAAACACAAGAATAATATCAAATTTACTAGATTTACAATTTTGGAAAAGAAACTAAATCTAAAAGAGAATGATTTTGTTATACTTGCCGGTGCTACCGGTGTAGGTAAATCAGGTATAGCTATAAATCTATTAGATGATCTGTCTCACAATTATCCTTGTGTATATTTCAATTTCGAAATGGTAGAAGAGGAGCTGTATCAAAGGCTTATTTCAATTAATTCAAAATTAAATCAAAAAATGTTAGAGAGTTATGAAACATTGCCACAAAAAAATATGAGCGTTGTTAATGATGCAATTGATGATATTTCAAAAAGACATATTGATATTATCAATCATTCATCAACATTGGATAAATTAAGATCGTTTATTATGAGCTACAAAAGCGATAAGCATTTTATAGTGTTTGTGGACCATGTAGGGCTTATTGGTGTACGTGCTAAAAACAGTTATGAAAAAATGACAGAAGTAGCCAAGGAGCTAAGAAAAATGAGTTTGGATAACAACTGTACGATTATTGGACTTTGTCAATTAAACAGAGAAGCAACTAAAAATGCAAAACAGCCTAATTTATCAATGTTAAGAGATTCGGGTGAGCTTGAACAAAGTGCAAGCAAGGTTATATTTGTCTGGAGGAACGAAAAAGACTGCGCAGAAGATTATTATCTGGTAATCGAGAAAAACAGAAGCGGTCCTAAATCAATCATTCCAATAGGCTACAATAAAGAAAATCAAATTGCTTATGAATTAAGCAATAAGAGAGATTTAAGGACATAGGAGGATTTAGAAATTTAACAAAAACTATTTTAATAAAAAAATCTCTCTAATCGCTTATGTAGCAAGGGATTAGAGAGAAAATATAAATGCAATATAACATCTTGGATATATTGCGCGTTTAAAGGAGTAAAAAATGAAGATAAATAGAACGGATGATTTAGGTATAAGTAATGAACTGTTAGCGGATTATATTAAACGATATGAGGCAGCTGTGAATCATGTGTTTAAGGATTACCCTAAACAGCCATCAATTTACAGTCATGAACGACAGGAGTACAGTGGATTGGATATAAATACATATATCTATATTGCAGATAATTATGAAACATTAAAGGAGAGGCTTAATGGAAGAAAATGAAGTAACCAAGGAAGATAGAAAACAGTTTATCAGAGATGTAACATCATGCGGTTATTACAATCGTAAAATCATATCTCTGACTAATCAGTTGGAAGCTATACACGTACAGCTTGTAGGTGTTAAATCAATAGCACCAAAAGAATATCACATTGAAAATAAAATACCGTTCAGTATGCAGGGAATAAATTCGTTGCTAATTGATGAAGAAAACCTAATATTAGAGCGTGATAAATACATTCGTAAGATATATGATGTAAGAGTATTGTTTGATCAAATTCCTTTAGAGGTGCAGACCATGATGATGGAAATATACTGCATTGGTTTAAATCACACAAAAACAGCAAAGAATCACAAAATGGACAGAAGTACTATGTATCGTAATATTAATAAAGAAATTAATAAAATTTTGAAAAAAAAGTAAAGTTGCAACAATGTTCACGAAAAAATGTGTTATTATGATATTGTGGAGTTTTTGAAAGAACACCACAACAACAGTTAATCAACACTTTACTGGAAGAAATCCATTTATATGGGTTTCTTTTATTTTAAACTGTCAGTTATGCAGCAAAATACCTCGCTTTCATTTTTTATGCATAGGTGGCAGTTTAAAATAATCTGCAAAGGAGAAACGTATGTTTGACTATTATGGTGGAAAATGGAAAAAGAAACGAAACAGCATTTTGAGAAAAGATAAATACAAATGTCAGATAGCTAAATGGTTCGGTCGTAGTGAGGAAGCCAATACAGTGCATCATATATATCCTGCGAAGGATTATCCTGAATATGCATGGTGTGACTGGAATCTGATTAGTGTAAGCAATAAATCACATAATAAATTGGAAAACCGTAAGACTGGTGAGTTGACACCTTTAGGAAAATGGCTGATGCAGAAAACTGTACCAGGAGTTGAATGGAGGAAAAATAATGGAAGTTAATGACAGTGAGATACACGATGAACTACGTAACATCTATAAACAGATAGATTCATTAGATAATACACTTACAAACATTTTGAATATTATGAAATTAAATTTAGCATTCAATTGCGGATTGATTAGTATCAGTGATATCGCTAAACAGCTGGGTATTGATAAAGATAAGATTGATAAAGAAAGGCTGGGGATTTAATGTGAAATACAATAAAAAAATATTAAAATCTGAAAATAAAACCAAAGAAAAATTGCAATCCCCCCACCTGTAAAACGTTAAATATCGTTAAATTTCTACTGGGGTGGGTAGCTTTTTCCAACTCTGAGAACATTTTGTGAAAGGGGGTGATGGCAATTCACAAGCAGACAAGAACAAAAAAAATCAACGGTTTTATTAAGGATACAACAAATAAAATGAAAGATTTAGGAACTTATAAAATTGAATTTGATACGACGATCAGAAGATATGCAGAAATGCAGCTTCAGTATGAGATTTTAAATGAAAAATGGATTGAAAGTGGGTGTGCTGTCACCGAACCGTATACAAATAAAAATGGTGCAACCAATCAAAGAAAGACCGCAATTTATCTTTCGATCGAATCATTAAGAAAAGAACTTCTGGAACTTGAGAATATTTTTGGACTTACTCCAAAAGGTTTGAAAATGATTAAAAATAAAGGACTTGAGCAAAATAAAAAAAGTGCTCTAGACAGGATCTTTGATCAGGATGTATAAGGGAAAATATTTTGATGAAGTTCTTGAATATGCTGAGGGATGTATAACTGGAAAGATAAGAGCAAATAAATATCGAAAAAAAGCATGTCAAAGATTCATGGATGATTTAAAAAATGACAAATGGGATTTTAATCCAAAAGATGCAGATTTTGTTATCAATATTATCGAAAAAACTATCTGTCATCAGCAGGGTGAAAAAAGAGACGGAACGCCGCTAAGAGGTACTCCGTTTTTTTTAATGACATTTCATAAATTTATTATATATAACCTTCTTGGATTCAAGGAAAAGGGAACGATCATAAACAGATTTAAAGAAGCGCTTATTTTTATTCCGCGTAAAAATGTTAAGACATCTTTTGCAGGAGCACTTTCTTATGCACTTGGTCTTTTATACAGAAACAGCGGATCAAAGATATATGTTGTAGCAGCTGCATTAAAGCAGACATTAGAAACTTTTGGTTTTTTAAAGTACAACATTCGTAACATGGGTGAGCATGATGAAGACGGCGGACATTTTCATATCATTGACAATAACAATGAACATTCGATTAAGGCTGAAATCGGTGGTGGTTTCTTTGAATTAAATGCTTTGGCAGCCAACCCCGACAGTCAGGACTCGTTTAATGGGAACTTTGCTATATGTGATGAAATCCATGCTTTTAAAAAGCCGAAACAGTACAATCTTTTTAAAGAAATGATGAAAGCATACACCAATAAATTATTAATTGGTATTTCAACTGCGGGCGATGATCCCAATTCTTTTTTAGCAAACAGAGTCAGATACTGCAAAAGAATTCTTGATAAGGAAGTAACTGATGATCAGTATTTTGTTTTCATCTGTGAAGCGGATATGACCGTTGACAAGGACGGCAATAAAATACTTGATTATACTAATCCCGAAGTTCATGAAATGGCAAATCCTGCATACGGGGAGTCAATAAGACCTGAAGAATTAATGAACGATGCTATGCAGGCAATGAATGATCCGCAGCAGCGGAAGGATTTTTTTGCTAAATCGTTAAATGTTTTCACAAATCAGATCGATACTTATTTTGATATGAATGTTGTTGAGGCAAGTGATCTTAAATACAGCTGGACTCTTGAGGAACTGGCAAAACTACCAGTCAACTGGTACGGCGGTGCCGATTTATCAAAACTTCACGATTTGACAGGAGTCTGTTTATACGGTCGCTACCGCGATGTTGATATATGTATCACACATGCCTTTATCCCGATTGCAGTTGCACATCTCAAAGCCGATGAAGACAATATCCCGTTTTTCTGGTGGGAAGAGGAAGGATGGCTGACAACCTGTAACAGTGATGTGATCGAATATGAGGATGTTGTGAAATGGTTTATCGAAATGAAAGAAATGGGTTTTAAGATAAAATGGGTGGGATATGACAGAAGATATTCGAGAGAGTTTATCTTAAAAATGAAAAAAGCCGGGTTCAAAATAAGAGATCAGCTGCAAAGATATGTTGAAAAAACAGAAGCGTTTAGAGAAATTGAAAAGAAATACACCTTAAAGAAATTTTATTATCTGCATAACAAGGCGTATGAATACTGTGTCAGCAATGTAAAAGCAATTGAAGACAGTGATGAATTTGTGAGATTCCAGAAAGTAATGCCTACTCAGAGAATTGATTTATTTGATGCAAGTGTAATTGCCTGCAAACAGCTTCTTATCGCAGGTGAAAAATCATCGAATGCAAGCATGTATCTTGATTAAAAGGAGGAATATATGGCAAAGAAAAAAAAGAAAAGCAGAAGCAGCGTCCCAAAAGAATCTGGAAGCCGGTCAATAGGATTCAGTATAGACAACTGGGACGTACTTATAAGCAGCGGATATACACCGCTTTCCCAGAATCCCGAAATAATTAGCGCTGTAAACAAGACAGCCAACCTGATTGCAGGCATGACTATTCATCTGATGGAAAATACTGAAAACGGCGATCAGCGGCTGATCAACGAATTATCAAGAAAGATAGATATAAATCCCAATCCGTATATGACAAGAGCAACTTTCATCAGTGCGCTTGTCAGGATTCTGCTGCTTGAAGGAGACGGGAATGCAGTTATTTATCCGGAAACAAGAAACGGACTGATAGACGGGCTGTATATACTGCCTCCCGGACAGGTTTCATTTATTCCGGATGGATTTGGATATTACATGATGTATAACGGAGTAAAGTATACATGTGATGAACTGGTACATATTCCTATCAATCCGGACCCGGTATTTCCATGGAAAGGTACAGGATACCGCAAAACACTGCGACAGGTTGCTGATACTTTAAAACAGGCTTCAGCAACAAAAAAAGGATTCATGGAGTCCAAATGGAAACCGTCGATTATCGTTAAGGCAGACGGAATGACAGAAGAATTTTCAACAAAAGAAGGAAGAACAAAGCTCCTTAATAAATATATCGAGTCAAGCGATGCAGGTCAGCCCTGGATCATTCCGGCAGACCAGTTCGATGTGGTGACCGTAAAACCGCTGTCTTTAAATGATCTTGCAATTAGGGACAGTGTTGAACTTGATAAAAAAACTGTAGCCGGTATTCTGGATATTCCGGCTTTTGTTTTGGGAATAGGCAGTTTTAACGAAAAGGAATGGAATAACTGGATCAATACACGGATTAAAAACATATGCAACGTTATTGAACAGGCGCTGACAAAAGTAATTTTGATTAGTCCAAATCTGTATTTTAGATTTAATCACCGTTCTCTTTTTGCGTATGATATTGAGACACTTTCCAATGTTGGATGTAATTTATTCAGCCGTGGTATTCTTTCCAGAAATGAGGTTAGAGACTCGATCGGATATTCGCCTAGAGAAGGTCTTGATGAGCTTATTATACTGGAAAACTATATTCCATCAGGGATGATCGGTGACCAGAAAAAATTAAATGGAGGTGGTGAACAGAATGAATGATGCTAAAAAGACAAGATATCGAAGTCTTGGAAAAGATGCAAAATTTAAGACGAGAACCGAGGATGACAGACTTTATATAAGCGGTTATTTCTCGGTTTTTGATTCAGTTTATGAATTGTGGCCCGGTGCAACTGAAAGTATAGATGCACATGCATTTGACGGTCAGCTGAGCGGAGATATCAGGTGTCTAATCGATCATGATACAAGACTGGTATTAGGACGTAATAAAGCCGAAACGCTGAGCTTGAAAATTGATTCAAGAGGACTGTGGGGAGAAGTTGAGATCAATCCAAACGATCAGGATGCAATGAATCTATACGAGCGTGTCAAGCGCGGTGATGTTGATCAGTGTTCATTTGGTTTCGATATTGAAAACGAGGAATTTACTGATAACGGTGACGGTACTGTACACTGGACAATCAAGTCGGTGAAACTGTATGAAGTTTCAATAGTTACATTTCCGGCTTATGAAGAAACCAGTGTGAGTGCAAGGAAAAACGATCTTGCTCAAATCAGCAAAAGAAAAATAGAAACTTTAAAGCAAAATCTAAGAAAGAAACTGAAAGGAGAAAAGTAATGGCATTAAAAGTACTGATGTTAAGAAAGAAAAAAGACGGATTAGCAAAACAACTGGAAGATTTAAGAAACGGCAGTGATTTTGAAACCCGTGAAAAAGAACTGGAAACTGCTATTGAGGAATTAAACCCTGAATCTTCAGAAGAGGAGCAAAAAGCAGTACAGGATGAAGTTGATAAACTGGAAACTGAAAAACAGGAACATCAAGAAAAAATTGAAGGTTTGGAAAAGGAAATCAAGGATATTGAAGATGAAATAAAAGAGATTGAGGAAAAACAGCCTAAACCAATTCCACAGCCTAACCCCGACAAGAACAATGAAGAAAGAAAGGAAAATAATTTAATGGATACAAGAGATAAATTTTTTGGATTAAATATTCACGAAAGAGATGCTTTATTTGCTCGTGAGGATGTTAAAAAATTCTTAGGAGACATCAGATCACTGTTCAGTCAAAAACGTGCAGTTGGAAATACAGAATTAATCATCCCTCAAAACTTCTTACCTATGGTTAAGCAGGTCGTAGAGACAAATTCAAAACTGCAGAAATATACTGATTTCCAACCTTTGACCGGTACAGGACGTATGGTAATCATGGGGTCTTATCCTGAAGCAGTATGGACTGAACAATGCGGAAAGATCAATGAATTATCATTAGGATTCAATGACATTGAGGTCGACGGTTATAAAGTGTCAGGATTCTTTAAAATGTGCAATGCGATTTTAGAAGATAATGATGTTAATCTTGCACAGGAGTTTATTAATTCTATCGGTATCGCAATTGCTAAGGCGCTTGATAAAGCAATTGTTTACGGTAAAGGTGTCAAAATGCCTATGGGTATCGTAACAAGACTTGCGCAAACAGAGAAGCCGGGCGATTATTCAGCAACTGAGAGAGAGTGGAAAGATTTATCAACATCAAATATTATCAAAATTACAGGTAAAACAGGTATTGAACTGTTTAAAGAAATCACAAAATCAATGAAAACGATTTTTACAGATTATGCATCAAATAATCTTGTATGGATCATGAATCAAAATACGCATCTTGATCTTATTGTTGAAGCGATGGGAAGCAATATGAATGCTGCAATTGTCAGCGGTATGAATGATACAATGCCCGTTGTAGGAGGGAAAATTGAGGAGTTATCATTCATGGCTGATGGTGATATCGTCTTTGGATATATGAATAATTACAAACTTGTTCAACGGCGCGGTATGCAGCTGGCAACTTCAACTGATGTATTATTCTTTGAAGACCAGACAGCATTTAAAGGAACTGCACGATACGATGGTAAACCGGTAATTGCTGAATCATTTTCAATTATGAATATCGCAGGAAAAGCGCCTACTACTGTGGCTGCATTTGCTCCTGACAGCGCTAATACTGTTGAAACTTTAGCGGCTAAAGCTAAATAAAAATGAATGACAGCCATAAATTATCGGTCCTGAAAAATAATTTACAGCTCCTGACTGATTCACAGGATCTGTACCTAAAGGAACTGCTGAAACAGGCTGAATCGTTAATGAAACGTGAAGGAATAGTTAATGACGGTACAAATGATTACGATATGGCCGTTGTTGACTATGCAGCCTTCCTTTTCAGAAAAAGAGCGAACAGCGAAATGAAGATGCCCCGGCATCTGCGTTATGAGCTTAATAATATCCTGTTTTCGCAAAAACAAAAATGACATTTGACGATGGAATAATAAAGATTTATAGACTGGTAAACGTTTCTGAAAAAGGCGACAAGCCTAAATATAAAATGTTCTATAAATCTTCCTTTTATTTTAGTTATGAGACACTGGGACTGACAAGATATTATACCGCCCTTGCAAATAACGAAAAAATAGAAACAGTTGTAAATATATATCAGGACAGAAGTATAAGAGTAAATGATATTGCAAGATTTGAAGATGATTCAGAATTTAAAATTGTACTGGCTCAGCATTTTAAAGACAGCGACGGAATAGACTGTACAAAACTGAGTCTGGAAAGGATGAATAAAAATGTCTGTTGTTTCGAAACTTAAAACCGTTAGAGACGCCTTGACGCAGGTCACAGAAAATGTATTTCATTATGAAGCGGAGAATAAAAACGGTCCATATATAGTCTGGATGGAGGATGGTGAAGGCGATTCACTTCATCTTAATGACAAAAAGAATGAACAGGTCATAACGGGAACTGTTGATCTGTTTACAAAAGACGAATATGATCAGCTGATTGATGATATACAGAATGCACTCAGCGGGGCTGATATATCCTTTATACTCAATTCAGTTCAGTATGAAGAGGAAACTGAGTTCATTCACTATGAATGGAGATTTGAAATATAATGGGAAAAATGGAAATCGAAGCTGCAGAAGAGTTTGTAAGCGTTCTTGACAGACTGGTAAAGAATTCAGATGGGATTGCAAAAAAAGCAGTTTATAAAGGTGCAGGAACAGCAGCTGATGAAATAAAAAAAGAAATCGAATCGCTGCCTGCAAGCGGGATAGCCATTCAGGGAAAAAAAGATAAACGTAAAAAGATTGGAGTACTGCCGGAAGAAAAGGATGATCTGATAAAAGGGTTTGGGATTTCACCAGTGCAGAAAATCGCAGACAGTATTGATGTAAAAATCGGTTTCGACGGCTACGGTCATAAAACCAGAAATTATCCCGGCGGTGTCCCTGTCGTGCTTACTGCCCGTGCCATCATATCAGGAACATCATTCAGACATAAGAATGATTTTGTAAGAAGAGCGATAAGCAAAGCAAAAGAAAAAACAGTTGAGACGATGAATAATGTAATTGAAGAGGAAATTAAAAAGGAGATGGAATAATGGCAAAAAAAGGACTATCAAAATTAGTTTTCGCAAAGTATAAGGCAGATGGAAACAATGTTACTTACAGTGATCCTGTTATCAGTGAAAAACTAGCAGAATATTCAACAGAGATAGAAGCCGGCGATTCTAATGATCTGTATTTAGATGATGATATTGCTGAAAGCGACAGTGCAGCTTTTTCAAGCGGAACATTTAATGTTACAACCGGTGATTTGTCAAATGATACGTCAAAACTTATTTTAAACGTAAAAGAAAAGAAAATAGAATTACCGAACGGTAAGAGTGTAACTGAATTAACTTATGACAGTGATATGCAGTCAGCTGAGCTTGGTGTAGGCGTTATTGAAATGCATCAGGTAGACGGAAAAACATTCTATCGTGCGGTATTTTTAGCAAGAGTGCTGTTCAATATTCCAAGCAATGCAGCAACAACAAAAGGTGAGACAGTAGAATGGCAAACTCAGGAACTGTCAGGAAAGATTTTAAGATCAGCACAGATCAGTGAAGATAATATCAATCCGTGGCAGTTTACAGCAGATCTGGAAACTAAGGCCGATGCACTGGAATACTTAATGTTCAAGGGCGGGAAAACTACTAGCGATTTAGCAGGTGATCATTAATGAATCTGGAATACATCTATATAGAGGGTATCAAATACCCTCTTTCTTTTTCCCTTGTTACTGCTGAACAGATTGCTAAAAAATACCGCGATTTAAATGTATTAGAGAGAAATTTAAAGGATAGAAATTATCCAGTTGATAAAAAGTTAAATATGCTGAGTGACATCATTGCAATGATGATATACTCGGGGGTTCGATACTGCAATGCATATCATCTTGACCCGTATAAAGATGCTCCGTATACACAGGGCAGATTTTTTTATTTAACCAGTGAACAGGTAAAAGTCAGCCTGCCTCTGGATGAAAATTCAATCAAAGGACTGACCGATAAAATTCAAAAATGTATCAGAAGTGGAAACGTTAAAAAAATCGGTACTAAACCATTTGAAATCAGCGGTCATTCAAAAAAAAAGAAGCAAAGAAGCTGACGGGAGATACACATATTTATTTAAAGGCCAAGGCCTATATGATGCATATCCCGAGCAGTGAATTTTTATATATGCCTATTGGTGAATTAAGCGACCTGATCGATGCAGCCGATATATTAAACGGGCTGTGCGATGAAGATATACCGTTTGAAAATGACTATTATATTCCGATAGAACTGAGGTGAGAGCATGGCATATGATATCGGTCCAAGAATAACGCTGAAAGGCGAAAAGGAATTTAATCAGCAGCTGATTAAAATCAACAATTCACTTAAGGAATACGGCAGCGAATTAAAAGCTGTATCTTCGCAGTTTGATGATAATGCTAACAGTCAGGAAGCCCTTATTGCTAAAAATAAAGTGCTGGAAAAACAGTATGAGACACAGCAGCAGAAATTAAAACTGTTTCAAGGGCAGCTTGAAAAGCAGAAAAGTTTATTGAGCGAACAGGAAGCAGAAATAAAAAATCTTACTGCTCAGTATGGCGAAAACTCAAAAGAAGTGAACAAGGCACAGAGTGCCTACAGGAATACAGAGGCAAATA
Source organism: Erysipelatoclostridium sp. MSK.7.34 (assembly GCF_019041935.1). Taxonomy (NCBI): domain Bacteria; kingdom Bacillati; phylum Bacillota; class Erysipelotrichia; order Erysipelotrichales; family Coprobacillaceae; genus Thomasclavelia; species Erysipelatoclostridium sp. MSK.7.34. Next base: position 52,129 of record NZ_JAHPYJ010000005.1, read on the forward strand.
TTTCCAAGCTGAGTACTTCTATAAATGAGACTACCGCCTTTTCAAATAAACTGTCAAATGAAATAAGGACCAACAATTCGTATCTGGATGAAATGGCAGAAGGAAGCCGTGATGCAGCTACCGGATTGTCAAAATTAGGCGATGAGGCGAAAAACGCTGAAAATGATACAAAAAATCTAGGCGATACCATCAAAGGCGCATTTGCAACTAGCGAGCTTTCTGATGCTGCTTCGGCAATTGCTGAAAATATCAGAGGCATTGTTGATGAATCAAAAGAACATTTAAAAATAATGAGTGCTCTTGAAGCATCCTCACAGCTTGCAGGATACACAGCTGAACAAACTGCTGAAACATATAAAATCCTGTACGGAGTACTGGCAGATGATCAGACAGCTGCCACAACTACAGCAAACCTGCAGGCATTGGGATTAAGTCAGGAAGAACTGACCAGACTGACTTACGGAACAATTGGAGCATGGACAAAATATGGTGACAGTATACCTATTGACGGGTTAGCAGAAGCAGTTAATGAAACAGTCAAGACAGGTACTGTTACCGGTACTTTTGCTGATGTATTAAACTGGGCAGGTACGAGTGAAGATGATTTTAATACTAAACTCCAGGCAACGACTGACCAGTCAAAACGCGCCAATATGATACTTCAGGAACTGGCTGACCAGGGGCTGATAGCTTCTGCAGAAGCATATCGGGACAACAATAAAGCTCTGATTGAAAATAATGAGGCACAGGCAGAGTATCAGGAAGCATTGAGTGATTTGAGCGAAACTCTGATGCCTGTATTTACTTCTATTACAGAAGCTATAACTGAACTTATTGAAATTTTTAATTCACTGCCCGCGCCTGTTCAGGCTGTTATAGGAGTGATTTTGGGAATTATAACAATTCTGACAATCCTCTCTCCTGCAATAATGGCGGTATCTTCTCTGTTTTCAATTTTCGGGGCATCGGCAGGGGTAGCGGCAGGCGGAGCAGCAGCGGCAGGTACTGCCGCATCGGGTTCAGCTGTCGGATTTGGTCTTCTTAACATGTCACTGTTACCTGTAATTGCGACGATCCTGGCAGTAGTTGCTGTTGTAGCTGCGGTGATTCTTATATTTAAAAACTGGGATGAAATCGTAAAGTGGTTTCAGGATCAGTTCGCAAATTTTGGGGCAGCAATCAGCGACTATGTAGATGATATCGGTTCATTTTTTCATAACATGTTCGATGGAATATCTCAATGGCTTTCTGATTCAATCGATGGATTTGCGAGCTGGGGCAGTGAGATGTATAACAAGGTAAGCACTGCGGTCAGCGACACAATCGATGCAATCGCATCTTTCTTTACAGGTCTTCCCGGAAAAGCAATCGAGTGGGGATCGGATATGATTGACGGATTTGTTGACGGGATAACCGGTACCATTGGAAAAGTGGTCGATGCGGTTTCTGATGTTGCAGATACTGTCTTCAGCTGGCTTCATTTTTCACGCCCGGATAAAGGACCGTTGAGAGAATATGAAGAATGGATGCCGGATATGATGTCTGGTCTGTCTAAAGGAATCAAGGATAACAGATGGCGTGTTGAAGATGAGATAGCTTCCTTAGCATCGAACATGAATCTTGCATATAATCCGGCAATCGAATCAAGTGCAAAAAACGTAAATGAAAGTACCGTTATAGTAAACGTAAGAGCAGACCTTAACGGCAGGGATATTACTAAATATGTTGAAAAAGAAATTTCAGCAAATCAAAAAAGTATGAGACTGGTAAGGGGGTATTAGTACTGTGTACGATATTTATATTAATGATATAAGCTGTATTGAGCAGAAGATACTGCCGACAACAAGACCGGATATCCCTGCACCTGTTAAAAATTACAATGAATATGATATTCCCGGTCGTGACGGGAAACTGTATGAGGATCTGGGGACATATGATGATATTGAGATTACACTTACGTTCAACTATATGTGTGCGCCCGATCAGTGGCATGACACATTCAGGAAGTGTAAAAAAATGTTTCTAGATGCAAAAACTCTTGAATTCAGTGACGATAACGAGTTTTATCATCGTGTAAAAAAAGCAGTTATAAATACTAATGAAAGAGTATCAAAAAGAATTGGAAAGTTTTCTGTAGGTGTCACTCTTGATCCGTATTATTATTCGGTTTCAGGAAAATATAAATATCCATATAAAAAAGTCCTGTATAACGGTTATGAAAGAACCAGACCGCTTTATTTTATTACAGGTGAAGGAGTCTGCCATCTGGAAATAAACGGTACTGACATTAAATGCAATATTGGTCAGAATCTTGTAATTGATACATTTCTTAAAATAAGCTACCGCAGTGACGGTACGCTTCAAAATACAGCTGTCAGTGGAGATTATGAAGATATGCAGTTAAAAGAGGGCATGAATGAAATATCCATAACAGATGGATTTGAACTTATGATAATTCCCAACTGGAGGTGCAGATAATGATAGAAATATACAAACCTGAAAATACAGAATACAGCATGAATGGCGACATGACACTGAATCCGACAGAATGCATGTTAACTATGAATTTAAACGGTGCGTGGAGTGTTTCTATGACTCACCCGGTGGATGATAAACTTGAATATCTGACTGAAAATGCGGTCATATGCAGTGAAACACCAGTAGGGAAAAAACAGCTATTCAGGATCCGGAATATAACAAAAAATGACAGCAGTGTGACATGTACTGCATATCCGATATTTTTCGATTCTAAAAATGACTGTTTTCTTTTTGATGTAAGACCTACTGAAAAAAACGGTCAGGAAGCACTTGATATTATGCTAGCATCTAATGAAAAATACTCAGCATCATCAGATATCAAGGCTGTGAATACCAGTTATTATATCCAAAAAAACTTTATGGAGGCACTAAACGGCGATGATGAAAACAGCTTCACCAGCCGGTGGGGCGGGGAAATTTCTTATGATAATTTTACTGTTACAGTTAATGAGCATCTTGGTGCTGACAATGGACTTCGTGTAGAATTTGGATTTAATTTAATGGGAATCTCTGAAACTGTCGATATGACCGAAGTGGCAACACGTATCATACCAAAAAGTTATAACGGTTATATACTTCCGGATAATGAAACGGTCGACAGTCCAAATATAAACAAATATCCTGTGGTATATACCAGAGTAATTGAATATCAGGATATAAAGCTCAAGGAGGATGCACAGGAGGGTGATTTAGAAAATGGAATCACTGTATGCGAGTCTCTAGAGGATTTATATACAGCGCTGAGAAACAGGGCAGCAGACGAGTTTGAAAACGGTATTGACGTACCTTCGATTACCTATGATGTCGATATGGTCGATTTATCTAAAACAGATATGTATAAGGATTATAAGAAACTTTTAAATGTAAATCTTGGTGATACTGCACATATCGGACACAGAAGACTTAACATAACAACTGAGGCCAGAGTTATTTCTATGACATATGATATGATCACAAAAAAAGTAGATACTTTGACTTTAGGAGATTATATAAGCAGTTATTTTAGTGATATGGATTCTGTTATGAACAGAGTAGATAAAGTTATCGATAAATCGAACAATACCCTAATGGCAGAAAAAATAAGCGGTGTGATAAATCTTCTGACCACATCGCTGAAAGCACAGAAAGATATTGCCAAAAAGCAGGATGTAAGAGCAATTCTGTTTGAGGACATAGATAAAGACAGTCCGACTTTCGGGGCGCTGTGTATTGGTACTCAGGGCATTCAAATTGCAAAAAAGCGAAACGAGACTGATACAGACTGGAAGTGGGGAACTGCTATAAACTTTGAAAGTATAGTTGCTGACTACATAATTACCGGTATTCTAAGCGACAGGCAGGGCAACAGCTATTGGGATATGGATAAAGGTGAGCTTGTAACAAGATATATGAAAGCAACTGATGCCGAATTTTCAGGTACGGTAAAAGGTTCGACGATTGAAGGTGGAGAAATAAATGGGAGCAATATAGCTACAGATAAGGATATTACGATAGGAAGAAATATCCGTTTTTCTGGGAACGGCGATTTTGCTGCTGTTATGGGAACTAATACAGTTCTTAGATTTTTAAATTCGAATCCGCCTACAACATCTGTAGACGGTCCTAATGTTCAGCTTCTGGCATCCAATCATATATATATCAGCGGTTCAACGATCTCATCATCGGTTCCTATTACAGTAGGTTCAGACAAAAAATTAAAAAAGAATATAGAGGATATCGATCTCTCTGAATTAGTTGATATTTTAAAAATAAAAACATTTGATTATAAAAATGGAAAAGAAAATGCGATAGGTATTGTTGCACAGGATATTATAGATCATCCTTTAAGCATGTATATTCTGGATAAAAACCATGAAGGTATTTACAGCGTTGATTATAATGCCCTTTCGATGGCCGGTATTCAAAAAGTACAGAAACTGGAGAACAGAATAAAAAGACTGGAGGAAAAATTTAATGATAAAAATTAAAATTGACGGTTTGAATCTGTCATGTGGCACTGATGTTATTCCTGCTCAGGGGAGTGCCAATATTCCGGTTGTTATCGAACTGGAAAATCAGGAGGATTATTCCGGTTATGCGGTGGTACCGTATGTAGGATGGTTTGAAAACGGAGTACTGATTTCTACAGTTAGGGAACTTCAGAATAATTCATTTACAATTCCGGCTAATGCATTCAAACGTGGAGGAAAAATAAAAATCGCATTTGCATATATAAAAGATACTACCAAAATAAAAACATTTCCTATTAACTTTAATGTTGCAAATGCACCAGAGTCAGGAATTAAACTTCCCGATGATGGTACATGGGAAACACTGGTTTCAAATTTAGTTACAAATCTGTTTGAATCCCGTTTTGAAAATGAAATTAATGAGATTCTTGAAAATGCAAGGAAATTAAACAGTGCAACTGCCGACCTTCAGGAGCGGATCAATACAGCAATAAGCTATATGGGAAATTATGAATGGAACGGGACACAGATAAGATTTCAACTTGCTGATGGTTCGTGGGGTCCGTATCATGATCTGTCAGGTGATTTTGCATCAAAAAAATATGTTGATGATCACATTTTTGGTTCTGATAATCTTGAAGATACTTTAAATTTAAAAGATAAGAATATAACACTGCCAACTGAGATAAAAACTGGTGATACATCAATTGATTTATCTAAGTTGGTTTTTTATGAAGAATAAAGAAAGGAGCAAATAAATGGCAATACAAACAGTACAGGCAATTATCAACGGGGTTACGACTACATTGACTTTAAACAACCAGACCGGAAAATACGAGGCAACATTAACAGCCCCGGCAACTTCCAGTTATCCTAAAGAAGGACATTATTATCCCGTACAGATAAAGGCAACAGACAAAGCCGGCAATGCAGTGACTGTAGATGATAAGCATGAAACACTTGGTTCTAAACTGCGGTTAGTAGTTAAAGAAAAAGTAGCACCGACAATCACAATCTTAAAGCCAACAAGCGGTCAGCTTATGTCTCAAAACAAACCGGAAATCAGTTTTGAAGTTAAAGACAATGATTCAGGTGTTAATGAATCTACTGTTACATTAAAAATTGATAATAGTGCAGTAAGCGGATTGAGCAAGTCCGCTATCGAGGGAGGGTTTAGATATACTTATACTCCTGCAACTGCATTAAAAGATGGTGAACACACTGTTACGGTAAATGCGAGCGACAATGATGGAAATGCTGCGACACCTGTAACGTTGACATTCAGGGTACTGGCAACTGCACCTAACTTGTCTATTACCAGTCCGGAAGACGGTTCTTGGCATAAAAATGCATCTGTAGCTTTTGCCGGTTCAACAAACGGAGCTAGATTAACTGTCAAAGTAGGGAATGGAAATGCTCAGAATGTACCAATCAGTGACGGTACGTTTACAGGAAACGTTACTTTAGTTGAGGGTGCTAATACCGTTACATTTGTAGCTACAAGTGCCAGCGGTGTCGATACAACAATTACACGTACTTTAAATCTGGATACAAAAGCACCGGTAATTACAAACGTTACGATTACACCGAATCCGGTCGATGGCGGCAAGACGTATGTCGTTGCAGTAGAAGTAACAGACTAATGGTTGAAAAGGTAATAGGAAAAAATCCAAACTTTGAGATTATTTTCTATTTCACTGAAGGACAAAGATGGGAGGCGGAACTGCCTCCTAATTTATCCGGTGAATACTATATTGATCTGTATGCATACGATAAAGCCGGAAATGTAGGATATATGTCTAAAGCATTATTTGAAGTGGATACTACAAATTTATGCTGGCATATTAAAATTATTGACTACGATGTAACAGTAAGGTTTAAAAATGACTATAAATGTATGATAAGGGAGGTAATGCCGTGTGCAGTGAAGAATTAAAGCTGATTGCAGGTGAAAATCTTAAAACGGTTTTTTCGGTGCACAGCAGGAAAGAACAGAATTTTTCTATTAACAGAGCATACGTTGAACTTATGCAGTATGGTGAGAATATAAAGCAGATTGACTGCGAAATAGATGAACACGATATTGAATTTATGCTAAGTATAGACGAGCCCGGCCGCTACGATCTTATCGTGACATATTTTATTGCTGATGAAACGCTGAAAGAAATGTTTAAAGTGGAGGTAAGATAAATGAGTTATAAAATTCTTGATGTTGAACTGACAAAATCCACTTTGGCAGTTAAAGAGCAGTTTATTATACGTGTTTCTATAGGAACGTGGGATTTTGTTGGAAAAAACTACAGCTGGAAAAACCTTTACGATTTAAAGAAGTGGGGTGATCTGATTGGCGGTTAATATCCCTGCAAAAATTACAGTACCGCCGGATATCGATATGAGCGATCCTGCCGATATTCGGGAGGTATGGAGTGAGATTAAGACTACAATACAGTATATTAATAAACTTATCGATGTGCTTAATGATCATAAAGAAACACTTGGATTAGCGGTATACTATGATGAGAGTGTTGGATGATTTAAAAAACAGGAGGAAATATGGGTAAACTTAAAGATATGAACGGTAAAAAAATTCTGTTGGGAACTATTCTTTTCGACGGCGACACAACAGCTAATTTTACTTTGAAAGATTACTATACGAACTATGACTATATAGAAGTTATCTGGCGTCCGCATTCTACTTTGGGGCAGTGTTCGGATATGATGATACCAACGAAAGACAGTAAGATGCATTTGGAACGTGCACAGGCTATAAATGGTGTTACTACTGTTTATCGGTGTCAGTTGGCTTTTAGTGGAAAAAATGTATCACTTTCTGGCCGTACTCAGGTTATTAACGGTAATGCAGTTGACGCAGTAGAAGAACATATTTTAAGAGTAATTGGTTATTAGGACACAGAAGTATGTGTCTTTTTATATTGCCTCAGGATGGCATAAAAATCGTCTGGAAAGAAGGTAAAATATGGATTTAGGTTTTATTTCAAATTATTTTGTTCCGGTCGTAATGGCCGGATGTCTAGCAACTGGATATGTTGTTAAAAAATGGATAAAAGATGTTGATAATAAATGGATTCCTACAGTTGTGTTTTTCGAGGGTGCTGCATTAAACTGCATCGTATCCGGAAATGTAACAGTAGAAACAGTTGTAGCCGGTGCAGTATGCGGTTTAGCTAGTACCGGATTGCATCAGGCTTTTACTCGAATTATCGAAAATAAAAAAGAGGAGTAACAGATCCTGATGCAAGAATTTTTAATGAGTACATGGTCTATTGTCTTAACTGCTGCAGTTGGTTATCTTGTAACTAATTCCAGAGACAGTAAGAAAAGTCGAAAAAAACTCGAAGAAAAAAGAGAGCAGGAGAAATTAGACCAGACTAAAAGACAAATTGTTATGGAAGAGGCGCTATGTGCAATGTTACATGAACGTATCGTTCGTTTTTGTGAGCGGTTGCTGATAATCGGTTATGTTACTGCTGATGATCTAAAGGAACTGGACTACCTTTATAATCCCTACAGGGCTTTAGGAGGTAATGGAACAGCAGAAAGATTATATAACAAAGTGCAGCAGCTTCCATTGAGAGTAGAAAACGGAGCGGAGTGATTCCGCTCTTTTAAATTAAATTCAGGAGGAAAAACAAAATGGAAATCAAACAAAATTTAGTAAGCTCAAGCAAATATGATATTAAGTGTCCTTATGAAAGAACACCACAATTTTACGTTGTACACAACACATATAATGATGCTCCAGCAAAAAATGAAGTTTCATATATGATTGGGAACAATAACAAAGTATCATTTCATTGGGCTGTTGATGATGTAGAAGCCATTCAAGGTTTACCTGAGAATAGAAGTGCTTTTGCTTCTGGTGATGGTAAAAGAGGACAAGGAAATTTATATGGTATTCATGTTGAAATTTGCTATTCTAAATCTGGTGGCGATAGATTTAATAAAGCTGAACAAAATGCCGCTAAACTTATTGCAGATGGTTTAAAAGCACATGGCTGGGGTATTGATAAAGTTAAAAAACACCAAGATTTTGCTGATAAATATTGCCCACATAGAACACTAGATATGGGGTGGCAAAGATTTTTAAACATGGTACAAGCTAATCTTGACGGAAATGCTCAACCATTACCACAACCAACACCAGATAATGGAACATCAGTAAATTATCAAGTACGAATTACTGCAAATAGTGGATTAAATGTTCGTTCTGCTGCTTCTGCTAGTGCTTCTAAAGTAACTGCATTAGCTAAAGGAACTGTAGTTGCTGTAGATAGAGAATCTAATGGATGGTTACATATCAGTCAAGGATGGATTTCGGCTGAATATACTGAAAGAGTTTCTAGCGGATCTTCAGTTAATTATAAGGTTAAAGTTACTGCAAACTCAGGATTGAACGGTCGTTCTACTCCAAGCACTTCAGGAAGCAAAGTTACTGCTTATGCTAAAGGAACAGTCTTAAACATTTCAAAAGAACAAAATGGTTGGGGATATACTGGCGCTTGTTGGGTTAAATTAGAATATACTGAAAAAGTAAGTTCTAATAACACATCAAACACTTTAGGTACTTATGAAGTAACTGCCTCTGATTTAATTGTGCGTGATGCCCCAAACGGAAAACCAGTTGGTCATAACAAATTAACCGCTGATGGTAAAAATCACGATAAAGACAAGGATGGCGCTTTGGATCGTGGTACACGTGTAACTATCTCTAAAATTCAAAATGGTTGGGGAAAATGTCCAAGCGGATGGGTTTCTATGCAATATTTAAAAAAGGTATAGCAATATGAAACACATAGAAGTATCAATTTTAGCCATTCTAGTGCTGTTATCATTACTATTAGGAATTGCCCTGGTACAAGAAAAACAAGTATCCCGTAATCTAAAAATTAAGCTGGAGTTAACAAATCGAGAATTACAGGATACTCAAGGCGATAGAGATTATTATAAATCTCAATACCAGAAATACTACGAGCTATCTGAAGAACTCCAAAATCAGATGGGTGTTTATGCTTATGAATAAAGTTTATCTAAAACACGGTGCTGAAGATGTTCATGGTAGCAAATTAAATACCCGAATAGAATACACCCTTATACATAAGGGGCTATCTCATAGTATAATCACTTCTGGATATGGTAAAAAAATATATATCAATAATAAATATTTAAAAATCAAACCTAACTCATTTTTTTGAGTTAGGTTTTTTTGCTTTTTCAATTGTTTCGATCATTGCTTCGCGAAATACTTCACTTTGCGAGATTCCTAGAGATTTACAAGCCGACTTGAATTCCTGTACAAATTCTTTTTTGTATTTGGCATTTACAAAAGCCATATTTTTTTTGTCGTATTTTTCCTGTGGCCGTTCATTCATTCTTGTTTACCTCTTTTAAAATATAAAGACAAATTAAAACTGTCAATATATTAATGATTAATTTTACGATTCCTAAAAGTGAGTTGTTGAATTCAAGCAAATCAGGTATAGAATCTATTAGAATAAGACCGATCAAGAGATTTAAAATTTTTTCACTTTTCATAGATATTGTTTTAAGTTATGGTATAATATATTATAGGTAAGGGGAATTACTTCCCCTTGTGAGACTTACGGTAGATATTATATGTTGCTAAAGCGATTGCAAGTTGAATTAGCTTATATACAATATCGAGTAAGTCTTTTAAATTGTTCTTATCCACAACTTAATTACCTCCTTTCTTTACAATATTATTATAACATACGTATATACGTATGTAAAGTGTTTTTGATTACAAATAAAAAAATTGTGGAACGATTTTGGAATAAAAAGATAATTATTTTAATAGATAGGGAAAAATAAATGAAAATTAGACTAAGTAAAATAAAGTATTTATGATAAATAAAACATTAAAATGGTTTTCCCGTATAGAAATAAAAAATATGGACAATACTTATTTTGAGGTGAAAGTAATGTTTAAATATGAAAGTCGGTATTTATGTCCAGTAAAAGTAGATCGTCCCAACCCTAATTATGCAGCTCTTTTACAGGAACAGTTGGGTGGACCACAGGGAGAATTAAAGGCGGCGATGCAATATTTCGCTCAAAGTTTTCGTATTAAGGATAAAGAAATCAGAGATTTATTCTTGGATATTGCAACGGAAGAGTTATCTCATTTAGAAATGATTGCACAATTGATAAATTTATTAAATGGAGAGAATCCAAATGCTAACGAGGCAGATATTGGAAGTGTTGAGGCACATGTATTAACAGGATTAACCCCGATGCTGGCAAATGCATCTGGTTATTTGTGGACTGCAGCATATGTTAATGAAACAGGCGATCTTGCCGCTGATATTTTGTCTAATATAGCATCTGAACAGCGTGCAAAGGTTGTTTATCAAAATTTATATCGTCAAATAGATGACAGTGGTGTTAGGGAAACAATTGATTTCTTATTAAATCGTGAAGAAGCTCATAATACAATGTTTCGTCAGGCATTTAATAAGATTCAAGATTCTGCTGAATCACAAAAAGATTGGGGAGTCACAAGGGATTCCTTAATATATTTTGATTTATCAGATTTGGATGGTCAAAATTTTAATCCAAATGATGTACCACCAAGTTTTAATTTAGATAAGTTTTAGTCATGTAAGAACACTTTGAAAGGTGTTCTTTTTGTTATGAAATAAATTAAAAATCTAATCTTTTAATTCTTTGAGTCCTTTATAGTCTATAAATTTATAGCATACAGCAATATACATCATATGCTATAATTTATAAGAAGGGGAGATTTAGTATGGAAAGGCTAGATGAACTAGCAGAAATGCTCAACCGCGCTAAAAAAATTCTAGAAAGTGAAGGGAAGGATCTTGATAAAGTAATTAAGGAATTGAGAATGATCAGGGAGTCAATAGACGATATTAAAAATGAATTAATTTCGTACAGTAAAATTTAGATATGCAAAAAAGCCAGATTTTTTATTATCTGGCTTTTTTGTTTACAGATGGCAAAACAAATTTAACAATCTTTAAAGATGAGTATAAAGATGACGCAAAATTAATTTTGCTGTACAATTAAGAAATTATACATTAATATATATGCAGTTATATTAGTGTACAGTACAAAATTTAAATATATTTTATTAGAATTAATTAAAAAACTGATTAATAAATCAGCTTTTTAATATACAGTGGAATTTTAACAAAGGATCTATAATAAAATGTGTGATGTATTAATAATTACACATATATGTTATGCTCACTAATAATTATTTTAATCATAATTTTTATAAATTAAATACACTCTAAAAGGTATAATATATATAGATGGTGTACATCTTTTATTGTAAAAAGAAAAACACAGCGACATGGGAATGGAACGCTGTGTTTTCTTTAGCATAATTTTAATTATGCTGGAAGCATGGTATTTACAATTACCATACTATAATCTTAGTATATATTAATTTATTATGTTGCACAATATTGTTTTTTTTAGCTAACAAAAAAGAGAACAAGCCCAAAACGGGAGAGGTGAACTTGTACTCTTTGTATACTTTCGAATATTGTTAATGGGAGAGGAACAATATTCTATTGTACAAAAATAATATTTGTACGCAATCTATTCTACTACATTATACAAAATATGCAAATGTATTAAACTTTTAAATAAAAGAGCACAAGGCTCTATCGAGGAGATATCTTTTTTGTGCTCTTGGTTGGGTATGGCTAAGGGGAAAGGAGGACCATACCCTATTATACAACTATTGGAATTATAGTGGGGATCAATAATTGTACAATATCAATTATAGTTATTTGTCATTTTTTATCAACTCATATACTTAATACTCAATATTTGATTGAATAAGTAATACTTTTTAGTATGGAAAAACATATTGTAAAATATAGTTATTTATTATATAGTAAACACATAAAGGAGGATTTACAATGGCTAAAATTACAGTAAATGAATCTTGTATTGGGTGTGGAACTTGTGTAGGTGTTGCACCAGATGTTTTTGAAATGAATGATGAAGGGTTATCATCTGTTATTGGTGATGATGTCGATTCAGCTAAAGAAGCTGCTGAATCTTGCCCTGTAGAAGCAATCGAAGTGGAAGATTAATCAAAAAAATAGAGAGTTATAGTGATAAAGGAGTGTTCGATTAGAGCGCTCCTTTAAGCATTGTAGCTATTAGTAACTTACATATTTATTCTAGATAACTTGTGGTATGGCTTATAATTCTTTTTTGTTTTTCAATATCATGCTTGCAATTAATGATCATTTCATCTTTATTTGGTATGTCAGATATTTCTAAAAGTTTCAGTTTTTCTTCCAGTACCTTTAATTTTGTTTTTGCTTCTTGCAGTTTTCTGTCCTTTAAATTCATATTTAACACCTCATTAGTATTATAATAAAAAAAGCAATGAATACTCAAGATTGTGTTGAATAAAAGTGTTTTGTACACTAAGATACTAAAGGAGGTTATATGGATATGTCAAAGGACAATACATTATTTAGAAAAAATACAAATACTTTTTTAAAGTCTAGTATTTAAATATAAATATCAACTGCTAAATTTCTGCTAAAAATTAAACATAAATAAAAAAATGGTTCTAAAATGCACATTATAGAGGACGGTATATAACCGTATGGGATAATCCCTACGGGATTAAACTGGTATATCTTAACTATGCAGAAGTTAGGATATACTTTTTTTTGAATTTGATTCTTCGTTAGATTATTAATTGCTGGTTTAAAACGACAGTTTTGCCATCCTGTTTAAAGAACGAGCGCACAGGTTGATAGCAATTATAATTATTTATAAAATGGTAAGAAAATTATTTTTTATTGGTTTAAATTAAAATAATTAAAATGATATTCCGGATAACCCTAAGAAAAAATCATATAAAATTGAAAAAAGTATTTGCATAAAAAATTAATTTAATAATGTATTAATTTTGATAATTTGATATAATCAAATTAATGTGGAGGTATGTATGACAGATAGTAGAATTTGTATTGCCTTGGATTTTCAAAATAAGGCAGAAGTAAAAGAATTTTTGGAAAAATTCAATGATGAAAAACTATATGTAAAAGTTGGAATGGAACTATTTTATGGTGAAGGTATTGAAATCATCAAAATGATTAAAGAAATGGGACATAACATTTTTTTAGATTTAAAATTACATGATATTCCTAATACTGTAAAAAGTGCAATGAAGCAACTAGCAAAATTAGAAGTAGATATGGTCAATGTTCATGCTTCAGGAAGTATCGCAATGATGAAAGCTGCAATTGAAGGATTAGAAGCAGGCAAGACAGGTGATAAACGACCTTTATGTATCGCCGTTACATGTTTAACGTCACTTGATCAAGAAGTGCTAGATAACGAGCTTTTAATTAACGATACATTAGAAAATGTCGTTTTAAAGTGGGCTACTAATGCTAAAGAAGCAGGACTTGATGGTGTTGTTTGTTCACCATTAGAATCTAAAGTGATTCATGATAATTTAGGAATGGAATTCATAACAGTAACGCCAGGAATTCGTTTAGCTGATGATAGCGTAAATGATCAAAAACGGGTTACTACTCCGGCGATGGCACGCGAATTAACATCTAGTTATATCGTAGTAGGTAGAACGATTACTGGATCTGCTGATCCATACGCAACATATAAAAAAGTATATCAAGATTTTCAAGGGTAGAGGAGAAGAATAATGAAAGAATTAATTGCTAAAGATTTATTAGATATTCAAGCGGTTTTTTTAAGACCAAATGAACCATTTACATGGGCTAGTGGAATTAAATCACCGATTTATTGTGATAATCGTTTAACATTATCATATCCAAAAGTTCGTAAAGATGTAGAAACTGGGCTAGCTAAATTAGTTCAAGAAAATTTTCCAGAAGCAGAATGCTTAATGGGAACAGCTACTGCGGGAATTGCTCATGCTGCATTAGTGGCAGATATTTTGGAATTACCAATGGGATATGTCCGTGGTGGGGCAAAAAGCCATGGTCGTAACAATCGGATCGAAGGAAAAGTAGAACCCGGCATGAAAGTTGTTGTGGTAGAAGACCTGATTTCAACGGGGGGGAGTTCATTAGAATGCGTTGAAGCGCTAAAAAAAGCCGGTTGCGAAGTAATTGGAATGATTGCTATTTTCACATATGGATTACCAAAAGCAACAATTAATTTTGAAGCGGCTGAATGTAAATATGTAACATTGACTGATTATGATACATTGATCGGTGTAGCAAAAGAAAATGACTATATTAAAGAAGCTGATATGGAAAAATTAAAGGCTTGGAAAAAAGATCCAAGTGACGAAAGCTGGATGAGTAAATAGAAGGTAAAAACACCTTCTTTTTTTATATTTTCCCCCTAAAATAAAGATATTTTAATTGCATTATCATTGTGCTATAATTATAATGCTATTGTTGTAAATAAAAGTAGCTTTGGAGGTAGAAAATGCTAAAAAGTATTAAATATGTTCTAAAAGAGAATTTCACAAATTTATTTAGAATATATTCAATTTCGAAATATGAATTATTATCTGATATTCGTGATTCCCGTTTGGGGATTTTTTGGAATTTTGCTAATCCATTAATTCAAATTTTAACATATTATTTTGTTTTTGGTTTAGTAATGAATCGTAAAGATGTAGATGGAATTCCTTTTATTCAATGGATGTTGGCGGGAATGGTTGTTTGGTTTTTTATTAATCCTTGTATTACTCAAGGGGCTAATGCCATTTTTTCAAAGACGGGTGTAATTACTAAAATGAAATTTCCAGTTAGTGTTTTACCAGCTACGGTAGTTTTAAAGGAATTATTTAATCATGCCTGTATATTGCTTTTAATGATTATTTTTTATTGTACTCAAGGTGTCTATCCATCAATCGAGTGGTTGGGAATTATATATTATTGCTTTGCGGCCTGCTGTTTTGCTGTGAGTTTAGCGATGATTACATCTGTGCTTAATATGATTGCTCGAGATACTCGTAAGTTGATTTTAGCGTGTATGCGTTTGATTTTATATTTAACACCTATTTTATGGCCGATTTCTCGTTTTAGTGAACAGACGTTATTGTTTGATATTATTCGTTTTGTCATGAAAATCAATCCAATCTATTATATTGTATGTGGGTATCGAGATTGTTTTTTATATCACCTTGGATTTATGCATTATTGGAAACAAATGCTGGCTTTCTGGGGGATTACTGGAATACTGTTTGTTGTTGGCTGTTATATGATGTATAAATTCAAACATAAATTTATTGATATGATCTAGGTGGTAGAAATGGAAAATTACGCAATTAAATTTGAAAATGTTTCAAAAATATATAAATTGAAAAAGAAAAATGATGGTAATACTAAAAGTAGTGAAACAAAAAGATTTTATGCTTTAAAAAATATTAGTTTTGAAATCCCACAAGGGGAAGTAGTAGGGATTTTAGGAACTAATGGCTCAGGAAAATCAACTCTGTCACTTATCTTGGCGGGAATTAGCGAAATCGATGAGGGTGTCATGCATATTAATGGTGAACAATCATTGGTTGCTATTAATACCGGTTTAAATAAACAGCTAACAGGTTTAGAAAACATTAATGTTAAAGGTGCTTTATTAGGACTATCAAAAAAGCAGATTCAGGAGATTATTGATGGTGTTATTGAATTTGCGGAGCTAGGAGATTTTTTATATCAACCTGTAAAAAAATATTCTAGCGGGATGAAATCACGACTTGGTTTTTCAATCTCTTTATATTTAAATCCAGATATTATTATCGTTGATGAAGCTTTATCGGTAGGTGATAAAGGTTTTGCACAAAAGTGCATAAATAAAATGAATGAATTAAAAGATGAAGGTAAAACGATTATATTTATTTCACATTCATTGCCTCAAGTTCGAAATTTTTGTCAAACAGCAATGTGGATTGAGGGAGGAATGTTAAAAGAATATGGTGAAGTCGGGGAAGTATGTGATCATTATGGTGAATATGTTGATTACTATAACAGTTTAACGAACAAAGAAAAGGCTAAAATAAGAGATAATAAATTTAAAAAACGAATTGTTCAAAATCCTCAAATTGGATTTTGGGAAAAAGTTTTAGATCGGATAAAAGGATAGGTGAAAATAATGAAGAAGGTTATTACATACGGAACATTTGATTTATTTCATGTAGGTCATTTGAATATTATTAAAAGAGCAAAAGCGCTGGGTGATTACTTGATTGTTGCGGTAAGTAGTGATGCATTTAATGCGCAGAAGGGGAAAAAGGCATATCATAGTGATCATGATCGAAAATTGATTTTAGAGGCGATTAGATACGTTGATGAAGTTATTTTTGAGGAATCTTGGGATCAAAAAATTAAAGATGTTCAAGAACATGATGTAGATGTATTTGTAATGGGTGATGATTGGGAAGGTAAATTTGATTTTTTAAAGGATTACTGTGAAGTTGTCTATTTACCAAGAACTGATGGTATTTCAACAACAAAAATTAAGGACGATCTACATAAATAGGTGTAAAGATGAAACTTAGTATAATTATCCCTTACGATCGTTACAAACAGTATTTACATGATTGTCTAGAAAGTGTTTATGAACAGCGGTTAAATGATTATGAAACTTTACTTGTTGTAAATAATAAAAAAGAGATTGATCAAGATATCAAAGCGTATGATATTAATTTAAAAATCCTTGAAGCTGGAGAAAATTCTAGTGTTGCTAAAAAAAGAAATATTGGCTTAGAACAGGCAAGTGGTGAATATATCTATTTTATTGATTGTGATGATTATTTGATGCCAAATACTTTAAAATTATTAATTACTTGTGCTAATCAAAATGATTTAGATTTAGTTGCAGGAATTAGACGCTTTACATGGTTCAAAAAGAAAGTTTTTGAGACCATGGGTGATGAAAAAAATAATGAATTAAACTTAAAAGATAAAGATCATGATTATGATGATAAATTTATTGAAAAAGTATATGACCAAAATAATGTTGATGAATATATGGTAGATGTTTTAATTCGGAGCCGACATGCTATTCGTAATATTTCTGTCTTAAATGTTTTAATAAAAAAGAAACTGATTGATGAGCATCAAATTCGTTTTAACGAAGATTTTTTCTATTACACTGATGTTCCTTTTGTAATCCAATTAGTTAATTACGCAAAGAGTTTTGATCGTGTTGAACAAGCAATTTTTGTTAAAAGAAAACATAATGATCCAATCAATACACCTGCTTTATCACAAATAAAAGATTCTGAAAATAAATTTGATGAATTTTTGATGGCTTATCGCTATAGTGCTTCTTTAGTAGCTCCAGATAGTTATATTCGTTATTATTTAGATTCGAAAATGCTTAGATATTACACAAAGTTTTTTGCACGAAAGATTCGGCGCAGTAAAGATGATATTTGGCGTAACGAACGATTTAAAGCAATGGGAGAAATATTAAAAAATATTCATCCTCGTTTATTGAATAAAAGTTCTCGTTATAGTAAAAAAATGATCAAAGCTGGTCTAAATGGTGATCTTGAGTTAGCAAAGAAGACTGTAAGCCGGCATTTAGCAAAAATAAAGTTTAAAAAGATCTTAAAAAATAAAAACGAGATGAATAAATATTTATATCGTCATAAATATATTAATAAACCGCTTGAAGAAAATACGGTTATGTTTGAAACTTTTATGGGAAAAAGTTATGCAGATTCACCTAAATATATTTATGAATATTTGGCGAAGAATTATCCAGGTAAATATAAGTTTATTTGGGTATTAAATGATCCTAAAGAAAAATTGCCTTACGAAGGTAAGATTGTCAAAAGATTCACAAGGGAATATGCTTATTATTTAGGCGTTTCTAAATATTTTGTTTTTAATATTCGTCAGCCATTATGGTTTAGAAAGCGGGAGGAACAAGTTTTTTTAGAAACGTGGCACGGAACGCCACTGAAACGTTTAGCGTTTGATCAAGAAGAGGTTACTGCTGCTTCGCCGACCTATAAAGCTCAATTTTATCGTCAAAAACAAGAATGGGATTATTTGATTGCACCGAATAAATTCTCTAGTGATATTTTCAAAAGTTGTTTTATGTACGATGGTAACATGCTGGAAACAGGATATCCAAGAAATGATTTATTATCGTTACCAAACCGTGATGCAATAGCTTTAGAATTGAAGAAAAAATTAGGGATTCCTCTAGATAAAAAGACTATTTTGTATGCTCCGACATGGCGTGATGATGAGTATTATGGAAATGGTAAATATAAGTTTAAATTGAAATTAGATTTAGATTTATTAAAGCAGCAGCTTGGTGATGAATATGTTGTATTGTTAAGAACACATCATTATATTGCTGATGCATTAGATGTTACGGGACTAGAAGAGTTTGCGTATAATTTGAGTAAGTATGATGATATTACAGAAATTTATTTAATTAGTGATATTTGTATTACGGATTATTCTAGTGTGTTTTTTGACTATGCTAATTTAAAAAGGCCGATGTTATTCTATACGTATGATTTAGATAAATATCGTGATGTATTAAGAGGTTTTTATATTGATATGGAAACAGAATTACCAGGACCATTGGTTTATACTACTGAAGAAGTTATTGATAAAATCAAGAATCTGAATAGTTTGAATCAAGAATATCAACAACGTTATGAACAATTTTATGAACGTTTTTGTTCATGGGAAGATGGGAATGCTGCTATGCGAGTTGTTGAAGCAGTTTTTAAATAAGGGGTTTACCCCTTATTTTTATGGGAGGAAAGTAAATGAAAATATTAAAGAAACTACTCGGTAAGTTAATCAGAATTTTATATCGATTCGTATATCGATTTATTCCTTGTCAGGAAAAAACAATTCTTTTTATTTCTTTTCATGGTCGCGGTTATTCTGATAATCCAATGGCAATTCACCAATATCTTTCAAAACATTCACAATATGCTGATTATCGTTGCATTTATGCAATAAAAAATCATAAACAAAAAAAATTAAAAATTGAAAATGCTAGAATTATTGAGTATTTTAGTATTGCTTATTTTTTCTATCTAGCGCGTAGTAAATATTGGATTGCTAATTGCAAGCTCCCAAAATATGTTTTGAAAAAAGATAGCCAAGTTTATTTACAAACATGGCATGGGACACCATTAAAAAAATTAGCACATGATATTGAAGTTCCAGAAGGAACAACCTTTTATCGTAGTGAAATGAGCGTTGAAGAAATGCGTTCAACCTACGATAATGATGTAAGTAAGTATAATTATATGATTAGTCCTAGTGCTTTTACAACTGAAGTCTTTCAAAGTGCTTTTGCGATTGAGAGAGAGCGCTTGATTGAAACGGGATATCCACGAAATGATATTTTATCAAATTATAATTCTGATGATATAAAAAAAATAAAAGATAAATTAAATTTACCTGAGGGTAAGAAGATAATTTTATATGCGCCAACTTGGCGTGACAATTCATATAATTTAAAAGGGTATACATTTAAATTAGAAGTTGACTTTAAAAAGTGGCAAAAAATTCTAGGTACAGATTATATTGTTATTTTTAAACCCCATTATTTAATTGTAAATGATTTTGATTTAGAGGCAGTTAAAGAATTTGTCTACTACATTGATCCTAAAGAAGATATTAGCAGCTTGTATTTAATTGCCGATGTCTTAGTTACAGATTATTCAAGTGTATTTTTTGATTATGCAATATTAAAACGACCAATTTATTTTTTTATGTATGATTTAGACACTTATCGTGATGAGTTAAGAGGCTTTTATTTAGATATTTATCATGATTTACCAGGCGATGTTATTGAAAGTGAGGATGAATTGATCCAAAAAATTTTCTCTGAAAAATTTGACTATAATCGATTGCAAATATTTAATGAACAGTTTAATAATCATGAAGATGGCAATGCGAGTAAACGGGTTATTGAAATTTTATTAAAGTAGGTGATGAGATGGGAATAAAGAAAATTATTATTAATATTATCTTAAAAATAGCCAATATATTTGTTTTAAGATGTTCAATCAAGCAAGGACAAATAGCCTTTATTTCATTAGAGTCGAATCAACTTGAAAGTGATCTTGAACTTATTTATCAGGAGTTAAAAAAAGAAAACAAATATAGTTTAAAAATGGTATTAATAAATTATAATAAAAAAAGTTTAATTAACAATTTTTTGTATATGTTAAACTGTATTAAGCAAATTTATGTAATTAATACTTCTAAAGTTGTTTTGATTACAGACAATAACTATGTAATTAGTAATTTTAAACGACCTGGCGTTAAAGTTATTCAGGTATGGCATGCGACTGGAGCAATCAAAAAGTTTGGAAATGCTATCAAACGTGAATATCCTATTAAAAATTATGACTATGTGATTGCAAATAGTGATTATTGGAAGCAGCCTTATCAAGAAGCTTTCAACGTTTCCGAGCAGGGCGTTATTATTACAGGAATGCCACGTGCGGATCATCTTGTTGATCCATATTATTTAACACAAGCGAAAGCACGTATGTATAGTAGATATCCGATTCTAAAAGGAAAAAAGGTTATTTTATATGCACCGACTTTTAGAGGAAATATTTATCAGGGTTTTAAAACAGTTGACTTTGATGCTCAAGCAGTTTTAAATGCACTGGGAGAAGAATACGTAATAATCTTTAAATTTCACCCATTGTTATTGAAAACTACGCTATCAGACGATTCTAGAGTGATTAATATGAATCATGAAAATACTCATGATTTATTCGCAGTTTGTGATGTCTTGATTTCTGATTTCTCATCAATTATCTTTGATTATTCCTTATTAAATAAACCAATGTGTTTTTTTGTTCCGGATTTAGATGAATATATTGAAACATTAGGATGTTTTGTGGATTATCGAAGGGTCATGCCCGGAGCAATCTGTTATAATGAAACGCAAGTTATTGCAGCCTTGCAAGGTAATAAAAAATATGATATTAAGGCATTTAGAGATATGTTTTTTAAATATCAAGATGGTCATAATACACAAAGAATTGTTATGTTTATCGATAAATTAATAAACACCAAGAATTAATTCTTGGTGTTTATTTAATGATTTTCATTCGCCAAATAATCACGGACATTTGATAAATTGTCCATGATCTTATTAGTCATTATCGCAAACTTATGATCAGGGTATTTTAAATCAGGAATACAAATTACTTTAATGCCTGCACTATAGGCAGCGTTAATTCCGGATTCAGAATCTTCGAGAACCAGAGCTTCATCGGGCGTAATTCCTAATTTTTGGCATGATTTTAAAAATACTTCAGGATCAGGTTTTCCTTTTGTTACTTCGTCACCACAAATGGAATCATCAAAATATTTTTGTAAACCAGATAATTCTAAAATATGATCAACACGATGACGCTGTGAACTGGTTGCAACAATTGTTTTATAGTCGTTTTCTTTTAAATACTTTAGTAACTCAATTAATCCTTCTTTTAAAGGAACCCCTTCATTTTCAAATAAGTCAGCCATATATTGATGAACTGCTTTAATTGTTTCCTCAACATCAAAATCGTCGCCATAATCTTTATGGAAAAGCTCATAGACTGCTTTAACAGGCTTTCCTAAAAGAGTTTTATAGGCTTCTAATGATAATGTTAAATTATGTTTAGCTAATACATGCTTATATCCCTCGAATGTAACTCTCTCACTATCAATCATTAAACCATCCATATCAAAAATTACTGCTGTTATCATCTTTTTACCTCCACGCAAATATCATATCATAATTATCCGATTAGTAAAAAGATTTTCATAGAATAAAAAAAGTTCTAATTCATATACTGCACTAAAGGAGTTGTAGATATGATACATAGAGGGGAAATTTATTATGCTGATTTATCTCCGGTAGTGGGGAGTGAACAAGGAGGATATCGACCTGTGATTGTTTTACAAAATAATAAGGGCAATCGATATTCGACAACAGTGATTATTGCGCCAATTTCTTCACGATTAACAAAAAATCCGTTACCAACCCATGTGATGGTTGATTGCAGTTCATTGGAAAAAAAGAGTGTAGTTTTACTAGAACAAATTAGAACGATTGATAAACAGCGAATTAAAGAAAAAGTTGGAATGATTGATAGCCAAGTAATGAATCTGATCAATCAAGCAATTAAGACAAGCTTGGATATTAAATAGTTTCCTTTTGAGTCAGATATTTGCTATAATAGCCCCATGGAGGTAGAGGAAAGATGAATGTTCGTGATATTAAATTAAAGGCTAAAAGTGTTTTAGTTAATCGTAATAATATAGTTACAGTATTTGTGTTTATTAGTGTAATAACAACTTTGGCTAATTATATTGGTTCAGAAATTGGCGGGGTGATACCATTTCTTTCATTGATTGTAACTATTATAATGTTGCCCTTTGGTCATGGGAATGTGGTAACTGCATTAAAAACAGTCAATGAACAAGGTGATGAGGTCACTATTGAACAAGATGGGGTAGTCGGATTAAGACGTTTTAAAGATTTATTTGGCACATATTTTATTAGAGAAATATTATTATTGGTGATTATGATGCTGCTTGGATTAATCATATTCGTAATTGCTAGATTTACAGTAGACAGTAATGTTTTTTCTCAATTAGGAGCAATTATTGAGCAAGCTGCTGTATACTCTACTAATGTAAGTGCATATTTAAATGATCCAACTGTAATTGAAGCATTAGGAACACTAGGAGTAATCTTTTTTATTGGTATCATCATTATTGCAATTGTAGCGTTTATTTATAGTTTGGTATTTGCTTTAACACCTTTTGTATTAGAAAAATATAATATACGCGGTGCCAAGGCAATGAGTGAATCAGCTCGTTTAATGAAAGGACATAAACGAACTTTATTTATGCTGTATTTGTCATATTTAGGATGGGCTATCTTAGTATTAGTACTTTCTGCTGTTGTTGAGATGATTTTACCGATTCCATTAATTTTGAATATTATCGTGGCGGCTTTGACTACTTATTTGTTTGGTGCTGAACTAAATACTAGTTTAGCAGTATTTTTTGAAGAAATTGATTTAGAAGATAAAAATAATATTTAACGAGGTGTTAATTTGAATTTGATAAAAAAAATTAAATTAAATAGTAGGCAAAAGGCGATAGGGGTCATATTGATTTTTCCCTGGTATCTTTATTTTGCACCAATTGTAATTAATTATTTTTTGAAGCTATATACAGTATATATAGCTAATGATTTTTCAACTAATAGTTTAAATGCATTTTTTAATTTATTCATTGGAATTGCAACTGCTATTCCTTTGATTATTGTGTTTAAGGGTTTTATTAAAGAAAACTGGCTTGTTTTTAAAAAAGACTTTTTGGAAAATATAATATGGGTGCTTACGATCGGGATTGGTTTAGCATATTTATTTTCAATTGCAGGGGAACTGATTGTCAATCTTGTAGCCCCTCAATCAGGCGAAGCAGCTAACCAGACATTAGTGGAAACTCTTGTGCAATCTAATTTTCTATTAATGTTTTTTCAATCAGTAATTATTGCACCATTTATTGAAGAGTTGTTATTTAGAGGTCTGATTTTCAACAGTTTACGACAAAAAAATATGGTTTGGGCTCATTTGATTTCAGCATTCCTATTTGGCTTGTTACATGTTTACAGCTATATTTTAGCTGGTGATATGAGTGAATGGATTAAATTGATTCCATATATGATGGCAGGTTTATCTTTTTCAATCGTATATGAAAAACGTCAAACAATTATAGCTCCGATCATTTTACATGCTGCAAAAAATCTAATCGCAGTATTGTTAATGGCGACGATGTTTTAAACACTATGCATGACATAGTGTTTTTTATTTTATAATAAAAAAACCGTAAAACTTATATAAATAAGAATTACGGAAATTTATTAATGGTCTCCCCTCACGGTCTCGAACCGTGGACCCACAGATTAAGAGTCTGTTGCTCTACCAACTGAGCTAAGGAGAGAGGACAGATATTATAATACACCTATTTAAACATAAAAGCAAGTTAAATTTAATGAAAAATGACATTAGCTATGCTATAATTACTAGGTGAATGGAGTGATCTGGCAATGTTCTACAAACAAACTATTAACAATATAAAAGTAGTTATTTTATCATTGGATGGAGGATTATTAGATCTAAATCGGCTTAGATTTAATTATTTTAAAAGGATTTGTAAAACTCACAATTTTGAATTAACTAAAGATATTTTCGAGGAAGCCCTTGGAAATATGAAAACAATGTATAATGATTTTCCAATTTCTAAAGATATTAATCCCGATGATATTAATAAGTTGATTGAACGTGATTTATACGAGTATGCAAAGTTAAAGCCTGAGACAATAAAAAAAGAGGGAACGGATGAACTGTTACAATTTTTTAAACAAAAAGAGATTAAAATTGCTGTGGTTTCAACTCATAAAACAAAACGTGCAATTCAATATTTACAATTAACAAGATTGTATGACAAAGTTGATTTTGTTATTGGCGGCGATAGCGATAATCTACCATTACCAGATACTGCTGTTTTAAAAACAACTCTTGAACAAATGAACTGCAAACCAAGTGAGGCAATTGTAATTGCAAACTATCCAAATCTTCTTTATGCAGCTAATCAATGTTTAATCAATGTAATTTATCTAAGTGATTTATGCTTGGTACAAGAATCGATTGGTCCAAGGGTATTTAAAATTGCAAGAAATAATTTAGAAATTATTAATATTTTTCTTTTTGCACGTTACGATACAATGGAAATATTTTCGCCGTTATTAGGGATGTCTAGTGATATGGATATTGAAACACTAGATAAAACATACGCTAAGCTGCTTGAAGAGTATCAAAATGATCAGCAGTTGATTGAACTAGTTCGCAATACATATCATTATTTTTTGGGAGAAATTGCAAATCGTGAAGCTGATACCGTCAATACATCGTTATTTGAAGATGAAGATGTTATTGTAGCGCCAGTGGATGATGAACATTTTTCTAATCCCCAAAGTATTGCAACTTTGGAAAAGTCAATTGAAGAGGTTTTAGAGTCAGAAGAAGTTTCAGAAACTGACAACGAAATTGCCGATACTGTTTTTAAAAGAGAGAATTTATATCAGGATGATGAATTTTCAAAAACAAGAACAGCGATAGGATGTGATCCTGAACGCGTTAATGAATTGATGGATATTATTAATGGTAATTCTGGAACTAAGTTGGAAGAGGGAGAATTATTTGAAAAGTCAAATGATGAAATATTATTAGAAAAACGGGGACTATTGTCTTATTTTATTAATTTTGTCTATACTGTTATCGTGGTGGGACTGATATCATTTTTAGGATTAATAATTTTTATCGGTTTTGAAGATTTTATTCAGAGACCAGGTATTGTTGCTGGAATAATTAAAAGCATTATTGATTTTTATGTTAATCTAGTTTTATCCATATATGCGGTTATTTTTAACAGCTTAAATGCTCTACTAAGTTTTATTCCTGATTATTCTAGTTTAATTGCGGGTAATGGTTTATTATCGACAATGGCAGTAAAATTAGTATTGTTCATTATTTTTAATGTAATAATAGTCTATATAGTTAAAATGATTTATTTATTAATTACAGAAGCGGAGGAAGATGATGCGAATTTTGCAGAAGATTAAAGAAATAGATGTTAAAACATCGCACTTTTTTCCGCAGTTTTATCATCATCGTTTTTTTAGTGGTGCGATGAAGTTTATTGCTGGAATTGGTGATTTTGGAATGATTTGGCTTGTTTTAATTTTACTTTTAAGTCTTAATGATAAAACACAGCTGCTTTCTCAAAAAATGCTGGCAGCGCTAATATTAGCAACAGTCATCGGTCAAGTGACAATTAAGTCGATTGTAAGGCGTAAGCGACCATGTCATACATATCATGATGTTGAAATGTTGATTCCAGTTCCGAGTGATTATTCATTTCCTTCAGGACATACTACTTCAAGCTTTGCATGCGCAACGACTGTATGTTTCTTTTTTCCTAGAGTCGGCTTTATTTGCATGATTTTTGCTGCATTAATGGCTTTTTCAAGATTGTATTTGTTTGTCCATTATTTGAGCGATGTTACTTTTGCAATTGTTTTGGGAATTAGTGTTGGAATAATTGTTATGTTATTTTAGTGTGATAAAAGGAGCAAGGGTCTGCTCCTTTAAAAAAAATAAAAAAATTATTTTTTAAATAAGACTGATTTAAACGAAATAATTTGCTTTTTTATCAGGTGGAGTAAGTTTTTATAGAAAAAAAGTTGGCTAAAATTATTGCAAAAACTTTTTACATATGATATTATGTTTAAGCAATAGACGGAGACATACTCAAGAGGCTGAAGAGGCGCCCCTGCTAAGGGTGTAGGTCGGGAAACTGGCGCGAGGGTTCAAATCCCTCTGTCTCCGCCATTATATTGGTCTGGTAGTTCAGTTGGTTAGAATGCCGCCCTGTCACGGCGGAGGTCGCGGGTTCGAGTCCCGTCCAGACCGCCAATTAGATTGTTTAGTTTCACTTTGGTGAAACTTTTTTTATAAAAACAAATCATTATGATTTGTTTTTATTAATATAAGCATGCAAAATTGCAATCATTGTTTTAGAATCAAAGATTTCGCCAT
Organism: Erysipelatoclostridium sp. MSK.7.34; assembly: GCF_019041935.1. Taxonomy (NCBI): domain Bacteria; kingdom Bacillati; phylum Bacillota; class Erysipelotrichia; order Erysipelotrichales; family Coprobacillaceae; genus Thomasclavelia; species Erysipelatoclostridium sp. MSK.7.34. The sequence goes on from NZ_JAHPYJ010000005.1 coordinate 79,261, forward strand.
TAACTACTTTGTGATAAGCGGTATCAATATCCATTTTAATTAATTCAATTACTTCATCTTCATCACACTCTAAAGGATTTTCGACTTTGTAAACATCATGAGCTTCGTATACATAAAGCCATTCATCACTATAACCAGGAGTTGGTAAAAACTTAGAAATTAAACTTATCTTTTTAGCACTATAGCCAGTTTCTTCTTCTAATTCTCGTAAAGCGCATATAGCAGTATCTTCATTTAATTCTAATTTACCCGCAGGAATTTCTAAAGTATCTACAGCATTAGGATACCGATATTGCTTTACTAATAAAATTTTGTCATCAACAATAGCAAGAACGCCAACTCCGCCGTGGTGTCGAACTACTTCTCGAGTTGCGAGATTCCCATTTTCACATTCTACTTTGTCTTTATAAACAGTGATAATTTTTCCATCATAGATTATTTCTGATGATATTTTCTTTTCCATTAGTTTCACCTCATTAAAAGTATAACAAAAAAAGTATGCGGGGGTGCATACTTTTTTCTATTATTTCACGTAAGGGTGATAATAGGGGGTATGTAAAGCGAAATACTTCACTTAACAAAGTCAATTATAGCATCAGTTTCATAAAATGTAAAGGGTTACAATAAAAGTATTAGGCGTTTTTAGCAAATTTTGTTATAATGTTTCAAGGTGATATAATGAAAAAATTAAAAATAACAGAAAATGATGCTAATCAAAGAATTGATAAATATTTAAAAAAGTTACTAGTTAATGCTCCAAATAATTTTATATATAAAATGTTTCGAAAAAAAGATATCAAAGTAAATGGGAAAAAAGTGGATGAAAAATATATTTTATCATTAGATGATGAGGTCGAAATGTTTTTATATGATGATAAATTCAAAGAATTTACAGAAACCAAAAGTATCTATGAGGTTAATAAAACGTTTAGTGTTCTTTATGAAGATAAACATGTATTGATTGTTTTTAAACCAGCAGGGCTTTTAGTTCATGAGGATGCAAATGAAAGCATTAATACTTTAACAAATCAGGTTTTAAGTTATCTTGCTTCAAAAAATGAACTAGATCTAAGTCGAGAAAATACTTTTATGCCAGGACCAGTTCATCGTTTAGACAGGAATACTAGTGGAATTGTAATTTTTGGTAAAACTTTGGCAGCTTTGCAAAATCTCAATGAAATGATAAAGCAACGTCATTGCATTGAAAAAAAATATTTAACGATCTGTCGCGGACAATTGAGTCATCAGCGAAATTTACACGGATATATGGTCAAGTTAGAGAATCAGGCTCAAGTTAAATTAGTAAAGAAAGACTATCCTGGGGCTTTAACGATGGAAACGATTGTTAGGCCGTTAAAATATAATTGTGATTATAGTCTTGTTGAGGTTACATTAATAACTGGACGGATGCACCAGATCAGAGTACATTTATCAAGTATTGAACACCCAATTATTGGTGATCGTAAATATGGAGATTTTGAACTGAATAAATATATTAAGAAGACTTTTGGTTTAAATAATCAATTGCTGCATGCTTATAAAATAAAATTTGTAAAAACCTTTGGTGTACTAAATTATCTTCAAGATAAAGAGATAATTTGCCCTGTGCCGGCTTTGTTTGAAAAAATAGAGAAAAGTTTGTTATAGACACCTTTAAATAAAGAGTTGTTTATTGTATAATTATTTACATAGATTATAGGAGGAAAGATATGAAATACTATATTGGAATTGATTTAGGTGGGACTAATGTTCGTACTTTGCTGGTGGATGAAAATGGTAAAACTTATAGTGAAGTAAAAGATAATACTGAAAGAGAAAATGGTCCTGACTATGTATGTGCTAAAATCATTCGTCAAATTGAAAGTTTAGATACATCAATTTGTGGTGGTTTACAAGGTGTAAGTGGAATTGGTATTGGGGTACCTGGACCTGTTGACACAGTAAAAGGTACAATGATCATGGCAACAAATTTACCTGGATTCGAAAATTATCCAATTTGTGATAAATTAGCAGATCGTTTTAATTTACCAACTTTTATTGATAACGATGCAAATGTTGCTGGATTAGCAGAAGCTTTATTAGGTGCTGGAAAAGATTATCCGACATGTTATTATGTGACTATTTCAACAGGAATTGGGGGAGCCTTTATTGTTGATGGTAAATTAGTTTCTGGTGGTCGAGGACATGCTGGAGAAATTGGGAATATTATTGTTAAAAACAATGGTTATAAATTCGGAGGTTTAAATCCAGGGGCTGCTGAGGGAGAAACTAGTGGTACTGCAATTACTCGTAAAGGTAAAGAACTTTTAGGAGAAGATAGAGTAAATCATGCTGGAGATGTTTTTAGATTGGCTAGCGAAGGTGATTTAAAAGCACAAAGTATAGTTGATGAATGTATTTCAGAATTAGCAACAATGTTTGCTAATATTGCTCACACTGTTGATCCGCACTGTTTTGTAATTGGTGGTGGTGTAATGAAATCTCGTGAATATTTCTATGATCGCTTAGTAGAACAATTTAACTCAAAAATTCATGTAGGAATGCGCGGATATATTCCGTTATTAGGAACAAAATTAGAAGATTGTGGAGCAATCGGAGCAGCAATGTTACCAATGTCAAGATTAGGTTAAGAAAGGATATTTCATCCTTTTTTTTTGATTTAAAGTAGTAGTTTTTTAAATCGAATAATGGTATTATAGTACGGTGAGGTGACGAGAATGTCAAAAAGAGTAGTATTAGGATTAAGTGGTGGTGTCGATTCAGCAGTTGCTGCTTATTTGTTAAAAGAACAAGGATATGATGTTATTGGTGTGTTTATGCGTAATTGGGATAGCCAGTTAAATAATGATATTTTAGGTAATCCTACTAATGATAATGATATCTGTCCACAAGAAGAAGATTATAATGATGCCAAGGCTGTAGCTGAATGTCTTGGGATTCCTATTAAAAGGGTGGATTTTATCAAAGAGTATTGGGATCATGTATTTACATACTTTTTAGATGAATATCGAAAAGGTAGAACACCTAACCCCGATATATTATGTAATAAGCATATTAAATTTAAAGCTTTTTTAGATTTTGCTAAAACTTTAAATGCAGATTATATTGCTACAGGTCACTATGCCCAAGTTAAACATTATCAAGGAGCAGATTCGGTGATGTTAAAAGGCCTTGATAATAATAAGGATCAAACATACTTTCTATGTCAATTAAATCAACAACAGCTACAAAACTCATTATTTCCTTTAGGTGAAATAGATAAAACAGAAGTTCGTCGAATCGCTAGAGAATTGAACTTACCAGTAGCAGATAAAAAAGACAGTACCGGAATTTGTTTTATCGGAGAACGTGATTTTAAAGAGTTTTTACAAAATTATATTCCAGCTCAAGCTGGAAAAATGGTTGATATAGAAACTGGGAACGTGATTGGTGATCATTCAGGAATCATGTACTATACTATTGGTCAGCGTAAAGGATTAGGGATTGGTGGTCCAGGTGATGCATGGTTTGTCGTTGGGAAAGACTATGATAAAAATGTGTTATATATTTGTCAAGGAGATCAAAAAGATTGGTTATATTCAACCGGGGCTCTGATTACTGATGTGAACTGGATTGCTTCAACTAAACCAATAGATAAAATTGCATGTAACGCTAAGTTTAGATATCGTCAGCCAGATAATCCAATTCAACTTGAATTTATTGATGAAGATACTGTTTACTTAACTTTTGATAAACCAATAAAAGCGGTGACTCCAGGCCAAGCTGCAGTCTTTTACGATGGTGATATTTGTCTTGGTGGTGGAACGATTGAAACTGTCTATAAAGATGGGCAGCCAATCAAGTATTTATAATGATTGAATATACAGGTTATATTAAGAAGATTCGTTTTTATAGCGAATCTTCTAATTATATCGTTGCTTTAATTGAAGTTGAGCAGGAAGATAAGTTGATCACAATGAATGGTTATATGAATAATTTTAATGATTATGAAAAATATGCTTTTATTGGTGATTACGAAATTCATCCTAAATATGGTAAACAGTTTAAATTATCAGAATATCGTATCATTTATGCAAAAGAAAGTGAAGAAATTATTAAATATTTATCTAGTCCGCTATTTAAGGGGATTGGTAAAGCTTTGGCAACACAAATAGTAAATACACTTGGTGAAGAGTGTCTTGAAAAGATTAAAGAAGATAAACATAATTTAGATTTGGTTAGAGGAATGACTGAAAAACGGCGGGAAATAATTTATGAAGCATTGACTAATGGTGATTATGATCAAGAAGTAATGCAGTTTTTTATGGGACATGGTATCAGTCTGAAAAACTTGGGCTTGATTCAAGCATATTATCAAGAAAAAACATTAGAAATACTTCAAAACAATCCGTACCAACTAGTAGAGGATATTGATGGGATTGGATTTAAAACAGCTGATGAGTTAGCTTTAAAAACAGGTGGGACACTTGATAATCCTAATCGAATTAAAGCTGGGATTATTTACAGTATTAAGCAATATGGGTTTAATACTGGGAGTACATACTGTTACCTTGATGAAATCAAAATAATGTTTTCTAAAATAATATATAATATTGAAGAAGTATCGTTTAATGAATATCTTGATGAATTGATTGATGAAGGATTGATTATTCAACGTGGTGATAAGTATTATTATTTTGAAATGGATGAGGCTGAAAAAAATATAGCTGAATATTTAAAAATACGGATAAATAAACCCGATGAACTTTTTGATGAAAAAGAAGTAGAACGATTGTTGACAAATTATGAAAAGACTCAAGGTATATGTTATGCTGCCAAGCAGAAAGAAGCCCTAAATTATTTTTTAAAGTCTTCTTGCATGATTTTGACAGGCGGACCTGGAACTGGGAAAACGACAATTGTTCAAGCACTTTTAAAAGTGTATTCGGTATTGTACCCAGATGATCGAATTGGTTTAGTTGCGCCAACTGGTCGGGCTGCAAAACGATTGACAGAATTAACTGGAATTTATGCTTGTACGATTCATCGCCTATTAAAATGGGATCTTCATAGTAACACATTTGCTATGAATAAAAGCAATCCATTAGATTTAGATGTTTTGATCATTGATGAGTTTTCAATGGTCGATTGTTTATTGTTGAGTAAACTTTTTGAGGCGGGTCGAGGAATCAATAAAGTATTATTTATCGGTGATTACCATCAATTGCCTTCGGTTGCACCTGGAAATATATTACAGGATTTGATGGAAGCTGGAGTGAAAACGATTGAGCTAGATGAAATCTTCAGACAAGCTAAGGATTCAGGAATTATTCAATTGGCTCATCATATTATTCATAATGAAATTGAAAATATGGATCTTTTTGAGCAATATCGGGATATAAACTTTTTTCCTTGCATAAACTATGATGTCGTAAAAAATGTTAAGATAATAGTAAAAAAAGCAATTGACGAAGGTTATGACACAAATGATATTCAAGTACTAGTACCAATGTATCAGGGAGTGGCTGGAATCGATGCTTTGAATGATGCTTTACAAGATGTTTTTAATCCGATTGATGAATTTAATGATTCATATCAAATTGGCCGCAAGGAATATCGTGTAGGTGACAAAATTTTGCAGTTAAAAAATCGACCTGATGATGATGTTTTTAATGGTGATATTGGAACGCTTGTTGAAATATGTCGAAAAGATAATTTTGAATATTTGCAAGATACACTGATTGTTGATTTTGATGGTAATTTTGTTGAATATACAAGTAATACTTTTAACACAATTACTCATGCTTATTGTATGTCGATTCATAAATCGCAGGGAAATGAATTTAAAATCGTTATTATGGCGGTCTTGTCTGATTATTATATTATGCTACGGCGTAATCTATTATATACAGCGATTACAAGAGCAAAGCAGTCTCTCTTTATTTTAGGAAGCTCTAAAGCTTTTATGCATGGTTTAGCAAATTATCAAGACAGTCGTCGAAAAACAAGCTTAAAAAGTCGTTTTAAAACAATTGAAACCTTAAATGTGTATGATTTTCTTGAATAAAGGTAAACTATACTGAGGTGAGATATATGATGACAAGAAGCAAAATACTAATTGGATTAACAGTTGCATCACTAATGATTTTGTTGAGTGAATGTGAGTGTGTTGAAGATATGATGTATGAACTCAAAGCAAAGATGTAAAGATATAAATTAATAGTCTTGAAAAATATAATTGGATAGTTTATAATTTGGTAAATCGTTGAAAAAGAAAAGTACTATAAAATAGATCTTTCAGAGAAAGTATGGCTGGTGAAAATACTTATCATTTTATAGGAAAGCTACTTTGGAGAGTAATTAAAGATTACCGTGTAGGCTACGTTACCAGTCAAGTAAGGGCATGAGTTTTCATGAACTAGGATGGTACCGCGATTAAAGTCGTTCCTAGCAATAGGGCGACTTTTTATATTGTAAAGGAGAACAAGATGAAACAATTAACAGGAAATCAAGTTAGAAAAATGTTTTTGGATTTTTTTGAAAGCAAAGGTCATAAAGTTGAACCTAGCCACTCATTAATTCCTAATGACGATCCAACTTTACTATGGATCAATGCTGGAGTAGCAGCAATTAAAAAATATTTTGATGGAACAATAACTCCAGATAATCCACGAATTACAAATGCTCAAAAGTCAATTCGTACTAATGATATTGAAAACGTTGGAAAAACAGCTCGTCATCATACATTTTTTGAAATGTTAGGGAACTTCTCAATTGGTGATTATTTTAAAAAAGATGCAATTGATTTTGCGTGGGAATTATTAACTGATGAAAAATGGTTTGCTTTTGAAAAAGATAAATTATATATTACAGTTCATGATCATGATGAGGAAGCTTATGACTATTGGGTTAATGTCAAAGGTGTTGCTGTTGATCATATGTTAAAAACACCAGGTAACTTTTGGGAAATTGGCGAGGGACCATGTGGACCCGATTCAGAGATTTTTTATGATCGTGGGGAAAAATATGATCCTGATGGTTTAGGAACAAAGTTGTTTTATGAAGAATTAGAAAATGATCGATATATTGAAATTTGGAATTTAGTATTTTCACAATATAACTCACAAGAAGGAGTAGCTCGTGAAGATTATAAAGAGTTGCCACAAAAAAATATCGATACTGGGATGGGATTAGAAAGAATTACTAGTATTATCCAAGGCGGAGAAACAAATTTTGATACTGATTTTTTCTTACCAATTATCCATGAAGTAGAAAAATTAGCCAATGTTTCATATCAAGAAAATAAGATGGCTTATCGAGTTATTGCTGATCATATCCGGACTGTAACATTTGCACTTGCTGATGGAGCATTATTTGATAATGCAGGTCGTGGATATGTTTTGAGGAGAATTTTAAGAAGAGCTGTTCGTTATGGTAAGCAAATTGGAATCGAAAAAGCGTTTATGTATGATTTAGTTGATGTTGTAAGCGAAATTATGAAAGAATTCTATGATTATCTACCAGAAAAAGTAAGTTATATTAGTGACTTAGTAAAAAAAGAGGAAGAAGCTTTTCATAAGACGTTAACAAATGGTGAAAAATTATTAAGTAGTATTATTGCAAAAAATACTGATGGTGTGATTAGTGGAAAGGATGCCTTTAAATTATACGATACTTATGGTTTTCCTTTTGAATTGACTTTGGAAATTGCTGAAGAATCAGATTTAAAAGTTGATGAAGAGGCTTTTAGAGCAGAGCTTAAAGTACAACAAGAAAGATCGCGTGGAGCACGTACTGATAGTGAAAGTATGGCAAGTCAGAAACCTGATTTAATGGCCTTTGATTTACCATCGAATTTTGAATATGATCCAACAAATATCAATAGTGTAGTTATTGGATTATTTAAAGATGGTGTTAAAACAGATCGAATTGATGATTATGGAGAAGTCATTTTTGATACGACAACTTTTTATGCTGAGATGGGTGGTCAATGTGCAGATACTGGGTATGTTTATAATGAAAATTGTCAGGGTGAAGTAATTAATGTGCTAAAAGCACCAAATCAACAGCATTTACATTTCGTTAAATTGAAGACAGGAACGATTCGAGTTGGTGATATTTTAACTTTAGATGTTGATAAAGCTAAGCGAAATAAGATTATTGCTAACCATAGTGCTACTCATATTCTTCAAGCAGCTTTAAAAGAAATTATTGGAAAACATATTAATCAAGCTGGTTCTTATGTTGATGATCATCGTTTAAGATTTGATTTTACTCATTTTGAAAAAATAACAAATGAACAACTTAAATTAATTGAGAATCAGGTTAATAATGTCATTTTTGATGGAGTTACTGTGGATATTGCACACATGACTAAAGATGAAGCCATTAATAGTGGTGCTATGGCGTTGTTTGATGAGAAGTATGGCGATAAGGTTCGGGTTGTTTCAATCGGTGATTATTCAATGGAATTATGTGGTGGATGTCATGTTTCAAACAGTGCAAATATTGGATTATTTAAAATTGAGGCTGAAGAGAGTGTTGGTAGTGGAGTGCGTCGAATTGAGGCGGTTACTGGAAAGACTGCTTATCAAGCGTTAGTTCAAGAAAAAGAAACGGTTGATATTATTAGTAATATTTTAAAACTTAAAAATCGTAAAGAAGTAGTTGCAAAAGTTACTGCATTAACTGAAGAACTTTCCAACACTAAAAAAGAGATTGAAATATTAAGCGGACAATTAAATGCGCTAAATGCAGCAAGTAAAGCCAATGATATTCAAGAAATCAATGGAGTTAAAGTGTTGTTTGTAGAAGAAATGATTGATGCTGCTAAAGCGAAACAACTTGCCTTTGATTTTAGAGATAAAATTGAAGAAGGAATTGTAATTTTAGTAACACAATTTGAGGACAAATGTTCATACTTTGTCGGGGTGACTAAAAATTATGTTGCAACTGGATATAAAGCTGGTGATATTATTAAAAAAATCAATGCAGTTGTTGATGGTCGCGGTGGTGGAAAGCCGGATTTTGCTCAAGGTGGCTGCCCAATTAATGATAAGATTTCCAACATCAAGGGAGAACTTAAAAATTTCTTTTAATTTCTAAGTAATTGGTGTAAAATAATTTTATAGGCAAAGCCTTAAAGGAGGTCGAATAATATGCAAGACTTAACAAAGACAAAAGTATTCAGTTCTGAAGATATGCGTCGTGAGATGATTCGTCAAAATCTTAAAACAGTAATTGATGCATTAAATGAAAGAGGCTATAATGCAGTACATCAAATTGCAGGTTATTTAATCTCTAATGATCCTGCTTATATTTCAAGTCATAAAAATGCTCGAAATATAATCCAGCAAATTGAACGTGATGAAATTATTGAAGAATTAGTCAAATCATATTTGGAGAAGTAGGATGGAACGGATATTAGGGTTGGACTTAGGTTCAAGAACCTGTGGTATTGCAATCAGTGATACTTTAGGCATGTTAGCTCATGGAATTGAGACTTACCGTTTTCGAGATGATGATTATGATAGAGCCGCAAAGCACGTTGTTGCTTTAATTAATGAACATCAGATCAAAACGGTTGTACTTGGGCTACCTAAACATATGAATGGTGATTTGGGTGAGCGTGCACAAATATCAATCATGTTTAAAGAAATGTTAGAAAAAGAAGTACCGGGTCTCAATGTTGTTTTAATTGATGAGCGACTTACAACTAAAGTAGCTCAAGATCAACTTATCTTTGCTGATGTTTCTCGAAAGAAACGGAAGCAGGTAATTGACAAAATGGCTGCAGTAGCGATTTTACAAGGCTACTTAGATGCCCAATAGAAAGGAATTTAAATGGAAGCAAATAAAATCCAAGTGATCGATGATCAAGGTAATGAAAAAGAATTTGAAGTATTATTTACTTTTAATAATGAGGAATTAGGAAAACAATATGTGTTGTATTATGATACAACAGTTGAAGAACCTAGTGTATTTGCATCAATCTATGATGATGCTGGACAATTATTCCCTATAGAAACACCGGAAGAATGGGAAATGGTTGAAGAAGTTTTCCAAAGTTTTATGGCTGAAAGTGAAGAAGGTCATGAATGTTGTGGAAACCATGGAAATGGATGCTGTCATGATAATGATGAAGAACATGAATGTTGCGGTAATCATGGAGACTGTAACTGCGATAACTAATAAAAGCTAAATTATTTAGCTTTTTTCTCTTAAACTAGAAAAGGTGGTATAGAAATGGCTTTAATGGGATTATTTGGAAAAAAAAGAGTTACTGAATCATTTTTTGTCAATTCATATGGAAATGATCAGACACGTGGTATTTATACATTTCAAGTAGATATTGAAAATGGAGAAATACTTTATAAAAAGCATTTTAAAACACCCTCAGACCCTGTCTATAGCTTTAATTATGGGCGCTTTGTGTGTGTTACATATAAAAATAGAACAGGTACAAGTGGTGATGGTGGAATTTGTTCATATGCAGCAACTGCTGATATTTTAGCATTAGTATCGCGAATTAGTGATAAAGGTAAAACATATATGCATGCTTGTGCTAATGGTGATCATGAAACAGCAGATAAATTATATGCTGTTGATTATTATAACGGTGAGATCATGGTGGCAAAAATTGATAAGAAAAAACTAGTTGCACCTATTTTTAATTATAAATTGGAAGGACATAGTATCGATCCAAAACGTCAAAATCAACCACACCCTCATTTTGTCGATTTTACTCCGGATGGAAAACGTTTAATTGTTGTTGACTTAGGATTAGATAAAGTACTGCTCTTTAAAATGGAAGCAAAGGAGATTATTTTGGATGAAGAACATTCATTTGATTTAGAACCAGGATCTGGACCTAAAAAGATTATGTTCAACCAGGCTGGAACAATAGCGTATGTTTTAAATGAATTATCTAATACAATTTGTGTTTACAAATATAATGATTTGAAATTTGAATTAATTCAAACCATCGATACATATCCAAAAGATGAATATGATGAGCCTAGCTTAGCTGGACAAATGCTTTTTAGCGAAAAAGAGGAGCGTATTTTTGTTACTAATCGTGGTCATGATAGTTTAGCATTATTTTTAGTAGATCAAGAAACAGGTTTATTGACTTATAAAGATTTTGTTGATACTTCACCAAATGCTCGTGATATTGCAATCTTTAAAGATCGTTGGATTGTTGCAGTTTGCCAAAAGGGTGGAGTAGTTGAAAGTTATGAATACCGCGATGAAAGAGGCGGAATGCTTTTTGAAACCAAATACTCATATCTAGTCAGTGAGCCGGTTTGCATTACAAAATTTGAGACTATTTATTAGAGATGATTATTCATCTCTTTTTTTGGCATAATATACTGACGAAGCATGTTTTATTATCGGTAGATAAGTTGAATAAGCGCTAAAAATATCATATAATGGTTAAGACGGAGGAGAATATGAAAAAAACTCAGAAAATTATTATTGGAGCAATTGCTGGAATAACGATTGTTGTACTAGCTTTAGTGTTTTTTTATTTCAATGGCCAAGGTGCTGTTTCTTCTAAAAGTGAAGAGGTAGTAGTTGAAATATCTGGATCAACATCTTCGGTCTTAAATCAGCTTGATAAGGCAGGTCTATTAAAAAGCAAAACAGTTGCTAGTATCTATACAAAGTTTAATAGTTATAGTTTTAAAGCGAATGTTTATGTTTTAAATAAAAATATGGATTTAAAGAAGATTCTTACAATTTTGGAAGGAGATAAGGATTATATATCTGCTGCTAAAATTACGATATTAGATGGATACCGTATACCTGAATGTGCTCAACAAGTAGCAAAGGGATTAGAAATCGATAGTACCGAGGTATTAGAGAAATGGACAAATAAAGAATATTTGCAAACTTTAGTGGAAAAATACTGGTTTTTGGATGAAAGTATTTTGGGTGCTGATATTATGTTCCCGTTAGAAGGGTATTTTGGTCCAGAAACATATGTAATTACTTCAAAGAAGACATCGATTGAAGATGTTACAAAGATGATGCTGGATCAAATGGATCGTAATTTAAGTACTTATAAAGACAAAATCAGTAATTTTATGATTAGTGGTAATAAAGTATCGATGCATCAATTTTTATCATTAGCATCAGTTGTACAATGTGAGTCATCTGGCCAAAAAGAAGATCAGGCTAAGATAGCCGGTGTCTTTATGAATCGTTTGGAAAAACCAATGCGTCTGCAAAGTGATGTAACTGTAAATTATGCAAATCAAATTAAAACGGTAGCAGTAACGTATAATCACTTATCAGTCGATTCTAAATATAATACATATAAGTATGAAGGGTTACCAGTCGGTCCAATCAGTACAGTTTCAACAAACATTATTGAGGCATGTCTGAATTATCAAAAGACTGATAATTTGTTCTTCTTTGCTTTGAAAGACGGGTCAGTCATCTATTCAAAAACATATGAAGAACATCAACAAGTAGTAAAGGAAAATAAATGGTATTAAAATGAGATATTATGAAAAAATAGAAGCTGATGCTTTAGCCCGAAATATACCTGTAATGCAGCGTGAAGGGCTTGAATTTATGATTGAAATTTTTAAACATCATAATTGTCATTGTTGTTTAGAGATTGGTAGTGCGATTGGATATTCAGCAATGATGTTGGTAAGTAATATTAATAATTTTAAGGTTGAAACAATTGAATTAAATGAGGAACGATATTTAGAAGCTGTAAAAAATATTGAAGAAAATAATTTAAAAAGTCAAATCATTATTCATCATGGTGATGCTTTATCATTTGATTTAGAGCATTTGAAAATTAAAAAATATGATTGTTTGTTTATTGATGCAGCTAAAGCACAATATCAAAAGTTTTTTGAAAAATATATGCCTTTAGTGGCAGACGAAGGTATTTGTATTGTTGATAATTTAGATTTTCATGGTATGATTTTTGATATTGATAATATAAAGAATCGAAATACAAAACAACTGGTAAAAAAAATAAAGCGTTTTAAAGATTGGATCTTTGATAACGAACTTTATGATGTTGAATATCATCATGTTGGTGATGGTATTTGTGTGATAAGAAAAAGGGTGGCACAATGAAGTTAGTATTATCTTTAAATAGCAAAAAATTTATTTATGATTATGTGGATATTGGTGTTGAATATTTTGTCGTTGGGGCAAAGTATTTTTCATGTCGTCAAGCATTATCGCTTGAGTATGATGAAATCGCCAATTTAAAAAAGGTCCTAGGTAATAAAAAAGTATGGGTTTTAGTAAATGCACTAGTTGAAGAAAAATATATCGATTTCTTAGAAAAGCATTTAATTAGATTGAGTCACATTGGAGTTGATGGAATTTTATTTCAAGATTTTGGTGTTTTACAGATTTGTAATGAGCATAATTTTGATTTTGAGATGATTTATCATCCAGATACATTAAATACTAATCAAGCAACTTTAAATTACTTGGGAACTCAAGGTATTAATGGTGCTTTTTTGGCACGGGAGATACCGCTTGAAGAAAAAAAAATAATTGCTAAAAATGTTAATGTTAAAACAATGATTCAAGTTCATGGTGTTGAATATATGGCATATTCAAAAAGAAAGCTATTGACTAATTATTTTAAGGAAATCAATCAGGATATTCCAATTGGAATATCAGATGATCTGACGATTCAGGCAAATGGTGTAAATTATAGTTGTCATATTTATGAGGATCAATATGGATGTCATATTTTGAGTAAACAGCAAATGTGTGGCTTAGACATAATGAGTAGTTTTCAAGATTTTGATTACCTCTACATAGAATCTTTATACGTCGATGAATTAAAGTTAGTAGAAATCGTTAATTTATATCAAGATGCTTTAATCAGCGTTGGAAATAGAACTTACGGAAAAGTCGCTAAGGAATTAATATCGCAACTTTATCAACTGGATCCAAATATCGAATATCATCATAGCTTTATGTTTGATGCAACTGTTTATAAGATTGATGATGTAAGAAAGCGGGAAGAAAATGAGAAATGTAAGTAAAGTAATTAACGGAAAAAGGGTAATAATAAAAAAACCTGAGTTATTGGCACCAGCTGGTAACTTAGAAAAGCTAAAGGTTGCCATTCAATATGGTGCTGATGCAGTTTTTGTGGGTGGAAAAGAATTTTCATTACGTTCTGGAGCCTCAAATTTTACACTTGATGATATTAAAGAGGCAGTAACCTTTGCTGATCAGTATGGCGCTGCGGTTCATGTGACATGCAATATTATTCTACATCAAGATAATCTTGATGGGATTGAAGAATATCTGCGGGCTCTTGATCAAGCAGGTGTTAGAGCGATTATTGTGGCTGATCCATATATTATGTCAATTGCTAAAAAGTTGAATTTAAAATTAGAAGTTCATGTTTCAACACAATTATCAACTTTAAATACAAAAGCAATTAAATTTTATCGAAATTTAAAAATGGATCGAGTAGTGCTTGGTCGGGAAGTTTGTTACGATGATTTGAAAACTATTTTAGATAAAACTGATGTAGATATTGAATATTTTATTCATGGTGCCATGTGTATTCATTATTCAGGTCGTTGCATGTTGTCTAATTATTTTTCACGTCGTGATGCTAATCGGGGTGGATGTTCACAATCATGTCGCTGGTACTATGATCTATATCAAGGTAATCAAAAAATTAATCAAGATGGTGTAATTCCTTTTAGCATGTCAAGTAAGGATATGGCATTAATTAATCATATTCCTGAATTGATTGAACTAGGAGTCGATTCTTTTAAAATTGAGGGTCGAATGAAGTCATTGCATTATATTGCAACAATTGTTTCGACCTATCGAAAATTAATTGATGATTATTGTAATGATCCTGATAATTTTGAATTGACTGAGAAATATTATCGTGAAATACAAAAAGCGGCTAATCGTTCCTTATGCACTGGTTTCTTTGATGATCAGGCGGGTAACGATAAGCAGTTATATAATCAACGTGATGAACATCCTACACAAGAATTTTGTGCCCGAGTAATCAGCTATGATCAAGTTAATCAAATAGCTACAATAGAACAACGTAACTATTTTAAAATTGGTGATCAAATTGAGTTTTTTAGCCCATATCACGAAAATGTTGTTGTGCCAGTAACAAAAATTATAAATGCTGATAATGAAGAAGTTGAAGTAGCTAATCATCCAATGGAGATTCTACAAATACCGGTCAGTGTTGAATTACAAAAGGATGATATGGGAAGGAAAGTGATTTGATGAAAAAGCCAGTTATTATTGGTATTGCGGGAGGTAGTGCTTCGGGAAAAACCTCTATTGCACAAGAGCTTTATGACTGTTTTAAAGGACGCCATACAATTAGAATTATTAAATTAGATGACTATTATAAAGATCAAACACATTTATCAATGGATAAAAGAGTCTTAACTAACTATGATCACCCCTTAGCTTTTGATATGGATTTATTGATTGAACATCTTGATTTATTAAAAGAAGGGAAAAGTATTCAAAAACCGACTTATGATTTTGAACAGCATAATCGTAGCAAAATAGTAGAAATAGTTGATTGTCGTGATGTTTTTATTCTTGAAGGGTTATTTGTGTTAAATGAAGTACGAATTAGAGAACGCTGTGATATTCTAGTATATGTTGATACAGATGCAGATATTCGCTTTATTCGTCGGTTGAGACGCGATCTTGAAGAACGAGGGCGGAGTCTAGATTCGGTATGTACACAATATTTAACAACAGTAAGACCAATGCACGAACAATTTGTTGAACCATCGAAAAAATATGCTCATATTATAATTCCCGAAGGAAGCAGCAACACTGTAGCAATTGATTTATTGTTAACAAAAATATCTTCAATAGTTGATTAGTGAAGATATTAGGACTAGATATTTATATAGAATTATGCTATATTAGAGACTACGAGGTGATATTATGGAACACGAAAAAGTATTGTTAACCCAAAGTGGGGTAGAAAAATTAGAACAAGAAAGAGATAACTTGATTAATGTCGAAAGACCTAAAGTTATTGAAGAATTACAATTAGCACGTTCTCAAGGTGACTTATCTGAAAATGCTGACTACGATGCTGCTAGAGAAAAACAAGCACATTTAGAATCAAGAATTAAAGAAATTGACTATATGCTTCAAAATGCTGAAGTTATTTCTGAAGAACAAATGGATCTAAAAGTAGTAAAACCCGGTACTACTGTAACAATCTTAGATTTATCAGAAAAAGATGCTGAACCTGAAAGTTACCAAATCGTTGGATATACTGAAACAGACCCTTTAAATGGAAAGATTTCAAATGAATCTCCATTAGCAAAAGCTGTTTTAGGTCATGGAGTAAATGAAATTGTAACAGTTGGGGTTGCAGATCCTTATGATGTAAAAATTGTTAACATTGAGTTTAAAAACTAGAACTTATAAAATGAACCTACTATTTAGACTGAAAAATAAGTAAGGTTCTTTTTTATAGACAATTTTAATAAGTAGAAATAGAAAAAAATGATTTAATCAGTATTTTGTAAGAACTGTTTAAATCATTCTTTAAGGGAAATTATCTTTGGAAAGATGAAATATTCTATGGATTTGTATATAAAGTTGATTAACTAGATGATTGGTGTATGAGGTAATTAAAGAGATTGCCACCTGTATAATAACATTATCATTACGGATTGATTATGCCAAGATATTAAGCGTCTAATTTTTTTGTATATAATTGTAAAATTAAGGTAGTGATAATTAAAATGATTGGTCTTGAAAGGATATTAATCAGATTAATGTCTTCAATATTTACCATTAATGCGATAATTCCAAAGATCAATCCACATAGTAAAGCGTGAATAATTGCTTTATTTTGAAATATTTTGATTAGCCAAAATGCCCATACAATCATAATGATTCCAGCAATTATATTAATAATACTATGGTAGATAAAATTTGATAAATGAATAAAACTTATAATTCCGGCCATGATAAGACTAGTAATAGTAAAGGTGATAAGGATAAATAAAGCGAATTTTAGGTATATTTTTAAATATGATTTCATATTTCCTCCTTGTTATCTTACTAATATTATATTTAAGGATTGGTGAAATATGAATATCTTCGATGTATTTTTAATTAGTGTTTGCATTTATATTTATTTAAGTATCTTGTTAAGAATTTTTGGTAAAAAAGAATTTAGTCAATTAAATGTATTTGATTTTGTAGTATTTTTAATTATTGCCGAGATCATGACAGATACGATAGGAAACAGCGATTTTACTTTTTATCATGGTGTGGTTGCAACTGTTACATTGATTGTTGTAGATCGACTTGTTTCAATGATAACAATGAAATCAAAAAAACTTCGCGATATTTTTGAAGGACGACCTACATACATTATTTTTAAAGGAAAATTGGATCAAGAAATAATGAAAAAGCAACGATATACTGTTGATGATTTATCACATCATTTACGAGTTAATGATATTGATAGTATTTCTAAAGTTGAATTTGCTTTATTAGAAACAAATGGTTCACTTTCAATTATTCCTAAAGATCAGTGTGTAG
Organism: Erysipelatoclostridium sp. MSK.7.34; assembly: GCF_019041935.1. Classification (NCBI taxonomy): domain Bacteria; kingdom Bacillati; phylum Bacillota; class Erysipelotrichia; order Erysipelotrichales; family Coprobacillaceae; genus Thomasclavelia; species Erysipelatoclostridium sp. MSK.7.34. The sequence continues at coordinate 96,811 of NZ_JAHPYJ010000005.1, forward strand.
TAGAATTACCGGATGCTTTAATCTGTGATGGGATAATTGATGAAGATAATTTAAAATTGCTCAACCGGGATATAAATTGGTTAAAAAAAGAGTTGAAAAAACAAGGTGTAGATAAAATAGAAGATGTTTTTTATTGTGTGCCAGAAAAGGGCCACTTATTAGTAATAAAAAAATAGAGCTGGAATCAGCTCTATCCTAATAGCATGCGATCGTTGTCAAATTCACTACCGCTTGCTTCTTCGAATTTTTTAAGTAAATCATCAACTGTTAATTTGGCTTTTTCTTCACCGTTGACATCATAAATAATACGGCCCTTGTCCATCATAATTAAGCGATTACCGATATTAATAGCATCTTTCATATTATGTGTTACCATTAAAGCAGTTAGCTTTTGTTCAGTGACGATTTCCTCTGTTAAATCAAGAACTTTTTTAGCGGTTCGAGGATCTAATGCTGCAGTATGCTCATCAAGTAAAAGAATTTTGGGTTTTTGAAGTGTTGCCATCAGTAATGTTAAAGCTTGACGTTGTCCTCCTGATAACAAACCAACTTTACTTGACATCCTTGTTTCTAAACCTAAGTCTAAACGTTTTAGTGCTTCATGATATTGTTTTTTTTCTTCTTTGCTGATTCCCCAGCTTAAACCACGACGTTTACCACGACGAAAAGCCATAGCCAGATTTTCTTGAATTTCCATATTAGCTGCTGTTCCCATCATAGGATCTTGGAAAACACGTCCAATAAATTTGGCACGTTTATATTCATCGGCGAGCGAGATGTCTTGATTGTCAATAGTAATATATCCACAGTCAATTGGATAAACCCCAGCAATCATATTTAAAGTCGTACTTTTACCAGCCCCGTTTCCACCGATGATTGTAATAAAATCTCCATCATTAACAGTAAGGTTCAAATCTTGAAGAGCCTTTTTTTCATTAACAGTACCAAGGTTAAAAGTTTTACTTACATGTTCTAATTTAAGCATTCTCTTTCTCCTTTGTTAATTTTTTGTATGTAGCAATTTGTTTTCTTTTACTTACCATAACAGGTACAGTTAATGCTATACCTACTAATAAAGCTGTCAACAGTTTTAAATCATCAGTACTTAGACCCAATTGTAAAACAACTGCAACAATAATACGATACAAAATTGAACCAACAATAATAGCAGTTAAAGTAAACATGAAACCAGGCTTTCTTCCTAGTATTACTTCTCCAATAACGATTGAAGCTAAACCAATAACAATTGCTCCAATTCCCATCTTAATGTCGGCATAACCTTGAGATTGGGTTACTAATGCACCAGACATTGCTATTAAACCATTAGAAATCATTAAACCTAATAATTTAGTTGTATTTGTATTAGCACCAAGTGCTCGAACCATATGTTCATTATTTCCTGTAGCACGGATAGCACTACCAATTTCGGTTCCAAAGAACCAGTAACATATTAAAATAACGATTATCGCACAAATTATTCCGATGATTAAAGTAATCCATGCTTGTGATAGATTGAAAGTATTTGATAAACCTTTGAAGATAGTATCACTTTGAAGTAAAGGTGTATTACTTTTTCCCATGATTCGTAAATTAATTGAATAAAGGCCGATTTGGGTCAAGATACCTGCTAAAATCGCAGGTATTTGACATTTAGTGTGTAATAGACCAGTAATAGCTCCGGCAACAAATCCAGCAATTATAGCTAATAAAACAGCAAGAATAGGGTTTATTCCATTGACAATAGCAACAGCACAAACAGCACCGCCAGTGGCAAAACTACCATCAACTGTTAAATCGGCAAAATCTAATAATCTAAAAGTGATGTAGACCCCTAAAGCCATAATTCCCCAAAGGATTCCTTGTGATGCTGCACCTTGAATAGCTAAGATAAAACTCATTACTTATTCACCATCTTTGCTTTAGATTTAAGATCATCAGGAATTGTAATGTTTAATTTTTTAGCAACTTTCTCATTTATTGTTAATTCACATTCTTCAGCAGGTAAATATTCAATTGCCATATCAGCAGGTTTAGCTTCGCCCTTTAAAATTTTTACAGCCTGAAGACCAGCACGATATCCTAGATTATAATAATCGATACCATAAGTGGCTAATCCCCCATTTTCAACCATCCCACTTTCACCAACAATACATGGTAAATTGTTTTCATTAGCAACTTGAGCAACGGTTGCCATACCTTCGGCTAAGAGATTGTCAGTTGGAATGTAAATAGCATCTACTTTTCCAATTAATGACTCAGTAACTTGTTGTATTTGATTAGAATCAGTAACAGATTTATCAACTACAGTTAAATTACGTTTAGCACATTCTTCTTTAGCAATGTCAGCTTGGAAAATTGAGTTATCTTCGGCATTACAATACATGATCCCGATTGTTTTGGCATCAGGAAGTAATTGTTGTAATAAATCAAATTGATCAGCAACCGGTGTTAAATCACTTGTACCAGTTACATTTCCGCCAGGTTTTTCATTGGTTTTTACTAATTTAGCACTAGCAGGATCTGTTACAGCTGATAAAACAATTGGAATTTCTGTTGTTTTGTTTGCTGCTGCTTGAGCAGTTGGTGTAGCAATTGCGAAAATCAAGTCAACGTTATCGTTAACAAATTTATCAGCAATGGTTGTACAATTTGATCCATCACCTTGAGCATTTTGGTCATCAAATGCAACATTGTCCTCACCATAGCCATTGTCTTCTAATGCTTTCAAAAATCCTTTTTTAGCATTATCTAATGCGGGATGTTCTGCGTATTGAACAATGCCAATATTAACATCCTTACTTCCCCCACAGGCACTTAGAGTTAGTGCCATCATTACAGTTAAAGATGCCTTTAATAATTTTTTCATATTTATTCCCTCCATATTTTCAATTATTAAACAAAAAGTCGCCCTCGATAGAGGACGACAAAGTCGCGGTACCACCCCAAGTTTATTATTAACTCACATTAATAATCTTCATAAGTGTAAAACTTTACTACGATAACGGCTAGCCACCGATGATTACCTACTTATCAGTATCCGACTCCATGATGAATTCAATATTTCTTAACGTATTGTTCGCACCAACCACAATATCTCTGATATCTAAGTCATATTTACTACTTCACTTCACTGTCTTTGTTTAATAGATTGTTACCTAAAATAATACGTTATGAAGTTCTATTTGTCAATATAATAAAACTTGTAAAATTAGGATAAATAGCTTTATTTCTAAAAAAGTATTTTTTGTTTAGGATTTAAACAAATTTAATTACTTTAAATAGTATTTATGATAAAAGAATGTCTAAAGACATCATAATGACAAAACCAATCATGAAACTTATTGTTCCCAAATCAATTCCTTCAGTTGCATTAGCTTCAGGAATTAATTCTTCAATACAGACAAAAAACATGGCACCGGCTGCGAAACAAAGAGCGAATGGTAAAACTCCATTGACTAGAGTGGCAAAAATAAAGCCTAATAATGCTGCTGGGATTTCAACAATAGCAGAAAATTGTCCATACATCATGGCAATAAAACGGCTTTTTCCGCATTGATGCATAGGTAAAGAAATAGCAGTACCTTCAGGAAAATTTTGGATACCAATTCCTAGAGCTAAGATTAAAGCTGGTAAGTAATTTCCATCGTGACATCCTGCAAATGCCACACCAACTGCTAAACCTTCAGGAATATTGTGTAAGGTCATAGCTAACATTAATAGCTTGTTTTTTGAAAAGCGACCTGGATTGATTCCTTCTTGTTCATGTGACATCATGTGTTCATGGGGGAGCAGTTTATCAATCAACATCAATAATGCTACACCACAAATAAAACCAAATGGAATGATTAGTAAATCAAGTTTACCTCCAGCTTCAAGCTGGTCTTTTGCTGGAAGTAATAATGAAAAAAATGAAGCAGCAACCATAATTCCAGCAGAACTGCCAAGAGCAATACAAATGAGTTTTTGACTGGCTTTGCGAACAAATAGAACTAACGATGCTCCAAAGAAGGTCATTAACCAGTTAAATGTTGCTACAATTAATACAATTATAAATGGATTTAACGATAATAAATATTCCATTTTTTCACCTCAATTATTACTATGCATAAAAGCCTATTGCATATGGGCATATAAGTTGCTGATGAAGTAATATTATGATATGATTATTCTTAATGAGGTGGAACAAATGGAAGAAATGTCAATTGCGATGCAAAACTATTTAGAATTAATTTATGAACTTTCATTAGATGGAAAAAAAGCTAGAGTCAGTGATATCGCTAAGCATTTAGGTGTATCTAAACCAAGTGTCAATAATGCAGTTGTGGTTTTGGCTAAAGATGGCTATGTTATATATGAAAAGTATGCGGATGTAAAACTAACGCCTAAAGGGAAAGAAACGGCTGAGTTTATCTGTGGTAAACATCAAACAATTAAACAATTATTTGTTGAAGTTTTGAACATAGACGAAGGAGTTGCTGATAAAGACGCTTGTTTAATTGAACATGTGATTTCAAATGAGAGTATTAAAGCAATGCAAGAATTTTTAGATAGACAAAAATAATGGTTATTAGGAAGTTTCCTAATAACCATTATTTAATATCCAAAATCCAGATATTCTTCAGTAGTAATAATTAAAATAGCTTTATTTGTAATTTCGTTTTTCTTGTTGTCAAATGTTTCAATTGGGGTATATTCAACTTTATCACGACGTTGAACATCTTCATCGTAAACATAATCGGCTTGTCTAAAGAAAATACCATCTTCATCATAACGCGAGATAGTCCCAAGACCACGCTGATTATTATAATGAACAACTGTTCCTTCAACACGTTCTACATATTTACCTAAATTATTCATTACTTTTTCATATAATTCATCATATAATTCTTCTGATGTTTGATCGTTATATTTTTCACCATAATCAGCAACTGGAGTATATTCACGATTATTTTCAGCAGTTAATTTTGTTAAGAAAGCATCTACAATTTCAATTAACATCGGGTCTTCAGTACGTTGTGTAGCCTCCATCAAGCGTGTATAAATTCCTAAATGATTAATTGAATATCCATTTTCAAAAAATTCATATAGTAAATAAGCATTTGCTTCTTTAATGTTGCCTGTTTGAGCATTAGTTTTATAAAGAACTTCGTAGAAATTAACATTACGGATTCGGTTATGTAAAGATAAGAATACTTTTTTAGCTTCATCGTATTGTTCTAGTTCGACTAATGAACACGCTCTTTGATAATTAATCCATTGCAATGTATTAAAATGCCATTTTAAAGATAGAGATAGTGCATTGTTAGCAGTATCAACACATTCTTTTGAACGTTTGGCCTCGTATAGAGCTTTTACTTTTAATCGATAGTAGCGTTCTTTTTTAGATTCAAATTCTTTTCCTTCATCATTAGTAAATGGTTTATCATCTAATAGATTAGGATCAAGTAAATCAAGCATTTCAACTAATTTGTTAGGATCTTCAGGTTTTTCACGTTGTAAATATTTAATAGCACGATTTACTGAAGGTTCCATTGGAGAATAACGTTCCTGTTTGCATACAGCTAAAATATCTTTTAAGACACTAAAGAAAAGATCTTCATTATCTCTAATTTTTTCATCATCAATATTGATGAACTTATTATAAAGTGCATACCCATATTGATTCAGATATCCGCGAAGATTTGGACATAATGACATAAATGTCTTTCCAACCTCAATTGCCTCTTCATTGTTGTCGCTTTTCTTCAATAGTTTAATGTAATCATTGGCCTGAAAATCATTGAAGGAAGTTGGGTCTTCTTTAAACTTTTCATTGTATACTTCTAAACTTTTTAATTCATTTTCATTCATAAAATCACCTCTAATCAATATTATAGCATCTTTTTAATCTCTTTTGCAGTAGTTAAGTAATAAATTGTTTTGAAATGCAAATTTATATGTTATAATGGCTAGGATAATAGATGAGGTGAAAGAATGAATAAACAAGTGTTTAGTATGGATTTTTATGGTAAAAATCTAAGTGTGGAAGTAGGAGAATTAGCTAAGCAGGCTAATGGAGCTGTATTGGTAAGATATAATGATACAGTTATTTTATCAACTGTTGTGGCAGGGAAAGAACCAAAAAATGTTGACTTTTTTCCATTGACAGTAACTTATGAAGAAAAATTATATTCAGTTGGAAAGATTCCAGGTGGATTTTTAAAAAGAGAAGGGCGACCTAGTGAACATGGGACATTAACAGCTCGAATGATTGACCGTCCAATTAGACCATTATTTGCAGATGGGTTTAGAAATGAAGTGCAAAGTGTTAACACCGTTTTATCTGTAGATCAAGATGCAACTCCAGAAATGGCGGCTATGTTAGGTGCATCACTGGCTTTATGTGTTTCTGATATACCTTTTAATGGCCCTATTGCAGGGGTCAACGTTGGTTTGGTTGATGGTGAATTCATTGTTAACGGAACACCAGAACAGCTAGAGAATTCTTTAATAAATTTAGAGGTAGCTGGAACCAAAGATGCTATCAATATGGTTGAAGCTGATGCTAAAGAAGTTAGTGAAGAGGTAATGTTGGAAGCATTATTGTTTGGTCATGAAAAAATCAAAGAATTAATTGCTTTCCAAGAAAAAGTAGTTGAGGCTTGTGGAAAAGAAAAAATTGAAATTCCATTGTTTGAATTAAATAATGATTTAGTTGAAGAAGTTGCAGTACGTGCTAAAGCCGAAATGGCTGCAGCAGTTTCAATTCCCGGTAAATTAGAGAGATATGGAGCAATTGATGATCTAATCGCTCAAGTGACAGAGGAATATGACAATAGAGAATATGAAAATGAAGAAATAAAAGCTGATGTGATGAAACAAGTTGGAATCATTTTACATGATCTAGAAAAAGATGAAGTACGTCGATTAATTACTGAAGATAAAATAAGACCGGATGGACGCAAAATCGATGAAATCAGGCCATTAGATTCGCAAATTGATTTGTTACCTCGAGTTCATGGGTCAGCGTTATTTACACGTGGTGAAACGCAAGTTTTATCGGTTGCAACATTAGGTGCAATTGGAGAACATCAAAAAATAGATGGATTAGGGTTAGAAGATCAAAAACGTTTTATGCATCATTATAATTTCCCGCCATATTCAGTTGGAGAAACAGGACGAATGGGTGCTCCAGGTCGTCGTGAAATTGGGCATGGCGCTTTAGGCGAAAGAGCTTTAGCACAAGTGATTCCTAGTGAAGAAGCTTTTCCTTATACAATTAGAGTGGTTTCTGAAGTATTGGAATCTAATGGTTCCTCTTCACAGGCTTCTATCTGTGCTTCGACAATGGCCTTAATGGCAGCCGGTGTTCCAATTAAGGCACCAGTAGCTGGAGTAGCTATGGGACTAGTAAAAAAAGGGGATGCATATACTATCTTGACAGATATCCAAGGAATGGAAGATCATTTAGGAGATATGGATTTTAAAGTTGCAGGAACTGATGCGGGTATTTGTGCATTACAAATGGATATTAAGATTGATGGTATTACGAAAGAAATTTTACAAGAGGCTTTAGCTCAAGCTAAAGTAGCTCGTAAACAAATTATGGCAAACATGATGGATGCGATTGCAGCACCACGTGATGAATTATCACCATATGCACCAAAAGTACAAATGATGAAGATTGAACCTGATCAAATCAAAGCGGTTATTGGTCAGGGGGGTAAAACAATCAATGAAATCATTGAACAATCTGATGGTGTTAAGATCGACATTGAACAAGATGGTACAGTTGTTATTTATCATTATGATCAAGCTGCAATCAATAAAGCAGTTGAGCTAATTGAAAAAATTGTTAAAAAAGCGCAAGTTGGCGAAGTTTATGATGGTAAAGTAGTAAGAGTAGAAGATAATTATGCTTTTATTAATTTGTTTGACGGAACAGATGGTTTTTTGCATATCTCTGATTATGCATATGAAAGAACTAAAAAAATGGGTGAAGTGATAAAATTAGGTGATATCATTAAAGTTAAAGTCACTAAAGTTGATGATAAGGGAAAAGTAAATGTTTCACGCAAGGCTTTACTTCCTAAACCAATTAAAAAAGAAGAACCTAAAGAAGAACCAAAGGCAGAATAATGAAAAGGCTTGTTCTTGCTAGTAGTTCACCTAGAAGAAAAGAATTATTAGAATTACATAAGTTTGATTTTATAATCGACTTTCAAGAAATTGAGGAAGTGCTAGATGAAAGTTTGGCACTTCCTTTACGTTTAGAGAAGTTAGCTTATCAAAAAGCAGCACCCATTGCTTTAAAATACCCTAGTGATATTGTTATTGGAGCAGATACTATGGTATGTTTAGAAAATCAGATGCTGGGAAAAGCTGCTGAACGTCAGGCAGCTTATGAAATGTTAAAATTGTTATCTGATCAGACCCAAACTGTTTACTCAGCGGTAGCAATCATTGATAATGGAAAAGTTTCTACTTACCATGATGGAACTAAAGTCACTTTTAAAAAATTATCTGATGAAGAAATTAACGCTTATCTTGATTTAAACGAATGGCCAGGTAAAGCAGGAGCTTATGCAATTCAAGGTGAAGGTAAGGCATTAGTCGCTAAAGTAGAAGGAAACTTAGAGACTGTTATTGGAATGCCGGTTTGGATCATTGAAGAATATTTAAATAATCATAGATAAAAAATATTGAGTGACTAGAATAAAAAAGTATGATTTCTATTATCTGGAAATCATACTTTTTTGTGATGTCATGTAATCGGTTAGATTTATTTTATTTTGGTAAGCTGTTAGGATATTGTCGGGATCTACAATATTGGGAATTTTCTCTGTTAAAATATGTCCAATCAGCTGACTGTCATTATTAAATGTTTCAGGTCCCAATAAAAAATAAGTTTCACCATCACTAAAATAAAGTGTGATATCTACTTCATACATATCAGTGCTTGGGCCTCCAGTACCTAAACTATAAAGAGGGATAAAACGCTATCTAGTTTGAACGACAAGTTTTTCAATATCTTGGTAGAAATAAAACTTTTGATATTTATAATGCTGATTAATCAAGGCAGAAAGTACATATTTAAAATGGTGAAAAGAATTTTTACGCTTGAAAATTCTTATTCCTTCTTCTAAAAATTCAATAGATTGGTTTCTTGATTTATCGTAAAGATGCATCATAAATTGGAAGTTAGCAAAAATAAAAATTAAAATATTTATTAAAAAGACGACTGCGACAAAATATAAATTTTCTAAATAATACCATTTTTCGCTCCAAATCCAAATATAAATACCGTAAGTAAAAATCGAAGCAATAATTCCTGCAGAAATGACCTGTCGTATTGCCATGGCTCTAGTTAGTGGGCGATTATAAGCTATTGTTTTACTTGTTTTTCGATATCCAAGCCCTTTTTTCTCTGGAACTAATTTAATATTTTCTAATGCAGGAATTAGTGGAATATGCATATCTTTGAATGTTGATATTGTATTTTGAAGATCTTCTAATTCAGAAATTGTTTGATCAATGTTGCGCTTATGAATCTTTAAACAGTCATCTAAACTGCATTTATTATTTAAGATTGCTTTGATATCATCAATTGAAATATCTAAATTACGTAAAAATTTCACAAGTTTTAACGTTTGTAAATCGTCATGGCTGTAGTTACGGTAACCATTATTTGTTCTTTTGGGTCGGATGATTCCCACTTTTTCATAATAAAGTATGGCATGTTTAGTTAAACCTGTGATTTTTTCAACTTCATTTGTTCTCATGGAGACCCCTCCTATAAAGATATTATAACGTAAAGTAGATATTTTTGTTTTTATAATAATAATTTAATTATTGAGTAATTATTTATTGAATCTTTAAAAGTAATGTAGTCATCTTTATAATAAATAGATGTTGTTTATTTAAGGCAGAAGTTAATATTTTTTATAATATTTTGTTGAATTTTATAAATATTGCGTATTTTATGTAAACGGTAACATTTTTATTGAGTTTTATTATAAAAAATCATATAATAAAGTTTATGGAGGGATGTTTATGGCAGACGTAAAAAGAATCGCATTATTATCTGGAGGCGGAGATTGCCCCGGGTTAAATGCTGTTATTAGAGCAGTAACCAAAGCGGCTATTAATGAATACGGGTATGAAGTTATTGGCTATGTTTATGGTTATCGTGGTCTTTATAACAATGATTACATAGAATTGACAGTTGATAAGGTAGAGAATATTTATAAAGAAGGTGGAACTATTTTATATAGTTCTAATAAAGATAACTTATTCGACTATCTTGTTGATGATGGTCATGGCGGAAAGGTAAAAAAAGACGTTTCTGATGTTGGTGTCGAAAACTTAAAAAAAGCTGGTGTCGATGTGCTGGTTGTTTTAGGTGGTGATGGTACTTTAACAAGTGCTCGTGATTTTTCAAGAAAAGGCGTTAATGTAATTGGTATCCCTAAAACAATGGATAATGATTTGCCAGCGACTGATTTAACTTATGGATTTATCAGTGCTTCTTCAGTAGGAACTGAATTTATTGACCGGTTAAATACAACGGCAAAATCACATCATCGAGTTATCTGTTGTGAGCTGATGGGACGAGATGCTGGATGGATTGCGTTATATTCAGGAATGGCAGGAAATGCCTCATGTATCTTAATTCCTGAGATTCCATTTACAATTGATAACATTGTTAAGCACGTTGCAAAACGCGACGCTGAAGGTTATCCATACACTGTAATTGCAGTAGCAGAAGGTGCTAAATATGCTGATGGGACTAAGGTGATTGGAAAAATCGTTGAAGATAGTCCTGATCCAGTTCGTTATTCAGGATTAGCTGCAAAGGTAGCTGATGATCTTGAACAGGCAATTGCTAACCATGAAGTTCGTTCAGTTAATCCAGGACATATCATCCGTGGAGGAGATATCCAAGCATATGATCGTATTTTATCAATTCGTTTTGGTGTAAAAGCACTTGAGCTGATTAAAGAAGGTAAATTTGGTAATGTTGTTACTTTAAAAGGTGAAGAAATGTCTTATACATCTTTAGAGGAAGTAATCGGTGATGCTAAATTTGGAAAACAAAAACATGTAGATCCTAATGGTGAATTAGTAAAAGCTGCAAAAGCGATTGGAATTTGCTTTGGTGATGAATAAGACTGTAAAACAGTCTTATTTTTTTATAAAAATGTAAATAATATTATATGAATAAAAACTATTAAGATTATTTTATTACATAAAAAGAATCAAAGATAGTCGAAATGAATAATTCTTATTGCGGTAGATATTAGTCTAGTATAAGAAGTATCATTTGATAATATTTTTTTAAAAATTTTGAATTAAATATTAAAAATAGTACATAATATTATTGAGGTGAATTTATGAAAAAACCAAAACATGGGCAACAGTCAAGTAATGACAATGCTAAAGATCAATTAGGTGATGATGAAATAGTTGTATCAGGAAATCAAGAAGATTCTACAATTAAATATAGATAAGGGAAACTAACTTTAGTTTCCTATTTTTTTACATAATTGAACGATTTTATCCTTAACTATAGTTTGCTATATTTTTTTCAGGAGGTTAAGATATGTTAAAAAATGCATTTCTAAGTATTAAAAAGAATATTGGCAAGACAGTTTTATTATTTGTAATAATGACAGTAATTGCGAACTTGATTATTGCAGGTTTGTCAATCCAGAGTGCTTCGAAAAAATCAATGGAGCAAATTAGAACATCACTTGGCAATGATGTAACATTGACAACAAATATGCAAAATATGATGGGTCAACGTGAAAAAGGGCAAGCAGTTAGTGAAGTAGCAGCAAGTGTTACAATTGCGATGGCTGACCAGTTAAAAGATTTAAAATATGTAAAAAATTATAATTATGCTATTTCAACCACAGCAAGTAGCGATGATATTACAGCTGTTGAATTGACCACAAGTCAAGATAATCAAACAATGGAACGTCCTGATGGACAAGAAAATTTCCAATCAGCAAATCAAGGAGATTTTTCAATCAGTGCAAATACGACGATGGAATATTTAGATAGTTTCACAGAAGAAAGTAGTACTCTAAAACAGGGACGATTATTATCAAGTGATGATGCCGGAACAAATAATTGTGTCATTGAAACAAATTTAGCTACTGATAATGATTTAAATGTAGGTGATACATTTACAGTTTATACTACTATAAATGAAGAAATAGTAACACAACAATTAACTATTGTCGGAATCTACGAGGTGACAGATGCTAAAACAATGGGTGGACCTGGGCAAAGTAATCCGTTTAATACAATTTATACAGATTTATCTATTGGTCAAACATTATCGGGGAGTGAAACAAATATTACATCGGCAACTTATTATTTAGATGACCCTGAGAATATTGAAGCTTTTCAAACCTTAGCACAAAAAAAGAGTGATATCGATTTTGAGACATATACGCTTGATGCAAATGATCGTTTATATCAGCAAAATGTAAGTAGTTTAAAAAATACTCAATCATTTGCAACAATGTTTTTAATCGTTGTAATTGGTGCCGGAAGTGCTATTCTATGCTTGATTTTAATTTTAACAATCAGAAGCAGATATTATGAAATTGGTGTATTTTTATCATTAGGACAAAGTAAAGTGAAAATTATTTTACAACAATTATTTGAGATGCTTTTGATTGCGGCTGTTGCCTTTGTTATTTCACTAGGTACCGGAAAGTTAGTATCAAATGTAGTTGGAAATATGCTAGAATCTGGAACGAACAATAATCAAGTTCAAATGCAGATGCCGGAAATCAGAGATCAAAATAACGATAGCAATAACACTAATTCGACATCCGGTAATGATAAAATGTTCGATCAAGCATTTAATGGACCGGAAAATACAGAATTAGATGTGTCTTTAACAACTACTACAGTAATGCAATTAGCGGGGATTACAATTGCAATTTGTCTTGTTTCAATCGCTATTCCATCTGCTTATGTATTACGATTATCACCACGTGAGATTCTTGTGAAGAAGGAGGGGTAGAGATGGAAACAATTTTGAATTTTGAAGATGTTTCATACCATTATTTAGATGGTTCTAGTAATGTAAGTATTTTGAATAAAGCTAATTATAGTTTTGAAAAAGGAAAAATCTATGCAATTGTTGGCGCTAGCGGTAGCGGGAAGACAACAACTATTGTATTGGCTGGTGGTTTAGATAAGCCAAAAGGTGGAAAAGTTATTTTTAAAGGCCAAGATACTGCAGGGATTGGATTAAATAAATATCGTCGGAATGACATTTCGATTGTGTTTCAATCATATAATTTGATTCATTATATGAATGCTTATGAAAATGTTGCTAATGCAATTGAAATAGCTGGACGGAAGATCCCGAATAAAAAAGAATATTGCCTGGATATTTTAAAAAAATTAGGGCTTTCAAAAGAACAAAGTTTACGAGATATTCGCAAACTTTCTGGAGGACAGCAACAAAGAATTGCTATTGCTCGTGCAATTGCCAAAGATGTTGATTTAATTTTAGCTGATGAACCTACGGGTAATCTTGATGAAAAGAATTCTAAAGAAATTTTAAAAACATTTATCGATTTAGCTCATCAAGCTAATAAATGTATTATAATTGTTACTCATTCGCCATCATTGGCTCAAAAATGTGATGTTCAATTAAAAATAGAGGACGGACAAATTATTGAAATTTAAAAGGCTGCTCAAACAGCCTTTTAATCATTGATGGGACTTTTATAAGGATGACGGTGATCAAATAATTTATCACGATTAATTTTTTCATTAATATAATGATCATAATTCAATCTAAAGATACATGAAAAAATCAAATCAAGCAAATAAGAAATCGATGTTTTGGATGAATAAGGAGCTATCTTAGAAAATATCTTTTCTCGTGATCCTGTATTCATAATATAAGTGCAATATTTTGATAATTGATTATCCCCGATAGAAGTAATACCCAAAAGGGGAACATGCATCTTTTTTAAAAATTTCGCAAGTTCTACCATTTCATTCGTTTCGCCGGAATATGATATAAGAATGGCTACATCATCAGGACTACAAGTATATGATAAGAAACCTTGCTCACCAGCATGAGCTCGCATTTCCACCATTTTACCAATTCGCATCATTTTGTGTTGAAAATCAAAACCAGCTAATAAAGAATTACCATTTCCAAAAAGATAGATGCGTCTTGCTTGATCGAGTAAATTAATAATTTTGTCAAGGTTCTTAAAATCAACTAAGTTTAAGGTGTCTTCAATAGCTTCTTGATGCAGATTGGCAATCCGATATGCAATTTGGCTATTTGAGTCGGTGTTTCCAAAAGGAAAGTTGACGTCAACGCGTTTTTTGTTTTTTTTATCAAACTGTAATTCAGCTGAATATTTGATTTTAAAGTCACCATAGCCATTAAGTCCTAATTTACGGCAAAGACGAACAATTGTTGCTGGAGAAGTATAAGTTTGTTTAGCTAATTCTTTTACTGATAAATTAAGAATATCTTCACCATTATCTAATATGTATTTCGCAATTGTTTTTTCAGAACTGGAGAAATCTAATTCAAATTCTAATTGAGTCATAATACTCATAAAATCACCTCTATTTAGTATATCATGAAACATTGTTTCATAAAACTGGTATTTATTAAATAAAATATGAAACTTGATTATAAGGTCAGAAAAACTCATTTACTTATCTTTACAGATTAACTAAAATGGTATATGAAAGAGAGGTATTGTAATGGAAAAGAAATTACCAGATAATTTTTATTGGGGTGGCTCAGTATCAAGTTTTCAAACTGAAGGAGCTCGTAACGAAGGTGGAAAAGGCGTTTGTATTTATGACGTTAGACCAACTGATCCAGAATTTTCTGACTGGTCAGTAGGAATTGATGAATATCATCGTTATGATGAAGATATTGCTTTAATGAAAGATATGGGATTCAATTTTTACCGTTTTTCAATTTGCTGGTCAAGAATTATTCCTGATGGGACTTTAGATGAACCGGTAAATGAAGAAGGAATTAAATTTTACAGTGATCTAATTGATAAATTGATTGCTGCTGGTATAGAACCTATGATAACTTTAGTGCATTTTGATATGCCTTATAAATTAGTAAAAGAACATAATGGTTTTGCATCACGCTATGTTGTTGACTGTTTTGAAAGATATGCTCGTGTATGTATCGAACGATTTGGTAATCGAGTTAAACACTGGATGTCTTTTAATGAACAAAATTTACATGGGATGATGTTGCGTGTATCTAACGCTGAAGAAATTCCTGAAGGTGTGGACCCAGCTAAACATTTATATCAAGTCAATCACAATGTCTTTATTGCTCATTGTAAAGCTGTCAAAGCATTAAGAGAATTACAGCCAGATGCTCAATTCTGCGGTATGAATGCAGTTACTAATATTTATCCATATTCAAATACGCCAAAGAACAATTTATTTGCATGGAAAGCTTATCAATATATGAATGGTTTCCACTGTGATGTTTTTGCTAAAGGAAAATATCCAGATTATATGATAGCATATTTAGAAAACCGTGGATGGATGCCAACATTTGAAGAAGGCGATGATGAATTATTAAAGTATACTGTAGATTATATTGCTTTTAGTTATTATCGCTCTAATACTGTTACTGAAGGTGAATTTGATTATACAAGACCATATCATGAAGTAGTTGGAGAACATACAGTTAAAAATCCACATTGCGAAGCTAATGAATGGGGTTGGGAAATTGATCCTGTTGGTTTTAGATGGACTTTAAATGATTTAGCAACACGTTCTGATTTACCGGTTTTCGTTCTTGAAAACGGAATTGGATGGCGTGAAGATATGACGCAAGAAGAAGTTGATACAATGTTAGCAGCTAATAAAACAATCGAAGATGATTATCGTATTAATTATCATCGTGATCACATAAAAGAAATGAAAAATGCAATGTTTGAAGAAGGCGTTAAATGTCTAGGTTACATTACTTGGGGACCAATTGATATTCTAGCAAGTATGTGTAATATGGATAAACGATATGGTTTTGTTTATGTAAACCGTACTAATAAGGATATTCGTGATTTAAAACGTATTCCTAAAAAATCATATCATTGGGTTAAAAAAGCATTTGAATCAAATGGAGAAGATTTAGACTAAGAAGGAGAAATCCTTCTTTTTTTGCTGATAAAGTTAAAATATCCTAACTTTTTTCTTGGCAACTATTGACTTTTAAGTTAGGCAGGTATAACATAACAGTAGTTAGATAGGACTAACAAGAAAAAGCGAGGAAGTGATGATGATGCCTTTAACTATGGCGACAATTGGTGAAGTACAGACCATAAAAAAAGTCGGAGGAAAACAAGAAGTAAAATTATTTCTTGAATCGCTAGGCTTTACAACAGGAGCGACAGTTACTATTGTAAGTAAGAACCAAGGAAATCTAATTACTAAAATTAAAGAATCAAGAGTAGCGATTAGTCAAGAGATGGCTAATAAAATTATGATTTAACTATTAAAAGGGGGATAATTAATTGAAAACGCTAAGAGATGTAAAATGCGGAACTAGTGCGAGAGTCATGAAACTGCATGGAGATGGAGCTGTAAAAAGAAGAATCATGGATATGGGAATTACTAAGGGGACAGAAGTACTAGTTCGTAAAGTTGCACCATTAGGTGATCCAATTGAGGTTAAAGTACGAGGATATGAACTATCTTTGCGTAAAGCCGATGCAGCAATGATTGAAGTATTATAGTAGTAAAATATATAGGAGGGTGAAAAAATGTCAATTACAATTGCATTAGCGGGGAATCCTAATAGTGGGAAAACAACGCTATTTAATGCTTTGACTGGTTCCAATCAATTTGTTGGAAACTGGCCAGGGGTAACAGTAGAGAAAAAAGAGGGTAAATTAAAAGGTCATAAAGATGTTAAATTAATGGATCTACCTGGTATTTATTCTTTGTCGCCATATACTTTGGAAGAGGTAGTGGCACGTAACTATCTAATTCAAGAAAGACCAGATGCAATTATCAATATTGTTGATGGAACAAACTTAGAAAGAAATCTTTATTTAACTACACAAATTATGGAGTTGGGGATTCCTGTTATTATGGCAATCAATATGATGGATATCGTTGCTAAAAATAATGATAAGATTGATGTAAAAAAATTATCAAAAGAATTGGGGTGCCAAGTTGTTGAAATTTCTGCTCTTAAAGGAAAAGGAATAAAAGAAGCGGCTGATCGTGCTGTTACTTTAGCTAATTCTAAAAGAATAAATGCACCAATTCATAAATTTGATAGTGCTGTTGAAGAAAAATTAGACCAGATTGAAGCAATGTTGCCAAGTGATATTGCAGTGGAACAACGACGTTTTTATGCGATTAAATTATTTGAACGTGATGATAAAATTTCAGGATTAATGAGTAGTGTACCTGATGTTGAAACAATTATTGATCAAAGTGAAAAAGAATTAGATGACGATGCAGAAAGTATTATTACTAATGAACGTTATCAATTTATAACTTCTATTATAGATGATTGTTATAAAAAACATAGTCATGATCAATTATCAGTTTCTGATAAAATTGACCGCATTGTTACAAACCGCTGGTTAGCCTTACCAATCTTTGCAGTAGTAATGTTTGTGGTTTATTATATTTCAGTAACTACTGTTGGTACTTGGGCGACTGATTGGGCAAATGAAGGTGTGTTTGGTGATGGATGGAGTTTATTTGGACTAGCAGTTCCATCAATTCCAAGCTTAATTGAAGGATTATTAGAATCCTTAGGAACTGCGGCCTGGTTAAATGGCTTAATTTTAGATGGTATCGTAGCTGGGGTAGGTGCGGTATTAGGTTTCGTTCCACAAATGTTAGTGTTATTCTTTTTCTTAGCGGTGCTTGAATCATGTGGATACATGGCTCGGGTTGCATTTATTATGGATAGAATTTTTAGAAAATTTGGATTATCAGGTAAATCATTCATTCCAATGTTGATTGGAACTGGATGTGGGGTACCAGGAATTATGGCATCACGTACTATTGAAAATGATCGTGATCGAAAAATGACGATTATTACAACTACGTTTATTCCTTGTGGTGCTAAGTTACCAATTATTGCGTTAATTGCAGGTGCATTATTTGGTGGTGCATCTTGGGTAGCACCGAGTGCATATTTTATTGGAATAGCTGCAATTATTACTTCTGGAATTATTTTAAAGAAAACAAGACGTTTTGCTGGTGAACCAGCACCATTCGTAATGGAGTTACCAGCGTATCATATGCCGACGATTACTAACGTTTTAAGAAGTATGTGGGAAAGAGGATGGTCTTTCATTAAAAAAGCTGGAACGATTATCTTATTATCAAGTATTTTAGTTTGGTTTACTTCATACTTTGGATTTGTCGATGGACAATTCACAATGTTAGAAGATACTCAGTTAGATCATAGTATTTTAGCATCAATTGGTAATGCAATTGCATGGATATTTACACCACTTGGTTGGGGTGATTGGAAAGCTGCAGTAGCTGCGATTACAGGTTTAGTTGCTAAAGAAAACGTTGTTGGTACATTCGGTATTTTATATGGATTTGCAGAGGTTGCTGACGATGGAGCAGAAATCTGGGGAACCTTAGCAGCAAGCTATACACAAATTGCAGCATTTTCATTCTTAATCTTTAACTTATTATGTGCACCATGTTTTGCTGCTATGGGAGCAATTAAAAGAGAAATGAATAATGGTCGCTGGACAGCGTTTGCAATTGTGTATCAAACTGTATTTGCTTATTTAGTAGCATTTAGTGTTTATCAAATTGGAAATTTAGTTATTACTGGAACATTTACATTTGCTACAGTAATTGCTATATTAGTAGTGATTGGTTTTGTTTATCTATTAGTTCGACCATATAAAGAAGACAATCGTTTAAATATCGATTTAAATAAAACTGTAACTGAAAAATAGAAAGGGTGATAACAGTGAACTGGCTAATTGAAAATTTATCGACTATCATCGTTAGTGTCATTTTATTATTTGCAGTCCTATTAGCAATCAATTCAATCAGAAAAGATAAAGCTAATGGTAAATCTAGTTGTGGCGGAAATTGTGGTAGTTGTGGTACTGGTTGTCATAGCCGCACTAATAGTTTAGTAGATAGTTATCATCATGATCACGGGAAGTGTTAGTACTTCCCTTTTTCTTTTTTTGTAAAAAGAATACAAATATTCTTTAAAATAGGTATACTTATATAATAAATAATCTTAAGGAGGAATGTTATGGAGAAAAAAGCAATTTTTTTAGATGTTGATGGAACATTGGTTGCTAATCATGGCAAAATGACTGAGCAGGTAAAAAAAGCAATCACTCTAGCCCGTAATCAGGGACATAAAGTATTTATTTGTACAGGAAGAAATAAGATAGGAATTAGAAATGAGTTAGAGGAAGTAAATTTTGATGGTTTTATTGCTAGTGCTGGAAGCTATATCGAAGTTGCTGATGAAGTAGTCCATAGCCGTTATTATGATCGTAAATTAATTGAAAAAGCTTGCGATGTATTTAATCGTAATAATATCGTATATAATTATGAGTGTACCGATATTACATATATGTCACCCAAAATGATGGAATTTTTTGTAGGTGGAAATAATGAGGAAGCGACTAATTCGGAGATGGAACGCTTAAAAGCTGAACAAAGTGATAAATTTAATGTAAGAGATATGAATGAATACGATGGTCGTGGAATTCATAAAATATCCTTTATTGCAATGAAGCAGGAAGATTTCGATCATGCTTTTAAAGAATTGAAAGAGAACTTTAACTTTGTAGTACATGATATGTTTGGCAGTAAAAATATTAATGGTGAAATAATGTCAAAACTTGATAATAAAGGAACAGGAATCAAACGAATTGTTGATTATCTAAATATAGATATGGAAGACACAATTGGATTTGGTGATAGTATGAATGATTATGAAATGATCGATGCAGTCAAATGTGGAGTGGTCATGGACAATGGCAGTGCTCGGCTTAAGGAAATAGCTGATCGAATTTGTAAAAGTGTTGATGAAGACGGAGTCTATTATGAATTTATTGATTTAGGAATAATTTAAGTTAAAAAGATTATAAAATATAAATTGAAATATTATTCTGATATTGGTTGACTTCTTATTGTTGCTGTGATATTATATATGAGTAACGAGCAATGAATATTTAACTTACAGATGTGAAAGTTGTATTTATAAGCAACTTAGCATCTGCTTTTTTTATAGTAATGCTTTTTATAATAAAAATAGGAGGTACGTCTGATGAATACAGGTACAGTAAAATGGTTTAATAGTGAAAAAGGTTTTGGATTTATTACAAAAGATACAGGTGGAGATTTATTTGTTCACTTTTCTGCAATCCAAGGTAGTGGATTCAAATCTTTAGAAGAGGGTGCTAAAGTAAGCTTCGATATCGTTGAATCTGATCGTGGTGAACAAGCAGCAAACGTTGCAGCTTTATAATTAACCAAAAGTCTCAATAGAGACTTTTTATTTTTGACTAATTTAGCACTTTCCTATTGACACTGCTAAATAGTTGTATTAGAATATCTTTAGCACAAATGAATGAGGAGTGCTAATATTTAGAATGGAGATGTGAGTATGGCTGAGAAAAAACAATTTAAAGCAGAATCAAAAAGATTATTAGATTTAATGATTAATTCTATTTATACACATAAAGAAATTTTCTTACGTGAATTGATTTCTAATGCAAGTGATGCAAGTGATAAATTATATTATAAAGCACTTACAGAAAATATTTCTTCAATTAATCGCAATGATTTAAAAATTATGATTGAAATCGATAAAGAAAATCGTGTTTTAACTATTAAAGATAATGGAATTGGGATGGATAAAGATGAATTAGAAACACATCTTGGAACTATTGCTAATAGTGGTTCATTTGAGTTTAAAAATGAAAATGAACATGATGATATTGATATTATCGGACAATTTGGTGTTGGTTTCTATGCAGCTTTCATGGTGGCAAAAAAAGTAGAAGTGATTTCTAAAAAATATGGAACTGAGCAAGGATATACTTGGGTATCTGAAGTTAGTGATGGCTATGAGATTTTTGAAACTAATGTTGCTGATCATGGAACTACAATTAAATTATACTTAAAAGATAATACGGATGATGATAACTATGATGAATATTTAAATCAATATCATATTCGTGATTTAGTTAAAAAATATTCTGATTACGTGCATTATCCAATTAATATGGATATGACAGTTTCAAAGAAAAAAGATGATAGTGATGAATACGAAGATGTTATTGAAAATCAAACATTAAATTCAATGGTACCATTATGGAAACGTAATAAAAAAGATATTACTGATGAAGAATATAATGATTTCTACAAAGATAAATTTAATGATTTTAATGATCCGTTGAAAGTGATTCATAGCCGAGTAGAAGGTAATGTTTCATATGATTCATTATTATTTATTCCTTCAAAACCACCAATGAATTATTATTCAAATGAATATGAAAAAGGGTTACAATTATATTCACGTGGTGTCTTCATCATGGATAAAGCTAGTGAATTAGTTCCTGAACATTTCCGCTTTGTTAAAGGATTGGTTGATTCAGAAGACTTATCATTAAATATTTCAAGAGAAATGTTACAACACGACCGTCAATTAAAAGTAATTGCTGATAAAATTGAAAAGAAAATTCAATCAGAATTAGAAACAATGTTGAAAAAAGATCGTGTAAAATATGAAGAATTCTTTAATAGTTTTGGTTTACAATTAAAGTTTGGTATTTATAATAGCTATGGAATGTTAAAAGAAAAATTACAAGATCTGCTATTATATTATTCTAGTAAAGAAGAAAAACTTATTACCTTAGCGGAATATATTGAACATATGCCTGAAGGTCAAAAGGAGATTTATTTTGCAAGTGGTGAAACTCGTGAAAAGATTGCCACTTTACCACAAGTAGAAGTAGTCAAAGACAAAGGATATGATGTTCTATATTTAACAGATAATGTAGATGAATTCTGTTTCCAAATGATGCGTGATTATAAGGAAAAACCATTTAAGAGTGTAGCTCAAGGTGATTTAGATATCGATAGTGAAGAGGAAAAGAAAGAATTAGAAAAAACTAATGAAGAGAATAAAGACTTATTGACAGCAATCAAAGATTCTCTTGGTGATAAAGTCGTTGACGTAAAAGTATCTTCACGATTAAAATCACATCCTGTTTGTCTAGTTTCTAGTGATGGAGTATCATTTGAAATGGAAAAAGTCTTAAATCAGATGCCTGAAGGTCAAGAAGTAAAAGCAGGTAGAATTTTAGAAATTAATCCTAATCATGATATTTTCAATGCTATGAAAAAGGTTTATGAAAATAATCCTGATAAAGTAAATGATTATGCAAGTATCTTATATGATCAAGCTTTATTGATTGAAGGATTCTCAATCGACAATCCAGTTGATTTTTCAAATAAAATTTGTGATTTGATGATTGAATTGAATAAATAATTGAAGAATTTTAAAGGGTAGATGTTAAGTCTACCTTTTTTTGTACTATTTAGTAAAAAAATTACTAAATACATTAAAAAATTGAGCGATTATGTGTATAATAGACATATATGAAAATAGAGTGAGAGGGTATATATGTTAAATATTTGTGGGATTATTGCTTTTTTTATGATGTACATTTATGATTTGAATTTAATTTATTTAGGTAATAAAATTTTTAAAAAGTTTTTTGCGATTGGGTCAATAATATTAGTATTTGCTACTTTAGCGAATATTATTATTTATTTTCCTAAAAAAATAGATGCACACTTTATTATCTTTTTGGGACTTGCATTACTGGCAGCGATAGGGTTAATCTATACGTTATTTTTTGCGTTAAAATTTGATGATGCATATAAAAATACTGAGAATAAACAGCCGTGTGTAAAAACCGGTGTCTATGCCTTATGTCGTCATCCGGGGGTGCACATGATGATTTTAATGTATTTATGTTTATATCTAGCTTTTCAAAATGAAACTATGTTATTTATGTTGATTGGATTTAATCTATTAAATATTGGGTATGTGATTTTACAAGACATAATTATTTTCCCCAAGCAATTTGTTGATTACGATGAATATAAAAAAATAGTACCATTTCTTGTTCCAACAATTAAAAGTATTAGAAGCTGTATTAGAACATTTGGGGAGGTGTCAAAATGAAATTTGAGGATAAATTAAAAGCACGGAGTCGAGAAGATGTTTGGAATGAATACTGTGGCTTTTTAGATTTATCGATGGATGAATTTGTTCAGATTCAAAATCGTCTGATGGAAGAACAAATTGCCTTATGGTCACGAAGCCCATTAGGGAAAAAAATATTAAAAGGAAGTACACCAAAAAATATTAAGGAGTTTCGTGGACTAGTTCCATTAACTTCTTATGATGATTATGCTAGCGACTTATTACAAAAGAAAAGCGAACTTTTACCAGATGAACCGGTTTTATGGATCCAGACAACTTGGGAGGGTGGTAAACATCCCATCAAGGTGGCTCCTTATACTGAAAGTATGCTGGATACATTTAAACGAAATGTCTGTGCCTGTTTGTTATTGGGAACTTCAACAAAGCGAGGGGATTTTAAAGCCCGTTCGACAGATACGATTTTATATGGTCTAGCACCATTACCTTATGCAACAGGCTTGTTACCATTAGCATTTGAAGAGGAAATCGGTATTGAATTTTTACCGCCTGTTAAGGATGCTGTGAAAATGAGTTTTTCAACTCGAAATAAAGTAGGATTTAAATTAGGATTGTCAAAGGGAATTGACTATTTTTTTGGTTTAGGAAGTGTAACTTATTATGTTAGTTTAAGTTTAGGAAAAATGAGTTCTGGCGGTGGCGGTGCTATTTCTTTATTAAAAAAATCACCATTACGTTTTGCTAAGATTGTATTAGCAAAATGCAAATGCATAAAAGAAGGACGTGAGTTAAAACCTAAAGATATTTTTAAATTAAAGGGATTTATGGTAGCAGGAACAGATAATGCTTGTTATAAGGATGATTTAGAAGAATTGTGGGGTATTCGTCCAATGGAAATATTTGCTGGAACGGAACCAACTTGTATAGGCACTGAGACGTGGAGCCGAAATGGATTATACTTTTTCCCTGATGCTTGTTTTTATGAGTTTATCCCAAGTGACGAAATGGAGAAAAATCTAGCTGATTCTAGTTATCAGCCTCGAACAGTATTGATAAATGAGGTTGAAGAAGGAATGAGTTATGAATTAGTAATATCTGTTTTAAAAGGCGGAGCCTTTATGCGTTATCGAGTAGGTGATATGTATCAGTGTATTGATCTTAAAAATAAAGATGAGAATATTAAATTACCGCGATTTAAATATCTCGATCGGGTTCCAAATGTCATTGATATTGGCGGGTTTACAAGGATTACTGAAAATTCGATTGATCAAGTTGTCAAATTATCGGGACTTAAAATCACTAATTATATTGCTAAAAAAGAATTTAATCATAATAATCGTCCATATCTGCATCTATATGTTGAAATGGATCCACATGCTCAAATCACCCAAGCTATTTCAATTGAAATACTAAGGGAACAATTAAGCATTTATTTTAAATATGTAGATCAAGATTATCAGGATTTAAAGAAAATTCTAGGTATCGATCCGTTAAAAATAACAATTATAAAAGCTGGAACATTTGCCTATTATGAAAAAAATCATTCTCATAAAATTAAAAAAATTAATCCTCCAACTTTAGAAATTAATGAACTGTTAACGATTCAAGATCAGGATTATCGGGTTGAAATGGGAGGACGACTATATGAATAATTATACATATGTCTCGATTATTGCGCTGTACTGTTATATATTTTTATTTATTTCATTATCGGCTTCAAAGAAAACTAAGTTGATTAAAGCTTTTATGACATTGTTAATGGCGATGATGTTTTGGACTGGTGGTTCTTTCTTTATGCGTTCAATGTTTGGACCATCAGTCAAATTTTGGTATGATATTTCTTTATTGGGTTTATGTCTAGTACCATATGCGTTTATTAGTTTTGTCCATGAATTTTTATTTAATTCACCCCATAAAAAAGATACTATTTGGTTCTTTCTTTTTGTCGGACTTTTCATTATTAATGCTACAACAGAACTCTTGCTGCCAGCACCTGAATATACAATAAGGGCTAGCGGGATTCCAGCATTTTATTATACTTCTAATGTTTATACGTATATTTTTTATTGTTTCTTTCTAGCAAGTATTATTTATTGTGTTTCGTTGATCATAAAAGGCTTTAAAGAAAATCGTAATCAGGTGATCCGGCTAATGCCAATGTTTGCTGGGATTGCATGTTTAATATTTGGAAATACTTGTGTTATGTTGGGGTGGTTTGCTGGTTTTCCAATTGATATTGTTGCTGGGGTTATTAATGCAATATGTATGTTCTATACTTTGTATAAACGACGTTTATTTAGGCTTAATCTTTTAGTTTCACGACGTAGCAGTTATGTAATAGCTGGAATGTTGTCAATTATTTTATTTGCTAATTTAGTTGGTACATTTCAAAATATTTTATTTGAACATTTTGGTTTGATTACTAAAAATTATTATGTATTAGTAATTGCAGTAGCTTTTACGATTGTAACTGCGATAATTTATACAATGTTAAAAAAATTTATTGATGCAATTTTTATAAAAGAAGAAATTCAGCAATCAGATAGTTTAAAAGAGTTTTCTAACTATGTTTCAAAAACTTTGCAAGTAAATGAAATTGTCGGGGCAATGGGTGAAATAATTTTGAAATGTGTCGAAACCAAACAAGTGTATATTTGTCTTTTAGATGACAATGGTGATTATTCAATTGAGTACAGCAGTTCACCATTAAGAAAAAATAACTATATTATTAATCATGAAAATCCTGTGGTGATTAAATTAATGAATAACGATGATATGATATTTTATAGTGAATTTAGACATTCAATAAATTATCGTTCAATGTGGGACAGTGAGAAACAATTATTTGAAAATCTAAATATTGAAGGAATTATCCCAGTTAAACAAGAGCAATTAATTGGGATGATCCTGCTGGCTCCCAAACCACGGCGCTCGGGGTATAGTTATGGAGAAATTAGTTTCTTGTCTTCAGTTGCTTCAATTAGTGCCATTGCTTTAATTAATTCAAAAATGTATGAGACAGTTTATAATGAAGCACGTAGTGATGAATTAACTGGACTGTTGAATCGTAAATATTTTTATGAGGCTTTGAATAATGAATATGAAAAATTGGGAGAACGCCAATTATCATTGATTTTAGTAAGTGTAGATGATGTTCGGCTTTATAATCAATTGTATGGTAATAAAGAAGGAGATATTGTCTTAATTAATGTAGCACGAATTATGGATGATTATGTAAATACACAAGGTTATACAGCACGTTTAGGGGGAAAGGAATTTGGGATTATTTTACCAAATTATGGACCTTTAGAAGCAAAAGATCTGGCCGAAAACATTCGCGAGCAAATAATGAATATGAATAAACGAGATAGTGACTATACTTTAAAAGTAGTTACTGCAAGCTTTGGTATTAGTTCTATTCCGGTATCTGCCAATACAATTAAGCAATTATTAGATTATGCAGATCAAGCGCTATATCAGTCAAAGCGACATGGTAAAAATCGTGTATCAGTTTATAATGCAGGAGTGGTTGAAAGTACAAGTGGTGTGACGATTGTTGATGCACATCGAGAAAAACAGAATATTTACTTAGAGTATGCGCCGACAATTTATGCATTGACAGCTGCAATTGATGCAAAAGACCATTATACTTTTACCCATTCTGAAAATGTTGCTTATTATGCTACAAAATTAGCAATCGGATGTGGATATGATAGTGAATTAGTCGAGATTATTAATGAAGCTGCACTTCTTCATGATATTGGTAAAATTGGGATTTCAGAAAATATTTTAAAGAAAACTTCTAAATTAAGTGATGAAGAATACCAAATTATGCAATCGCATGTGGAAGCTTCAGTTAATATTATTCGACATTTACCTTCATTGGACTACGTTATTCCAATTGTCTTAACACATCACGAACGTTATGATGGGCGTGGATATCCAAGAAGAATTTCTGGTGAAGATATCCCGGCCGGAGGAAGAATTATGGCAATAGCGGATTCTTTTGATGCAATGACTTCAAGAAGGAGTTATAAAGAACCATATTCATTAGAGTATGCTCTTAATGAATTAAAGCGTAATCGGGGATTGCAATTTGATCCCGATTTAGTTGATAAGTTTATTGAACTGATAAATTCTGGTATAATTGAAGTAAGAGGTAATCAAAATAATGAGTAAGGAGGAAAAATAATGTCATTAGACCAAATTATTAAGCAGCGCCGAAGTATTAGAAAATATAAAAAGAAGCCTGTTTCTAACGAGCAGATACAATTGCTTATTCAAGCAGCAGTCGAAGCACCATCTTGGAAAAATAGTCAAACAGCTCGATATCATGTTATTACATCACAACCTTTATTGAATGAGTTTAAAGAGAGATGTTTACCGGAGTTTAATCAAGAAAATTGTAAAGATGCACCGGTTTTAATAGTAACATCTTTCATTCCAAATCGCTCAGGATTTGAACGTGATGGAACGCCTAGTAACGAACTGGCAAATGGCTGGGGCTGTTATGATCTTGGACTTCACAATCAAAATATTCTTTTAAAAGCGACAGAATTAGGATTAGGATCATTGGTCATGGGGATTCGCGATATTGATAAAATCAAGGGATTGTTAGATATTTCTAAAGAAGAAATAATTGTTTCAGTTATTGCTATAGGTATTAGTGATATTGAGCCAGAACGGCCTAAACGTAAAACGGTTGAGGATATTACAAGATTTTATTAACTATTACTTTTGTAATAGTTTTTTTGTGCATTTCTTTTGCATAAAATTTTATTTTGGGCTATACTATATCCGTACCCCCTAGGAGGGGGGAGGAGGTCTTATGAAACGTAAATATAGTGTAAAAGGGATGACTTGTTCAGCTTGTGAAAATCATGTTCATAATAGTGTTTGTAAATTACCGGGAGTTGAACATGTTGAGGTGAATTTATTAACAAATTCAATGAATGTTGAATTTGATGAAACAAAAGTTGATGATAGCATGATTATTAAAGCCGTAAAAGATGGTGGATATCAGGCGAGTAGTTATGATGATGCATTAGTTGATAATGACGACTTAAGTAATTTGAAAAGGAAATTAATTTATTGTTTCATCGCACTTGGATTACTGATGTATGTATCAATGTCATCAATGCTCAGTTATCCAATCCCTAATATTATTAGGGATAATGTTTATTTTAATATCATATTACAAATAATCTTTTTGATTCCAATTTTGATTTTGAAAAAAGATTACTTTGTTAATGGTTTTAAGAATTTGATCCATTTTGATCCAACTATGGATTCGTTGATTGCACTTGGTGCGGGAGCTGCTATTGTCTATAGTATTTATTCAGTTGTTTTAGCTTTAAGCGGATCTTTAATGGAGATGCATTTAGTCCATAATGTTTATTTTGAATCTGCTGGTATGATTGTTACATTGATTAGTTTTGGGAAATATCTTGAGGCTAAATCAAAGAAGAAAACAACTGATGCGATTGGGAAGTTATTAGAATTGGCTCCTGATGTCGCTTGTCGTTTTAATGATGGCAAAGAAGAAATTGTTAAAATTTCCGAATTAAAAATTGATGACCTGGTTCTAGTAAGGGCAAATGAAACAGTGCCAGTCGATGGTAAGATAGTACAAGGATTTAGTTCTATTGATGAATCAATGATTACTGGTGAAAGTCTTCCGATTGAAAAAGAAGTAAGTAGTTTAGTGATTGGGGGAACAAATAATCTCCAAGGTACTTTTATATATACTGTAACAAGAACGGTTGAGGATAGTACATTAGCCAAAATTATTGAATTGGTTGAAGAAGCATCTAGTTCCAAAGCACCAATGACTAGAACTATTGATAAGGTTGTTAAATATTTTGTTCCTACAGTAATCGTAATAGCCCTAATCACTTTTGTAGGATGGTTGATAATGGGAGAAGATTTGAATTTTGCTATTACTAGCGCAATTGCGGTATTAGTTATTTCTTGTCCATGTGCTCTTGGTTTGGCAACTCCAGTAGCAATCATGGTGTCAACAGGAGTTGGAGCAACTAATGGGATCCTAATCAAAAGTGCAGAAGTATTAGAAAATGAAAATAATATTGACGTAGTTGTTTTTGATAAAACAGGGACTCTAACTAAAGGAATGGCTCAAGTTAGTGATATTTATAGTCACAAATTAGAATTAGCACAAGTAATTGCGATCATTGCATCGCTAGAAAAGGGTTCTAGTCATGTTTTAGCGAATGCTTTTATTCAAAAAGCTGCTGAGATGAATTTAGAATTAAAAGAGATTACTGATTTTGAATCATTAAGTGGTTTGGGAATTAGAGGAACAATTGATAATGTTGAATATGCAGTTGGTAATTTAAGGATGATGAAAGAGAGTGGAATTGATTTAAGTCGATATCAAGAAAAAATTGATTTATATTTAATTCAAGGTAAAACATTAGTATTTTTAGCTCATGATCAAGAGCTGATAGGGTTGGTGAGTATTTTTGATGATATCAAAGATACAAGTCGTCAAGCAATTCAGCGTTTAAAAGAAATGAAAATTAAAACAGTTATGCTAACTGGTGATCTAAAAGGTACTGCAAATGCTATTAATAAACAATTAGGTTTAGATGAGGTAATTGCTGAAGTCTTGCCACAAGATAAAGAAAATGTAATCCAACAATTGCAAGCACAGGGCAATAGTGTTTTAATGGTCGGTGATGGAATCAATGATGCTCCTGCGCTAGTTCGTAGTGATGTGGGTGTTGCTATCGGTAAAGGAAATGATATTGCGATAGATGCAGCCGATGTTATCTTGATGAAAGATGATATTCGTGATATAGTGGCATCGATTGAATTATCAAAAAGAACAATTATTAATATTAAAGAAAATTTATTTTGGGCATTTATTTATAATGTGATAGGGATTCCAATTGCAGCCGGTATTTTCTATTATAGTTTTGGATTAAGATTAGATGCCATGGTTGGTTCTTTATGCATGTCATTATCATCAGTTTGTGTTGTTACTAATGCGTTACGATTAAAACGCTTTAAACCATACTATCAAAAGGAGAATAAGAAGATGAAAAAGGAAATTGTAATTGAAGGAATGATGTGTCAACATTGTAAAAAACATGTTGAAGAAGCTTTAAATGGCTTAGCAGACACAACTGCTGCAGTTGATTTAGAAAATAATCTTGCTCGTGTTGAAACAGTTCAAGATGATAGTATTTTGAAAAATGCTATTGAAAAAGCTGGTTATAAAGTGGTAGGAATTAAAAATGTCTAATGAAAAAGTCTTATTACGTTTAAAGACAGCGCGAGGACAAATTGATGCAGTTATTAAGATGATTGAAGATGAGCGTTACTGTATTGATATTTCGAATCAGTTATTAGCTATTCAATCACTAATTAAAAATGCTAATAATGAGGTATTATCTAATCATCTCAACCATTGTGTTAAAAATGCGATTAATGAGCATGATGCAGATCAGAAAATAGACGAAGTAATCAAATTATTAACTAAATTATAAAAAATCAGTTATTGAACTGATTTAGTAGTTAAATGATGTAATTTTTTGATAAGTATTGTTTTCAAGAAGATCTACTGTTGTTTGAACGATGATTAAGCGCTTATTCTTAACAAAAGCAATGCAATTATAAATTGAATCATTTGAAAGCAGATAACCATTGGTTATTTGCTTTTTATTTTTAAAGTTAACACTGTTTAAATAATCGTTCAAAGCATTTTTAGCTTTTTTTTCTGAATTATAGTAATAATAATTAACAATCAAAGCATCATTATCATTTTCTTCATTATAACTTATTGCCTCTTTGATCATTAAACTGCTGCTTTTATTAAAAGTATTATATTCATCATTGTTACTAGATAGACCAAGTGCTGATAATGTAATGATCCTATCATTAAGCGGGAGTGTCTCACGCCCGATAAAATCGATTGAAAATCCAGCAATAATTAAAACAATTGAAACAATTAGTAACCAATTTGACATAATAAATGGATATTTGCTAATTTTATTATTTGCTTTTTTATTACTTAAAGTTAGTTTGATCTTTTCAGTAGTGAGATGATGATTGAAGAAACGGATTAGTAATGCTGGGCAAAATAATAAGGGAATATAATGTAAAATTATTGACCCGTTCGTGATAAATTCCATTGGGTTTTGATTAGCAAAAACACTTGGAATCAGTAAAAAAGAAAGCAGCATAGCGACAAAAATAAAAATAATATTGGAGATGGTCTTATTGCGTTTAAAATAAGTTAGCAGCAGTGCTTGATCTGTACCCTTAATATTGGCTGCTTGAGCGGCTTTAAAAACATATATCTTTCGTGATTTACCAATAAATTCATAACCGTGGTTTACATAATTTAATAACCACTGATCACGCTGTTCACGATTGTTTTTAGAAGATTTTTTTTGAGGTACAAAAATATCTGCTTTATAATAGAAACGTTGCTCATCTTTTTTAAAAACTGTAAACATATCAACGCTTTTGCAATTATAGCCTGACTTTGATAAATTATTTAGCATATCTTCAAATTGTTTATACTCACTAGTATCATAATTAGTTAATCTTAATTTCATAATCGACTCCTTATAAATATATTATTAGATTATCATTTTTTATCCAAACAATAAAGAAAAACCGTGTAAAACACGGTTTACTTTGAAAACGCTGATTCTGGTTCTTCGTTAAGATAGGCTGATTCATCTAATAAATACGATTCAGAAATATTTTGACAATGATCGCCCATTCGTTCGAGATTAGCAAGAATATCGACGTAAGTTGAATTAACTAGTGCTGAATTTTCAATTTTACGACCAACTCGTTTGATATGACGCTGTTTAGCTTTTTTGTTGAAGTAATCTAAATCTGCTTCTTTGTCGTCAACATAAACAATATCATCCAAATCATGAGTATCAAAGGCTTTAACTGCGTGATTTAACATATCAATGACCATATCCATCATCGCTTCTAGATCTTCACGAGCTTCTGGTGAAAAATCTTCTTTTTCATCATAGATTGCTTCATAATATTTAACAATGTTAATACATAAATCACCAATTCTTTCAAAATCTTTAATAGTTTTCATATTTGCTAAATAGTCATTAGAATCATGGTCATTTAGAGTTTCATGCGAAATCAAAACTAAGTACTCAGTAATTTTACTGTCTAGTGTATTAATAGCATTTTCCATTTCATAAACACCATCTTTAGCTAATGGGTTTTTAGTTTCAAAATAAGCTCTAATTCCTTCAACTGCTTCAATTGTAATATGACCCATCTCGATTATCTTGTTTTTAGCAATAGCTAAAGCATGACTCGGGAATAACTGAACAACATTTTGATCTAATTCGCTTAAATCCATATTTATTTCTTTTTTACTGCTCGGTAAGATTTTTTTGATAAGTTTTACGATTGCTGGTATTAAAGGAAAAAAGAATGCCGTAGTTACAACGTTAAAGATTCCATGAGCTACTGATAATTGTAGCTCAGGTAAAATATTTAATGCTCCAGCAAGCCATTCTATCAAGAGCGTGAATGGCGATAAGACGATCATAAATAATAGTGATCCAACCACATTGAATAATACATGGAAGAAAGCAGCACGTTTAGCTGGTACTGTTCCACCAAATGAAGCTAATACGGCAGTAATCGTTGTACCGATGTTACTTCCAAAAAGGAATGGTAAAGCGATAGATAAACCGATTGCTCCAGCACCGTACATCTGTTGAGCAATTGCAATTACCGCTGCTGAAGATTGAACTGCTGTTGTTAATAATGTTCCACCCAATAATCCTAACCATGGATTTTGTGATAGATAATTCGCTACTTGTGTAAATTCTGGGACTTTTGAAATATTTGCTAAATTATCTCCCATTAACTCTAAACCATAGAATAAACATCCAAATCCAAAGATGATTTGTCCCATATATTTTGTTTTTTTGTTTTTTGAAAACATTAAAAAAGCTGCCCCAAGGATAATAAAGTATACTGCATATTGAGATACTTTTAACCCTACAAATACGGACGTAATAACTGTTCCGATGTTGGCACCCATAATTATTCCAATTGATTGTTCGAGGGTCATCAAACCAGAACGAATTAAACCAATTGCTAATGCTGTTGTTCCTGAACTTGACTGAATCAAACAAGTTACAAATGCACCTATTACTATACCTTTGAATGGACTAGAAGTATACTTATCGATGATATCTTTCATTTTATCACCTGAGTATCCTTTTAAACCATCGCCCATGTACTCAATTCCAAATAAAAACAATCCTAAACCTGCAAGTATCATCGGCCAATCAATGTCCGCTAACGTCATAAAATCACACTCCTATACACAAACATAATATAGAAATGTTAAGTAATTGTAAATTATTTGTAAAATAAATTAACACAATCTTAACATTTGGATAAAATACTTAAAATTATTGGATAAATATGTTATTATATGGTGAAATAAAGAGTATAGAAGGAGGTTGAATAATGAGTGAGAGATCTAAAAAATTTTTATCGTATTACCGTCCATATTTAAAATTATTTTTAGCAGATATGTTTTGTGCAATGATTGCTGCAGGAATTACATTGGTTTTTCCAATGATTATTCGCTACATTACAGGAACAGTTTTAATAGCTGATAATTTTGAAATGGGCATCATATATAAATTAGGGATTTTTATGGTAGTTTTAGTTATTGTTGAGTATTTATGTAACTATTTTGTGGCATATCAAGGTCATGTGATGGGGGTTTATATGGAGCGTGATCTGCGTAATGAATTATTTCAACATTATCAAAAATTATCATTTAGTTTTTATGATGAACAAAAAACGGGGCAATTAATGTCACGTTTAACAAACGATTTGTTTTCATTAACTGAACTTTATCATCATGGTCCTGAAGACATTGTTATTTCATTTATTAAATTTTTTGGTGCATTTATTATTTTAGCAACAATTAATCTTAAATTAACTTTAATTGTTTTTGCTTTTATTCCAGTGATGGGTGCATTTATTTATTATTACAATCGTAAAATGAAAAGAGCATTTAAGCGAAATAAACAAAGAGTAGGGGATATTAATGCACGAATTGAAGATAATTTATCGGGAATTCGTGTGGTAAAAAGTTTTGGGAATGAAAGTCATGAAATTATTAAGTTTCATGATGAAAATAGTCGTTATGTAAGCAGTAAGAAAAATAGTTATTTTTATATGGGAAAATTTCATTCAGGATTAGGTGCTTTTACTAGTATGGTGACTGTAGCAGCGGTTTTCTTTGGGGCTATTTTTATTTCTAATGATGGATTAAATACAGCTGATTTAATTGCATTCTTGCTTTATATTAATAATCTTATTGATCCAGTTAAAAAGTTTATTAATTTTACTGAGCAATTTCAAGATGGGATTACTGGGTTTGAAAGATTCATGGAAATATTGGAAATTGAACCTGATATTAAGGATAAAAAAGATGCTCATAATTTATTAGATGTTAAAGGAGCCATTGAGTATCGGCATGTCGGGTTTAGATACAATCAAAAAAGTGATTATGTGTTAAAAGACATTGATTTAAAAGTTGCTCCTGGTGAGTATATTGCTTTAGTTGGTTCTTCAGGGGCAGGAAAAACAACCATTTGCTCATTACTGCCACGTTTTTATGAAGTTAGTGAGGGTGATATTTTTATTGACGGACAAAATATTAAAGATATTAAATTAAATTCATTACGTCAAAATATCGGGATTGTCCAACAGGATGTTTATTTATTCGCTGGAACAATTTTAGATAATATTCGTTATGGTCGCTTTGACGCAACAGATGAAGAAGTCATTGAGGCTGCTAAAAAAGCAAATGCTCATGATTTTATAATGGAATTACCAGATGGCTATGATACTGATTGTGGTCAGCGTGGAGTGAAACTATCTGGTGGGCAAAAACAGCGATTAAGTATAGCTCGGGTTTTTTTAAAGAATCCTCCAATTTTAATTTTTGATGAGGCGACAAGTGCATTGGATAATGAAAGTGAACATATTGTTCAGCAATCATTAGAATCACTGGCCAAAAATCGAACAACGTTAGTTATTGCCCATCGTTTATCAACGATAAAAAATGCTAAACGCATTTGTGTATTATCTACAAAAGGAATTGAAGAAGAAGGAACACATGATGAATTATTGGCAAAAAATGGCCAATATGCAACCTTTTATAAAATGCAGTTTAATAAATAGAAGTAGAAGAACTGAAATGAACTCAGTTATTTGGGTCTCCAAATGAAGAATAGTTTATTTCAGAACTTCTATTTTTTTATAACAATTTAAAGATCAGTATAAATAGTTAAAACAAGATTGTGATAATCTTTTTTATATCATTATTGTTGTGTTAAAAAGCTGAGAAGAGTAAACTGTATCTATACGATTAAAGGAGAAATAGGATGGAATTATATAAAATAATTGCCCCTAATAATTGGAAAAGATCAATGTATTGTCAGTTTTTTTTGAGATAGTAGTGAACAATGTTTTTGTCTGAACTTAGAAGTAGATACTGCGAATTTAAAAAAGAATTTGAGAGCAAAATTATTCATTCACAATGGTTTTGACCTATGCAGTAAGTAAATATGCAAGTGAGATAGAGGCATGCAGGTACTGATTTTTTGACGGTCAAATCGTTCTATATGATCAAATCGACACAGCCCTTACATATTTAGAGCTAGAGATTGGATTATTTGAAGTAGTCATAGTTGCAATACAGCCAAAGATAGAAGACTATATCCAGTTGGCTACAAAAATGGCAAAAGAACAAACTGAATATTTACTGATTCACTAGGAAATAATGTATTTTAATTTTCATTACAGTCTAGGATACCATATTAACATATATTACACACTAACTTTGGTAAGAAGGATAATGAGACTCTCTTATTCGACTAGAGAAAATATTTCTAATATGATGATGAAATACTTTTACCATTTTTAATTCAAACACATCATCTACTTGTTGATGATCTACATATGGGTAAATGATAAAATATAGTTATCACTTTTTTTAAACTAAATTAAGATGGGAAAATATGAGAGGAATAGTATGATACAGATATTAAAAGATAAACAGTCGATGTATACAATTAATACATCGTTGCATGAGCTGCCTGTAGTAATCAGCTTACCGCATAGTGGAACATATATAACTTCTGAAATGGCTGAAAATTTAATGGACGATGTTATTTTTCCTAATACTGATTGGTATTTACCAAAACTGTATGGCTTTTTAAAAGAATTAGGGTTCACAATTATTATTAATAATATGAACCGGCATTTGATTGATGTGAATCGTGATATTAATGATAAAAAAGGTAGTTCTTATAAGACAAATCTAATTTATACAAAAACCACTCAAGGAGCTTTAATGTATAATCACGAATTATCAGTACAAGAAATTGAAAGACGGATTGCTGATTATTATTTACCTTATCATGAGGCGATTAGACAAGCATTGCTAGAGAAGCAAAAATATTTTAAAAAAGTTTATTTAATTGATTTGCATAGCTTTGGATTGAATTATGGCGCGGATATTATTCTTGGTAATGATAATGGTCGTGCTTGTACTTCTAAAACTACAAATTTCTTTAAAAAAATGATGAAGAAGCAAAATTTTAAAGTGACTGAAAATAATCCTTTTGCAGGAGGCTATATTACTAAATATTATGGAGCCAGTGTTGAAAATTGTGAGGCAATTCAAATTGAATTGTGGTATCAAACATATATAGATAAACGTTCTTTTGGCAATGAGGAGCTGCCGGTAATCAATAACGAGTTATTTGGTGAGACAAGCCGGAGGATGGAAAACGTGTTTATTGAATTAAAAAAATGGCTAAAGGATGAATAATTTTAATGAAAGAACAAGCTATAGATAGTGCTTTGATTTTAAGAAAAAGCTTTGAGCATGGTGAAGCTTTTTCTGAAATAGAAATATCTGAATTATTAAAAGAATCTAAATTAGTTGAAAAATTGACAAGAGATTATGAAGACAGTTCCTTCTTTAATATTTTTAGACTTATTTGTTTATCAGAAATACCATTTATTGAACAATTGCCATATACTCAAAAAATCATTGATTTTATATCTAATAATTTAGCTGCTGATGAAGGTTTTTCATATAATGGA
The DNA here is from genome assembly GCF_019041935.1 of Erysipelatoclostridium sp. MSK.7.34. Taxonomy (NCBI): domain Bacteria; kingdom Bacillati; phylum Bacillota; class Erysipelotrichia; order Erysipelotrichales; family Coprobacillaceae; genus Thomasclavelia; species Erysipelatoclostridium sp. MSK.7.34. Next base: position 134,186 of record NZ_JAHPYJ010000005.1, read on the forward strand.
CAAGGTGATTGCATTGTTCCTTGTTACAATGCAATGCTTTTAGAAGCATATACTCGATTGCAAATGGCAAAGAGTAATGAAGCACAGAATGCTCTAGATTGGATAAAAAGATATCAAGTATTTGAGAGAAATCAAAGAACATCTTGGCGATATGGAGAAATTTGCAAACATGGCGGATGTATGAAAGCTACACCATGTTATATTGGGATTGGTAAAACTGTACGAGCATTGATTACTTATGCTAAATATATTAAAAATGCTGATTCTCATGTCGAACAACTGATTGAACAGGGAATTGTATATATGTTAAAGCACAATATGTATCAGCGCTTATCAAATCAGCAATGCATTAGTAAATATATTGATAAAATCATGTTTCCTCAAGCATATATGTTATCATTGACAGATTTAGTATATATTGTAAATGAACGAAATTTATGGTGGGATCAACGTACGATTCCGTTGAAGAACCTCCTTGAAGAGAAGCAAGTAGGTTCAGGCCAATGGAAAATAGAATATATTTATAGTCATAAGGGATACAAAGCTTTTGAAACTAAAAGAAATTCCTCGAAATGGATAAATTATTTATATAACTTAAATAAGTAGGAAGAAAAATGTGTCAAGAATGTTATGTGGATGAAAGACGCTGTACGTCATTATTAAATTCGCTAGTTTGTTTAGAAAAACATACTCAGTATATTTGTGGAACGTGTGGAAGAAATATCTGTATAGAATGTGATTTAAACGAGGGTTATAAAGGTGGACTTTTCCATTTAAAAGCCTTGAAATTGCTAAGATGTATTTATGTACAGCTGATTATAGTTAAAAAAACATGTGTGATATATCGAATTGAAAATAATAATGGAGAACTTCTTATAAGATTTTTAGTAGTACTGGTTATTTGAAAGAGTATCTAAAGAAAAATAGTGATAAAGTATGAAAGAAATGGCACTAATATTTAAAATGGATAAATATATTAAGTATTCGGGAACTGAAGTGCGTAAATTAACTTTTGCGGAAATAGAAAAATATCTTGATGAAAGGCAATAGAATGTTTTGAAAGTGTAAATTACAAACAGTTTATGTGAAGAGCATGCTTAAATGGAGAAATTAGTGAGAAAAATAATTTTATATGTTGCAATACGCCTTGATGGTTATATTGTTCGTGGAGATGTGGCGTTACATGGGCAAGGTGTTAATTCAGATAATCAAAATAGCAATCAAGAATTTTTAAAGATATAGATACAGTAATTATGGGATGGAATACTTATCATCAAATTGTAACAGAATTGTCACCTGAGATGTGGGTCTATGACAATTTGATTACTTATGTTTTTACACACAAATATTATGAAAATGGAGCTAAAATTAAATTTACTAATGATGATGCTTACGAATTTTTAAATCTTTTAAAATCATAAGTAGGAAAAAATATCTGGATTTATGGAGGCACAAATCTGATTTCACAATTAATTGAAAAAGATTTTATAGATCGTTATCATATGACGATTATTCCTACAATTTTAAGAAAGGAAATTCGTCTTTTTGAAACTACTCATGATTATGAAATAAAACTAAAGTTGATTAAATCACTAAGTTATAATGGAATAAGTGATTGTTTTATGAACGAAGATAACATTTTATTATAAAAGAATTTATATTTTTGTTAAAAATGGTAGTGATGTTATTGATAATATCGCTACCATTTTTAAATTAAAACTAATTAAGTTATTTAATTGAATTATTTAAGAGATAAATTATTTATTATTGATCTTTCCTTGATAACATGAATTACCGACAAGATCATCTTCAATTTTTAATAGACGATTATATTTACAAATACGTTCACTACGAGACATCGAACCAGTCTTGATTTGTCCAATATTTAAACCGACTGCCAAATCACTAATAAAAGTGTCTTCACTTTCACCAGAACGGTGTGAAATAATTGGAGCAATCTGGTTTTTTACAGCCATTTCAATACAATCAATAGTCTCACTTAAAGTACCGATTTGATTTAATTTAATTAAGATACTATTGCTATAGTTTCCTGCGATTCCGGCTTTTAACCGATTGGTATTAGTAACAAATAAATCATCACCAACTAATTGAATTTTAGCTCCTAGTCTACTAGTAAGTTTTTTCCAACCAGTATAATCTTCTTGATCTAAACCGTCTTCAATAGAGATAATAGGGTATTTGCTTACAAGTTGTTCGTAATATTTAATTAATTCATCACTTGTATATTGTTTACCATTAATTGTGTAAATACCATTCTGGTATAGTTCACTGGCAGCTACATCGAGGGCAATTGAAATATCTTTGCCAGGTTCATAATTACATTCTTTAATAGCTTTAATGATTAATTCTAGGGCATCATCATTGGATTCGAGATTAGGCGCAAATCCACCTTCATCACCCACAGAAGTTGCTAGATTACTTCTTTTCAAAATATCTTTTAAAGTATGGAAAACATTTGTTGCCATTTCCATTGCTTGATAGAAAGAATTGGCACTGATTGGCATAATCATGAATTCTTGAAAATCTAGTGAGTTAGTAGCATGGCTTCCGCCATTTACAATATTGATCATCGGGGTTGGTAAGACATGAGCATTGCAACCGCCTAAATAACGGTATAATGGAATTTCAAGATAGTTTGCAGCGCAATTTGCAACCGCCAAAGATACTGCCAGCATGGCATTAGCACCTAATTTTTCTTTATTTTCTGTATTGTCAAAGCGAATCATTGCTAAATCAATTTCTCGTTGTTCTAATACACTTTTTTCTTTAATTAATTTGGCAATAGTCTCATTCACATTGTTTATTGCTTTAAATACACTTTTTCCACGATACCGTGCATCATCGTTATCGCGTAATTCTAAGGCTTCATATTTTCCTGTTGAGGCACCACTTGGAACAATCGCACTTCCAGAAAATCCACTTTCCGTAGTTACTTCAACTTGAATTGTTGGAAAACCTCTTGAATCTAATACTTGTCTTGCATATACATTTGAAATATATGGCATAATTTTATCACTCCTTCATTTTTTATTATGAACGGCTTTAATTTGCTTTAATCAAATATATTATCTTGTTTTTAATAATTATTATACGGTAATAAAGGAGTTTTTTATTAATGATTCATGTAATTGTTAATTCAAAGGTACTTTACAAGATTGGATACAAGTGCTAATATGCAATTAATTTTAGAGATGTTAATCAAGTGCTAGATAAAGGGGAGAACACGAATGAAAATAAATGAAGAAAGAAATTTACCAATTGGATTCATTGATTCTGGTTTAGGGGGATTAAGTGTTTTAAAAGAGGCGATAAAGATAATGCCTCATGAAGATTTTATATACTATGGTGATTCTTTAAATGCTCCTTATGGAACCAAATCAGTAGATGAGATTAGAGATTTAACCTTTGCTATCGTTGATAAATTATTAAAATTAGGGATCAAAGGATTAGCAGTAGCGTGTAATACTGCAACAAGTGCAGCTGTTCGACAGCTTAGAATAATGTATCCTGATTTAACAATAGTTGGAATTGAACCAGCAATTAAACCAGCAGTTGAATCAAACCATGGTGGTGAAATCTTAGTAATGGCAACACCTATGACAATAAAACAAGAAAAGTTTAACCGGCTGCTAGATATCTATAAAGACCGTGCCAAAATAATACCAGTATCATGTAAGGGGTTAATGGAATTTGTAGAACATGGAAATTTGAATGGGAGCTTTTTAGAAGCATATTTTAATGAAACACTTGTCCCTTATTTAAATGATACTACTGAAACAATTGTTTTAGGATGTACGCATTACCCCTTTTTAAGACCGTATTTAAAAGAATTTTTAGGAGAGCGAAGAATACAGATTATTGATGGCAGTCATGGAACTTCATGTGAATTAAAGCGGCAGTTAGCAGGAAAAAAATTATTGCAGAAAGAAAATCATGAAGGGAAAGTAGTAATAAAAAATTCGATGGATGAACCAGAGATGATTGATTTGAGCTGGAAATTATTGAATTTGCCAATCGATTAAGTTACATACAAATTTTAAAAATGGCCGAATTGGCCTTTTTTAGTGTGATACAAAAAATGTTAAATTATGGTTAAATTTTCGTATAAGAGTGCAATAGAGTATACTTATAAATAAAGGTTAGTTTTAAAATATTTAGCGAGTAAAAGAACATGATTAAATTTTGAATGTTCTTTTTATACTGTTGGAAAATATAATATAACTGCTTATAAAGTGTAAAAAGATAATTCTTTGGGAGGATTCCTTTATGCGTAGAAAATTATTTTTAATTGTTCTAACTACGTCACTATTGTTATCTAGTATTATTTCGATTTATGTAATTCATAATCTTCAAGGAAATGCCAGAGTTATCAATTATACTGGTGTTGTTCGTGGTGCAACGCAACGATTGATCAAACAAGAATTAAGTAATAAGCCAAATGACAAATTAGTGAAAAAAAATAGATGATATTATTGATGAACTACAAACTGGACATGGTGAACTTGGTTTGATTCGTTTAGCTTCTGATGATTTCCAAGAAAATATGACTCAAATGAAATTTGATTGGGAGGGGTTAAAAAAAGAAATTTATTTGGTTCGAGAAGGCAGAGATAATGGGAATTTATATTTTTATAGTGAAGCCTTTTTTGAGTTGGCAGATGATACGGTACATTCTACGGAATTGTATTCTGAAAAGAGCGTGTATTCAGCAGAAGGAACATTAATAATTTTGAATCTAGCGTTAGCAATACTAGTGTTTTTTATTTATAAGTATAATACTAAACAAGAAAAAATACGAAAAAAATTAGAGAAAGAGGAAGAAAATAATAAACAACGTAAAGTATAACTTGCAAGACTGGCTGAAAACATGCGCGCTCCCTTAAATGATATTTCTGAACTTTTATATATTGTTGACTTAGAAACTTATGATTTATTATTTATTAATGAAACCGGAATGAAAATATTTGAGGTTGATTCAATCTATGGAAAAAATGTTATAAAGTCTTACAAGGAAGAGATGCGCCTTGTAATTTTGTACTAACTGCTATTTGAAAGAAGAGGAAAATTATACTTGAGAATTTACTAATCCGCTAACTAAACGGCATTACCTGTTAAAAGATCGTTTAATTGAGTGGGATGGTAAGGTTGCAAGAATGGAAATTGCTTTTGATACTACAGAATCTGAGATAGAAAAACAGCAGTTAAAATTTACACTTGAGGCTGAAAAAACGATTACAGAATGTATTGGTATATTATATCGTGAAAATGGCGTTAGTACTGCAATTATTGAAGTGTTGAGAAAGCTTGGGAATTTTTTATCAGCAGAAAGAACATACATAATCTATATTAAAGATGAACTAATGTATAATGACTATGAATGGTGTGCGGAAAATATTATATCACAAAAAAACACCCTACAAGGAATTCCTCTTGCAATGATTGATCGGTGGATTCCTTATTTTAAAAATGATAAATGTGTAATCATTGAAAATTTAGAAGAAATAAAAGAAATTTCATTGGAAGAATATGAAATACTAGACAGTCAGTCAATAACTAGCTTAGTGTAGCTCCGTTGGAACAAAATGGCGAACTGGCAGGTTATTTAGGAGTTGATAATCCACCTCCAGATAAAATTATTAATATTGCTTCATTGCTTCAAACATTATGTTATTTCGTTTCATTAGCATTACAACATGCAGAGAGTCAAAAAAAATTATCATATTTGAGTTATCATGATAATTTAACGACCTTTTATAATCGTAATCGTTATATTAAAGATACTCAAAAACTTTTTAATATGGATACTTCATTGGGAATTATTTATTTAGATGTAAATGGTTTAAAAGATGTAAATGATCAATTTGGACACGAAGTTGGTGACGCATTATTGGTTGAATGTGCTAGACGTATGAAAATGGTATTTAAAAAAGCTGATTTTTATCGTATTGGTGGGGATGAATTTATTATTATTTGTCAAAGCATAAAAAAAGAGTCATTTGAAAAACGAGTTAAAGAATTAAGTGAAAGTTTTTCTAAAAAACCAGTTTGTCAAGTAGCGATAGGAACACAATGGACTAATGCAGTAGGTAATATTAATGAGATGATTGCTGAGGCAGATGCAAGGATGTATGAAAATAAAAAAGAATTTTATCATAAGCATATGATTTCCAGACGGTATCGTCACCATAGCGATGAGATGCTGCATCTCACTAATATTGATTATCTAGAATCTGAGATTGAAAACGGTCATTTTGTTGTCTATCTACAACCTAAAATTTTATGTGAAGATCGCTCAGTGTTGGAGCAGAAACATTGATACGTTACTGTGATAATGCTGGGACATTAATTCCGCCACTTTTCTTTTTACCATTATTAGAAGGGATAGAATTAGTTGATCTTATTGATTTTTTCGTTCTTGATACAGTTTGTCAAAAAATAAAATATTGGTTAGATAAAGAAATGAAGATAATTCCGCTTTCAATAAATTTTTCTATAGAATCACTTCGTGGTAAATCTTTTGTTGAACGTATTTTAGAAACTTGTAAAAAATATCAAATACCTACTAAATATATAGAAATAGAAATAACAGAACGAGTACATGACGAAAAGAATTTTGAAATTAAAACGGTAATATCAAAACTTCGTAGTGCTGGATTTATTGTAGCTATTGATGATTTTGGAACGGAGTATGCCAATTTAGCATTATTATCGGATGCTGAGTTTGATATTCTAAAATTGGATAAGAGCTTAATTAGTAATGTTGCATTAAATCCAAGAACTAAGATAATCATGGAATATATTTCAAAAATTTGTCATCGATTAGGGGTGGATATGATAGCGGAAGGAATTGAATCAGAAGAGCAGTTTTTTACGCTGTGTTCATATGGGGTTGAAACAGTTCAAGGTTATTTATTCAGCAAGCCGTTGGCAATAAATGTTTTTGAAGAAAAGTATCTAAGTTAATTTTAAGAAGCTAATTAAAGTTTATTTAAGGTGTTGTATGTGCAGTGTATAAATAATAACATTTATTTGACTTTATTTTTTAGTTGTCATTGACATTGTCTATATAATTATCTAGAATATAAGTATATAGACGTGGTATTACCTTTAAATCAATTATAGCCTAAGTATTAGTATGAGCAATTTTTTTGCTTGCTTTACTTAGGTTTTATTCTTTTAAAAGTAATGAATGTTTACTGATTCAATCAAGTATGACAAAATAGATGGACAAGGAGTGTGAAAAATTAAGGGAAAACAAATATTGTTAGTACTTGGTAATAATCCGCAAGTATCAAATACTTGTTGCAATTTATTTAGGCCTTTGATTTATTTTAGACTAGAGAAGGGTAAAGGAGCAAAAAAATGAAAAGGTTAGGGAAAAGGAGAATCATTTCGCTAATTATGGCTTTATCAATGGCTGTTACAACTGTATTTAGTGCAAACATTTCTAATGTTAGAGCGCTAACCAATGCAGAAAAAGCAAGGGAACTTGTCAGTAAAATGACATTAGAAGAGAAAATCGGGCAAAAGTTAATGTTATCTTTCCGTAGTGGATGGACAATGAGAGATGGAACTAAAATTTCATCGGTTCAAACTATTAACGATGAAATTCATGAGATTATTGGTGAATATGATATAGGGAGTGTTATCTTATTTGCTGCTAACTTTAATTCCGATGCAAAAGTAAATGTAGAATTGACAGATGGTTTACAAAAAGCAGCAATGGACAAAGATTTAGGTAAAAACAGTATTCCTCTATTAATTGCTACTGATCAAGAGGGAGGAATCGTATATCGTTTAACTGGTGGGACGGCCTTACCAGGAAATATGGCTTTAGGTGCTAGCGGTAATACTGAAAATGCTGTTAAAGCAGGTAATATTATTGGTAGTGAATTAAATGCGGTTGGTGTAAATGTTAATTTTGCGCCAGATGCTGACGTAAATAATAACCCTAATAACCCCGTTATTGGATTACGTTCATTCAGTAGTAATCCGCAATTAGCAGCTAAATTTGTTTCTGCTTATATTGAAGGAGTTCAAAGCAATAATGTGGCAACTGCCGCTAAACATTTTCCAGGGCATGGAAATGTAGCTACAGATTCGCATACAGGTTTACCTTCGGTTCCTGCGACTAAAGAAGAATTATATAAAACAGAGTTAGTACCTTTTCAGGCGGCAATTGATGCTGGAACAGATATGGTTATGACTGCTCATATCCAATTTCCGAATATTGTAACAGAAGAAATTTACTCAGATAAAAAAGATGAGCTGATGAGTCCGCCAGCTACATTATCTAGGGAAATTTTAACTGATTTATTAAGAGATGAAATGAAGTTTGACGGTGTCATTGTAACTGATTCTATGACAATGCAAGGTGTGGCTAATTACTTTGATACAAACGAAAGAAACTTATTAGCTGTTAAAGCTGGAGTTGATATTCTAGATATTCCATTTACGGATATTTCTTCTATGAAAGATATGGAATCTAAATTAATTCCACTGATTAATGCATTTGTCGATGCTTATACTAAAGAAGATGGTTATAATGGAATTAAATTATCATTAGAAGAATTGGATAAATCTGTGGAAAGAATTTTAGTTTGTAAATACAACAGAGATGTCATGGATTTAGCAAATGATACAACTACATTAGATGATAAAAAAGCAATCGCTTCGAAAGTGGTTGGTTCTGTTGAAAATCGTGAAACAGAGAGATTAATTTCTGCAAATGCAGTTACTGTTGTTAAAAATGAAAATAATGTATTACCACTTAAATTGACTAAAGATTCAAAAGTAGTATTTGCATCAACTTATTCAAGGAATAATAATCGTTTTATTTTGGCTTGGCAAAGAGCTAAACAGGCGGGAATTATTCCAGAGGGGGCAGATTATAAGATTTTGCAGCACTATAATTGGACAGGATTAAACGATAAGGTAAACAGTGCTATAAATTCTGACGGAACTAATTTTGTTGGGACAAATAAAGATGTGCTAGATTGGGGTACTGTTCTTGTCCATGCCTCAGAAATCAGTAGTGCTAGTGGAATAGATGGATATTTGGTAGCTTGCCCACAATTATTTACTAAGTATTGTAAAGAAAATGGAAAGCAGACGGTTGTTATTTCATTAAATCATCCTTATGATGTTCAAGCCTTCCCAGATGCTGATGGTATTTTAGCAGTGTATGGAACTACTAGTCTTGGGCTGGATATTACGGAATCATTCGGTGGTGGTACAGTTGGAGCAACAGCAGCATTTAGTCCTAACTTGACAGCAGGTACTGAAGTAGCTTTAGGTACATTTGGAGCTTCTGGGAAACTACCGGTAGATATCCCAAAATATGTTCCAAAATCTGGAGTATATTCAACTGACGAAAATGTCTATGAATTAGGATATGGTATAGAATATGATGCAATTGCTAAAGATCCAGATAAAAAAGGACTAGCAGATGCGATTGCACAAGCTAAAGCTATAGATAAAAGTGTATATACTACTGAGTCTTGGGAGGCAGCAGCAGAAGCTTTAAATACTTTAAAAGTCGTATTGCAAACGGCTGAAAATGTTAATTTGACTCATAAATTGGCACAGTCTGTTGTTGATGAAAATGAAACAGATTTACGTGATAAATATAATACGGTTTTATCATTATTAGTATATAAATCTGACAAAAAAGCTTTATCAGATTTGATTGCCGAAGCGAAGAAATTAGATAAAGATCATTATACTATTGAAACTTGGCAAAATTTTGAAAAAGCATTAGAAAATGCTGAATCTATATATGATGGAAATGTACCACAAGATGAAGTTGATTTAGCTAAAGAAGCATTAGAAAAAGCAAAAAATGAGTTACTTGAGAAAAATAAAAAAGAATTATCAGCTGCTCTTGAAATGGCTAAACAAGTAACACCAGAACAGTTAGATAAGGTTGTACCAGCTGTGGTGACTGAATTTAAGGCTGCATTGGAAAATGCTCAAATAATTTTTGATAAAAAGGATGCAAATGAACTTGAAATAAATAAAGCTTTTGAACGCTTATCTAATGTAATGCAAATGTTGGAATTCTATAAGGGCGATAAAACACAATTAAGTGCATTAGTAGAAAAAATTGAAAAATTAAACAAAAATGATTATTTAAGCGCAACATGGAAAAATTTAGAATCCGTCTTAACAACGGCAAAAGATGTTTTGAACAATCCTGATGCTTTAGAAATAGAAGTAAGTGAAACGCATGATCAATTAGTAAGAACCTTTTTACAATTAAGATTAAAGCCAAATAAAGATTTGTTAAGTGTGTTGATCAATAAAGCTGAAAATACAGATCAAACAAAATATACAGCAGTATCATTATTATCGCTTAAGAGCGCATTAGTAGAAGCAAAAGCAGTTCTTGATAATAACGAAGCAACCCAAGATGAAGTAACTGCTGTAGAAATATTATTGAAAACAGCATTAAACAATTTGGTAGTGAAAGAAATTACTCTAGATGATCCAAATGCTCAAACACCACCAGATGCTAAACCAGGTAATGGTGCTATAACTGCGACAAAAACAGGTGATGATTCTATGATGTTAACATTTGCCTTAGCGGGATTATTGGCTTTTGCTGGCAGTGTGATTGTATTGAAGAAAAAAGAAGAATAATTTATACTTAAGCTAAAAAGTCACTGTATATAGTGGCTTTTTTTGTTTTGGTTTGTTTTGAGAAACAGGATGATTTATTTAATAAGAAATATGTTATAATATTCCTAATATTATTTTATAGTACATTGGTTTAAACAATATTTATTTAAAATACTAAATAAATTTCACATTTATTAGTTAGAAAGGGGAATTTTTAATGAAGCAGCAAAAATGGAATATTCATACGCATACAACAAGATGTGGGCATGCAACTGGACTAGATATTCAATACATTCAAAGTGCAATTGAGGCTGGATTTACAATGTTAGGATTTAGCGAACATCTGCCTTATCCTGAAATACGGATTTCTGGGGCACGAATGTTTTATGAGCAAAAAGATGAATATATTGCAACGATAAGAAAATTAAAACAAGATTATCAAGATAAGATTGATATTAAAGTTGGCTATGAGGTTGAGTATTTAAAAGATCATTTTAATGATTTGATGAATTTGAAAAAAGAATGTGATTATATGATTTTGGGACAACATTTTAAATATTTAATTTATGACTATGACAGTTATTGTTCTGATGAGGATGTATATGTTTATGCACAGCAAATAGAGGAGGCATTATCTAAAAATTTTATTACATATGTAGCTCATCCTGACTATTTTATGATGGGGAGAAGGAGTTTTTCAAATGCTTGTGTTGATGCGGCGCATCGAATAGCAAAAGCTAGCATCCGTTATGATACACCGTTAGAAATTAATCTAAATGGTTTTGGATATGGAAAAAAACAATATTATATAAACAATGAATTAAAGGCATGTTATCCATATCCGTTTCGTGAATTTTGGGAGATAATTGCTATGTATGGTTGTAAAGTAACTTTTGGATATGATGCTCATTCACCACTTACGTTATTAGAACGTGAGCGGGAATGTTGGGCTCTAGATATTTTAAGTGATCTACCACTTAATTTTATTGACCATATCGAATTAAAATGAGCTTTATAGATAAAATATTATGCTTAAAAATTATTATTAACTATATTTTTTGATTCAAATAAGATTAGTAATTTAAGAAAAAGGAGATTAGAAATGTTGTACTCAAAGAAGATAAATATGGCAGATATTAGAGCAAGAGTATGAGTATGTTTCTAATGTTCTAGAAGACAAAAATGATTTTGAAAATAAAATTTTGCCAGGTTATATTAATTCTTCCAACGGGATTGGACTTCTTGAGGGATGGGTTCCGGAAACAGAAGTGTTTTTATGGAAGATGATCAAATTATTGACTGATTTAGGATTGGACATTACTTGACTGAAAAGTTGGCTCATGGTGCCGGACATATCGGATATGTAATAAAAAAGAATATAGAGGAAACGGGCATACTGTGAAGGATTAAAGGTAACTCTTCAAATAGCTAAAAATATTATTAAAGAGGATAAAATATATCTGTCAGTCCATAAAAATAATCTAGCTTCATTAAAAATCCAATAAAAAAATGGTGCATATATTCATCATGAAGACGATAAGAAATTTTATACACGAATAAAAAATCAGTTTAAAGCTACTCTATAATTAATTAAATACTAGTAAAGCCGGCTAAAAACAATGTACAATAAATAATGGGTTATTTTTAAATACTAATAAATAATTTGAATTAAAAAATAACTATATTTTAATTTGGAAAGGAAGGTATGCATGCCTGTTAATTGCTAGTTTAGCAAAGCTAGGCAATTGAGATTATTAGTTGCGTACTAAAGGGAGTGGAATTATATATGAGAAAATATTTCTTTTTTGACATTGACGGAACATTAACTAATAGTAATCCTGGGGGAATTATTTTACCCTCAACTTTTGAAACATTAGATAAGTTAAGAAAAAATGGTCATTTTGTTGCAATTGCGACAGGAAGAGCGCACTGGATGGCAATGGATTTTAGTCATGAATCAAAAATTGATAATCTAGTTTGTGATGGGGGAAATGGTTTAGTCATAAATGGAGAATTACTAGGAATTGAACCATTAGATAAAAATATTTGTTTAGAAATAATTGATGAGTGCATAGAAAAGAAATTTCCTTTCGGTGTATCTTTAGGGGATGTTCCTGAACTATATACATGTAATGAGTGGCTAAGTAATTTTAAAATGCATACAAAAATTATTGTAGACCCACAGATTGATTTTCATCGGGTTGATAATATTTATAAGATTTTTATTATGGCTACACACAAGCAGGAAGCTGAGTTGACTGCAATCCATAAACTTGGTTATATGCGATATCATGGTGATCAATTAATTGTTGAGCCGTTGGAAAAATATCGTGGAATTTTGAAAATGATTGAAATACAAGGAGGAAAACCTGAAGATATAGTTGTTTTTGGTGATGGACATAATGATATTTCAATGATGCGACAAGCACCTATTTCAATTGCAATGGGAAATGCAATTGATGAGGTAAAAGAAGTAGCTACATATATAACTAAATCTAATCAAGAAGATGGGATTGAATATGCTTGTAAACATTTTGGATGGATAGATTAGCTAAATGTGGTATACTACTAGTAGGTGATGAAAAATGGAACTAATAAAATGGATTTTAATGATAGCAGGTATTTTGGCTTTTTTAATTATTGGCTGTATGATATTGCTACGTAGTGATGAAAAAAAGCGGAGTCGAACTAAACAGTACCAAGAAAATATTGATATGCTCAACGAAACTAATGAAATGTTAGATACTACATTAATGGAATTAGAATCTTATAATGAACCGCTAAAGAAGATATGTGAACATATTGATAACTTTAATCATAAATTTCTTGGTCAAAAATAACCGAAAACAGTTGACATAAGATTATTTTTTCATATAATACAGGTATATATAAAAACTCGTTGATAAAGAGAGTAATTTAATTAAGTTTCTTAGCGAACTGGCGTTGGTGGAAGGTCAGTAAACAAGATTAAATGAACCGCACTTTGAAGAGGACTGTTTGAACTAATAGTAGGGCAGTCAGTATGTCTACTTTACAGACAAGAGGGGATATAAGACTTTTTATATCAACAAGAGTGGTACCGCGGAAATTTCGTCTCTTAGCTTTTAATTAGCTAAGAGACTTTTATTTTACGCAAGGATAGGAAAGGAAAGGTAAGAAAAATGAAGAAATTATTAAAAGTATTATTAGTATGTACGATGGCATTTACACTTGCTGCCTGCGGCGGAAACAGCGGTAGTGATGGTACGAAAGAAATTTTGATTGGGATTTCTCCAGATTATCCACCATATGAGTCTTTAGAGGGCAAAGATATGGTTGGATTTGATATTGATATGACTAAAGAGTTGTTTAAAATTATGAATGATAACGGTGGTAATTATGAATATAAATTTAAACAAATGTCATTTGATACAATTTCTACAAGTCTGATTTCTGATCAAATTGATTTAGGAATTTCTGGATTTACAATGCATAAAGACTGGGATGTATTATGGTCAGACAAATACAATGATTCTAGACAAGTTGCTTTAGTTGCTAATGATAGTACAATTACTACTAAAGCTGATTTAGAGGGTAAAAATATTGGAGCTCAATTGGCTGCTACTGGTGAAAGTGTAGCTAATGATATTAAAGATGCTAAAGTTAAAGCAGTAAAAGATGTTAAAGTTTTAATTGAAACTTTAAATTCTGGTGGGATTGATGCAATCATCTTAGATGAAGCAGTTGCTAAAAACTATGTAGAACAAGGCGGATATAAGATGTTAGATGAAACTTTATTAGAAGAAGAAAATTTAATCATCGCTAATAAAGGAAGTGAAGATTTAATTAAAGACATCAACAAAGCACTTGCTGAATTCATTAAATCAGATAAATATCAAGAATTAAAAACTAAGTGGGGAGCATAAACGTGGATGCATTAGTTGCTTTTTGCACAGCAGACAATTTGATTTTTTTACTACAAGGGGCTGGTAAATCTTTATTACTAGCCGCTTGTGCTTTGTTTTTTGGCCTTATTCTTGGGGTTTTAGGTGCTGCTGCAAAAATTTCAAAACATAAAATACTAAGACTTATTGGAAATGTTTACGTTGAATTGATCCGTGGAACGCCCATGTTGTTACAAATACTTTTTCTCTATATTGCTTTTCCGTTATTAATGCGTTCGATTACTGGGGAAAGATTTATTCCTGATCCATATGTTTGTGGTGCTATTGCGATGAGTATTAATAGTGGTGCATATTCGACAGAATTGATCCGTAGTGGAATTATGGGAGTTGATAAAGGTCAATGGGAAGCTTGTGAAGTATTAGGACTAAATTATACACAAACAATGAAATTAATCATTTTGCCTCAGGCGTTTAAAAGAATCATTCCTCCAATCGTTAGTGAGTTCATTACTTTAATTAAAGATTCATCACTAATTTCGGTTCTAGGAGCAACTGAATTATTATATTCAGCACAAATTTTGGGGGCGAATACATTTAATTTGATTCCGCCATTATTGGCCTCTGCTGTATTATATTTAATTATGACCTTAACAACATCTT
This sequence comes from Erysipelatoclostridium sp. MSK.7.34, assembly GCF_019041935.1. Taxonomy (NCBI): domain Bacteria; kingdom Bacillati; phylum Bacillota; class Erysipelotrichia; order Erysipelotrichales; family Coprobacillaceae; genus Thomasclavelia; species Erysipelatoclostridium sp. MSK.7.34. The sequence goes on from NZ_JAHPYJ010000005.1 coordinate 149,371, forward strand.
ATTTTGCGAGAAAGATAGAAAGGCGGTTATCTGTAAGTGATTAAAGTTGAGCATATTACTAAAAAATTTAACGATTTAAAAGCAGTGAATGATGTCTCTTTAGAAATAAGAAAAGGAGAAATCGTTTGTTTGATCGGACCTAGTGGAAGTGGGAAAAGTACAGTGTTACGTTGTATTAATGGATTAGAAATTCCTGAAGAAGGAACTGTTTTCATAAATGAGCAGCCATTGAATGCTAAAAACCCTCAAGCATTTAAAGAACTTCGTAGCAAAATGGGATTTGTTTTTCAGCATTTTAATCTTTTTCCACATAAAACAGTTTTAGAAAATCTAACATTAGCTCCAATTCAGGTTTTGGGAATGGAACAAGAGGCAGCGAATCAAAAAGCATTAGAGCTGTTAAAACGAGTTGGATTGAGTGATAAAAAAGATGTTTATCCAAATAAATTATCGGGTGGGCAAAAACAGCGTGTTGCTATTGCTAGAGCACTATGTTTAGGACCGGAAGTGATGTTGTTTGATGAGCCGACTAGTGCGTTAGATCCTGAAATGGTTATCGAAGTATTGGAAGTAATGCAGGAATTAGCAAAAGAAGGAATGACAATGGTGGTAGTAACTCATGAAATGGGGTTTGCAAGAACAGTTGGAGATCGTGTGATTTTCTTAGAAAATGGAAAAATTATTGAAGAAGCAAAGTCGGAGGATTTCTTTACACATCCAAAATCAGAGCGTGCAAAAGATTTCTTAAGTAAGGTGATGCATTAATGAAAATTGATTTATTTGATGTTGAAGCTTGGATGACTGAATATGAAACCAACTATCGATATAATTTGGCGGAAACTTGTGTAGCTTCAATGAGTATTAATGATTTATTAGAATTTGTTGAAAATAAAAAAGGAGTCATTGATAATTTATTAAATACTAAATTGGACTATGGACCTATTGTTGGTAGTCAAAGATTGCGGGAAGGGATTGCAAGATTATACCAAAATGGTGATGCCGATAACATTACGATTAGTCATGGCTGTATCAATGCTAATGAGATGGTTTTAATTTCTTTGCTCGAAGCTGGTGATCATTTAATTACGATTACACCGACATACCAACAATTTTATTCTTTTCCAGAATCATTAGGTGTTGAAACTACGCTTATTCCGTTGTTGGAGGAAAATGATTGGTTACCTCGGTTAAGTGATTTCGAAAATGCAATTAAGGATAATACAAAAATGATTTGTCTCGTTAATCCTAATAATCCAACAAGTACAAAATTTTCTAGAGAGTTTCTAGAAAATTTGACTGATTTAGCAAAAGAATACCACTTATATATTCTTTGTGATGAGGTGTATCAAGGATTAGGTGATGGTGAAGTCGCAATCAGTGATTTATATGATAAAGGGATATCTACAGCCTCTTTATCTAAAGTTACATCATTTGCTGGTTTACGGTTAGGCTGGGTAAAAGCTAATTATGAAGTAATTAAACTGATAAATGATCGTCGTGATTATCATATTATTTCAACAGGTTATCTTAACGATTATCTTGGAACTTTAGTTATTGAAAATTATCACAAGATACTTGAACGAAGTAGAAAAATTATTAATACTAATCGACAGATTCTCATTGATTGGTTAGCTCAAGAGCCATTGGTTGATTGCGTTGTTCCTGAAGCTGGAACAATAGCCTTTTTAAAATATCATCTTTCGATAAAGTCTAGGGAACTTTGTGCTAAATTACAACAGGATACAGGAGTGTTTTTTGTTCCAGGGGCATGTTTTGATCAAGAATATCATTTACGTTTTGGCTTTGCTAATAACAGTGACGAAATAAAAACAGGATTACAATTATTTTCAAAATGGCTTAAAGAAAATGCTTAATTTTATTCTTTAAGCTTTTTTATTATCGATAAATAGATATTTATAACAAGCGACCATATTAATAAATAGTGCAACGACAATGCCGATTAACATACTGACAGCTATACTGAAAACCCCTAGTGACTGACTAAGAAAATATATTAAAACTATTTCTAAAGTACATTGAATGATGCTGATTGCAAACATTAAACGATTTTTATTCAAAGCTTGAAGCAGTGCACTAAGAGGGGTTTCTAAATAAAAGATAGTGAATGGAATGCACATATATTTTAAATAAGTAGCTCCGCTTGTTGTATCATAAAGGATTTTTAAACAAACTTCTGGATATAAATAAAAAATCAATGTAAACGGTAGACTAATTAAAAAACTACCAATCATAGCAATTAGAATATGATATCTAGCAGCGCTGATTTTATGATAAACTACATCATTAGTGATGATCGGGAGAATCAGGCGATAAATTACGCCATTAAAAAAAGTGGGTGTAACTAATAATGATATGACATAACCGCTTATAATTGCATATTGTTGATGGATCATACTTTCTTTTAAACCGAATTTGGTTAAAACATAGACGAGGATGATTGGCTCTAGAAAGCTAACTAAACATTGATATAAACGTGAACCGGTTAATGGCATAGCGATATTTAACATATCTTTAATTTGCAAATTATTGACAATACTCTGCTTATTAAAGGTTGTAATATGATGGTCCTTGAGACGGGTTGTCAAATAGAGGATGGATGCTAATTCACCAACAGACATTGCCAGTGTTGCAAAACTAACTAGATAGGTATCTGTTAAGAAAGAAAATTGTCTAATCATTAAATAACTAAAACTTAATCGAGCAACTTCTTCGACAAAGCCAGCTTTAGCAACTAAAAAGACATTTTGTTTCGCTAAAAAATAATTTTTAATTATTCCACTAATCCCTACGAGCGGAATAAACAATGCCAGTGACAACAAAGGATAGAAAGCACCCTCATTTTTTAAAAGGTTATGACTAATAAATTTCGATGAAAAAAGTAAGGCACTCATGACAATTATACAAGTAAAAAGACAAATCGTTAAACCGGAGATGACAATTTTTTTATTATTATATTTAGGGTTTGCTACAAGTCGAAAGACTGCTGAAGGAATTCCTAATTGACCTAAGGTAATGCATAATGAAACCGTTGGCATTACTAAGATATATAGTGCCATCGCTTCTTGTCCTAATTGTCGCGCTAAAATCATGCGATTAAGAATACTAAACAATTTTGTGATTGCTGAACTAGCGGAAAGAATGATAAAAGAATTTATTAGTTTTCTTTTCATAAAGCACTTCCTTTCTGGTGAAATTTGTCATATAATATGTAAGTGACTTTTGAATGGAGGGCTGAAAATGGAATCGATTAATGATTTTAAATTTAATAAACGTGACCTAAATTTTTTAATAAAACTAAAAGCCCGTGATTTTAAACAGCAGAATATTCATAATATTTCTGAACAACAAATTAAAGACTACTTATTTGAGCGCAAATGGAAACAAAGAGATGCCGTTCCCATGTGTGAAATAATTGATGATATCATGAATTTAGATTTTTCTGAAATTTTTGATTATCTGAGTTTACAAGTAGTTAAAGAAGCATCTCGTTTGAGTATAAATGATTTTTCGGACTTTATTTCAAAATAGTTGCTAAGGCAACTATTTTTCTTTGAAAGGAGATTATATGGATTGGCGGATTATTAATGATTTAGACTACAACCACTATATGCAAGAATACAAGATTAATGCACTTTTAGCTAAGGTTTTTGCGTATAAACAATATTCATCTCAAGAAATTGAAACAATGTTATCAAGTCGTTTAGTATATCATGATTTTTCTTTATTTTCTGAAGCAGAAATGACATTAGAAAGAATTCATGAGGCAATTGGTAATAAAGAAAAAATCTGTATTTACGGTGATTATGATTGTGATGGGATTTTAGCAACATCAATTTTAGTTGAAGCTTTTAGACAATTAGGAGTGGAAGTGGGATACCATATTCCGAGTCGTTTAGAAGATGGATATGGATTAAATGCAAATCGTGTTGAACAAATGGCAAATAAAGGGTATACATTAATTATTACGGTTGATAATGGAATTAAGGCATATGAGGCAATCGAAAAAGCTAATGAATTGGGAGTGGATGTTATTGTTACTGACCACCATAATTATGATGATGAATTACCAGATGCTTTTTCTATTATTCATACAAAAATCTCACCCGATTATCCTTATAAAGAAATCTCGGGTGGTTTTGTAGCTTATAAATTAGCAAGTGCATTATTAAAAAAGCATGATAAATACTTATTTTCATTGGCAGCTATTACAACAATTTCTGATATGATGCCATTACTTGATGAAAATCGAGCATTGGTAAAAAGAGCATTGGAATTTATGAAAGAAAATAAATATCCTCAATTAGAATTGTTATTGGGGAGTAATCAGACCTATAGTGTTACTAGTATTGGGTTTATCATCGCCCCGAAGATTAATTCATTTGGTCGCTTAAGTGAAATTATTAATCCTAATCATCTCGTTAAATATTTTAGAAGTGATGCTTCAATTGGAATATTAAAAGCAGTTAGTGAAAAAGCAATTGAAGTAAATGCTAAAAGACAAGAATTAACAAATAAACAATATCAAAGCGTTTTAACAATGATTGACCCGAATGAGCAATTTTTATATGCTTATCAAAATGAAATACACGAAGGAATCATTGGTTTAGTGGCAGGAAAATATACTCGACAATATAACCGACCTAGCTTTGTGATGACATTTGATAGTGAAAAAAATCTTTATAAAGGCAGTGCTCGTGGAATTGAAGGGATACCGTTGAATAAAATTTTTGAAAATGTTCAAGATTTGTTAGAAAGTTATGGTGGTCATGCTTTAGCAGGTGGATTTAGTGTAGGTAGTGATAAAGTTGAGGAGCTAAAAGAAAAATTAGAATTGTATTTAAATAAACAATTAAAAGATTATACTCCTCCTTTAGTGGATGTAATTGAAGTTACAGGAAATGAGATTAGTAAAGTTAGTGTAAAACAATTAGAGTTATTAGAGCCACTAGGCAATGGCAATGAAGAAATGCGTTTTTTCATAAAAGATTTACCAGTAAGTAAAGTTACGTCGTTATCGAATGGTAAACATATTCGTTTTGATTTGTCATTACCGCAAGTCAAAGCACAAGCGTTATTTTTTAATCATGGAGATCTTTTTGAACAATTAAAAGATACTAAAATGATCAATGCAGTTGGTAAGTTTAATATTAATGTTTTTAATAATATTGAATCTGTCAACTTAATTATTGAAGATATTAAATAGTTTAAATTAAAGTATAAAAATGTTATAATTAAATATCATAGGATATTATGTGGAGGAAATAGAATGGATTTAACTAAGTATGTTGCAAGTATTGAAAACTTTCCTGAAGATGGTATTATTTTCAGAGATGTAACACCGTTGATGGCTGATAAGGAAGCTTTTAAAGAAACGATTGACCGATTTGTTGAGTGGACTAAAAGTCTGGATACTAATGTTGATATTGTTGCTGGACCAGAAGCTCGAGGTTTTTTATTTGGATGTCCCGTTGCATATAATTTAAATGCAGGGTTTGTTCCGGTTAGAAAACCGGGTAAATTACCTCGTGAAACAGTAAGTGAAACTTATGCTTTAGAATATGGAACTAATGAAGTGCACATGCATGCTGACAGTATTAAACCAGGGCAAAATGTTATTATTGTAGACGACTTATTAGCAACTGGTGGAACAGTTGAAGCAACTGTAAAATTAGTTGAAAAATTAGGTGGAAAGGTAGTAGGAATTGCTTTTCTAATCGAACTTGAAGGATTAAAAGGACGTGATAAACTTCAAGGGTATAATATCTATTCAATATTGAAATACTAAAAAGAGATTAAATCTCTTTTTTAATAATAAGAGGGGGTGACATTATGGCTGAATATAAAGGTGCTGGCGATACAGTTACAATTAATGATGTTCTTGAAGTGTGTGGTAAATATATTACAAATCAAGAAAGTATTGATTTAATTAATCAGGCATACGATTTTATTATGGAGAAGCATGAGGGGCAAAAACGCAAAAGCGGTGAACCGTATACGATTCACCTGATTTGGGTAGCATATATTTTGGCAACGTTACAAACGGGACCCGCTACTATTGCGGCAGGACTTTTGCATGATGTCATGGAAGATTGTGGAGTATCTCGGGAAGAAATGGTAGAACGTTTTGGTGAGGAAATCACTACGTTAGTTGAAGGGGTTACCAAGATTGGTAAAATGCCATTTAAAGATGAATCTGATGTTTATGCTGAAAATCATCGTAAAATTTATATTGCTATGGCAAAGGATATTCGCGTTATTTTGATTAAATTTGCAGATCGACTTCATAATATGCGAACATTACAATTTATGCCACCTCATAAACAAAAAAGAATTTCTCGAGAAACGTTAGAAGTTTATACACCAATTGCTCATCGTTTAGGAATCAATGATATCAAAACAGAGTTAGAGGATTTAAGCCTATCTTATCTTGATCCTGTTGCATATAGCGAGATATCAAAATTATTAGCGACTAAACAAGAAGAACGGAAAGAATCAGTTGCAAAAATGATGGCATCGGTTAAACAAATATTGGATGATAATAGCTATCAGTATCGTATCTTGGGACGGGCTAAATCAATCTATAGTATTTATAAAAAAATGTTTGTAAAAAAGAAACGTTTTGATGAACTTTATGATTTATATGCATTAAGGATCATCACTCAAGATAAGATGGATTGTTATGGAATTTTAGGCTTGATTCATGATCAATATCGCCCGATTCCAGGACGGTTTAAAGATTATATTGCTATGCCAAAACCAAATATGTATCAATCTTTGCATACTTCAGTAATTGGTGAGGATGGAAATACCTTTGAGATTCAGATTAGAACTGAAGAAATGGATGAGCTAGCTGAATTAGGAGTTGCAGCTCATTGGCGCTATAAGGAAAATAAAGGCTATTCATCGAAGAAAGAACAACAAGAAATTGGTGAAAAATTGCAGTGGCTTAGAGAATTTATTTCTCTAAGTGACGATATTAAAGACGGTGATGCTAAAGAGTATTATGATTCATTAAAGCGTGATATCTTTGAGGCCAATGTTTATGTTTTAACACCGCAAGGAAAGATCGTAGAGTTACCGAATGGTTCTACACCAATTGATTTTGCTTACCGAATTCATACGGAAGTTGGACATAAAGCAGTTGGAGCTATCGTTAATAATGTTATGGTGCCTATTGATACTAAATTAAATACTGGTGATGTAGTCGAAATTAAAACTAATAAGCAGTCATTAGGACCTAGTGAAGATTGGCTAAAATTTGTTCGAACTGCAGGTGCGCGTAATAAAATTAGACAATTTATTGCTAATCGTGAGGCAGAAACTAAAAAAGAGACAATTGAAGATGGGCGTAAAATGCTTCGTGATGAATTGAAAAAACGCCAATTAGATGAAAAGAAATATATGGATCCAGATACGTATAAAACATACTTAGGTTCTTTTGGTGCCCGCTCATTTGATGATATCTTATATTTTATTGGTAAAAAAAGTTTACCGGCAATGAATCTGCTGGATCGAGTTGTACCTAAAAAGTCGGGGTTCTTTGACAGTATTTCGAAAATGCTTCAGCGAAATAATCAGGTAAATGAAAAACAGCAGTCTTCGCGTAATAATTCGGGTGTTGTTGTTAAGGGATTAGATGGACTAAGAATTCAACTTTCAAAGTGCTGTAATCCAATTCCTGGAGATGATATTATGGGCTTTGTCTCACAAGGTCAGGGAATTAAAGTACATCGTCGAGACTGCCCGAATATTCAACAGCCTGAAATCAAAGCAAGATTGATAGATGTTTATTGGGATTTTGCATCCATTTCAACGATGAAATTTCAAGCAGATTTAGAAATAGTTGGTTTGGATCGACCTAATTTATTGAATGATGTGGTAACATCATTAGGGCAGATGAAAATTAATATTTTGAATATCCATGCTGATGTTGTAGATATGAAAGCAATCATTAAATTAAAGATTTCAGTTGAAGATGCTAGTCGTTTACAACAAGCAATCGATAATATTGATCGGATTCAGGGAATCTATGAAATTAAACGGGTTATTCATTAGTTATTGCAATTTTATGAAATATTATATATAATCAATTTAATCCAATGAACAAGATTAAGTAGTTAAATCCTTTTATAGAGAGAATACGTCTGGTGAAAGTATTTAAAGGATCATTACGGGACACTTGGGAGGAGTTACTTTGAAATCTAGTAGGAGTAAACGTCTGTCGCGTTAAGACATAAGAGCGTGTTATTTAACACGAATTAAGGTGGTACCGCGTTAACTAACGTCCTTATTTTAAGGGCGTTTTTATATTATCAAGGAGGAAATGAAAGATGATGTATAAAGCACCACGAGGAACAGTGGATATTTTGCCAGAAAAGAGTGCTAAATGGCAAACATTAGAACAACTAATTAGAACAATATGTGCTAATTATAATGTTAAAGAAGTGAGAACTCCTATTTTTGAACACACCGAGTTATTCACTCGTGCAGTTGGCGATACAACTGATGTAGTAAGTAAAGAAATGTATACTTTCGCTGATAAAAAGGGGCGTTCAATTACATTACGACCTGAAGGAACAGCTGGAGTTGCGAGAGCTTATGTAGAAAATAAAATGTTTTCTAATCCTGATAAAATTAGTAAATTATATTATATTGGACCAATGTTTAGATATGAACGTCCTCAAAATGGGCGGCAACGTCAGTTTCACCAATTCGGGGTAGAAATGATTGGTTATGAATCACCATATTTAGATGTTGAATGTATGACAATGGCAGTAACATTAGTCGAGGCTTTAGGGTTACAAGGTGTCAAATTACATATAAATACTCTTGGTGATGGTGATAGTCGTGATGCTTATCGTGAAGCTTTGAAAGCACACTTTGCACCATATTTAGATGATTTATGTCAAGATTGTAAAAATCGTTATGAAGCAAATCCGTTAAGAATTTTAGATTGTAAAGTAGATCATAATCATCCAGCGATGGCAAATGCGCCAAAAACAGTTGATTATTTAAGTGAAGCGGCTAAGGCACATTTTACCAAAGTATGTGAGTTATTAGATGATCTAGAAATTGAATATGTTGTTGATACAAATTTAGTGCGTGGTTTAGATTATTACTGTCATACAGTTTTTGAAGTAATATCTGATGATCCACGCTTAGGTGCAGGAGCCACTGTTGGTGGCGGTGGTCGTTATAATGGCTTAGTACAGGAATTAGGGGGACCAGAAGCACCTGGAGTTGGATTTGCTTTTGGAATGGAACGATTATTGATTGCTATGGATGAAGAATTAGAAGAACCTGAGGGGTTGGATGTGTATGTTATGCCAATGGGAGATGAAGCAAGAGATTTAGCGGTACAGATCACGGCAATGCTACGAGCAAATGGCTTTAGTGTTGATATGGACTATCAAGGTCGTTCTTTAAAAGCACAGTTTAAAACGGTTGATCGTTTGAATAGTCATTTTGCAATGATCATTGGTGATCAAGAAATTGCTGACGAAGTAGTCAATATTAAATGTACACATTCAAAGACACAAGATATTGTACCAATTGAAAATATTGTTGCGTATATTGAAAATCATATGGAGGGACATGTACATGAATAGAACTCATAACAATGGTGAATTAAGAATTAGTGATGTTAATAAAATTGTTGAATTAAAAGGCTGGGTTGCTAAAAAAAGAAATTTAGGTTCTTTGGTTTTCATTGATTTAAGAGACCGTTATGGAATCACGCAAATCGTATTAAATGAAGAAATGGAAGCTCTAGGTAAGGATATTAAAAATGAATATGTCCTGCATGTAGTTGGTAAAGTAATTGAAAGAAGTTCTAAAAATCCTAATATGCCAACTGGGGATATTGAAATTGAAGCTGCTCAAATTGATATTATCAATACGGCTAAAGTAACACCTATTTACACAACTGATGATACTGATGCAAGTGAGGATGCAAGAATGCAATATCGTTATCTTGATTTAAGAAGACCGGTAATGCAGAATAAAATAATTATGCGTCATAAAATTACTAGCAGTATTCGAAATTTCTTAGATAATCATGAATTTATTGATATTGAAACGCCCTATTTAAATCGTTCTACTCCTGAGGGAGCAAGAGATTTCTTAGTCCCTTCACGGGTTCATAATGGTTCATTTTATGCTTTACCACAGTCACCACAATTATTTAAGCAATTATTGATGGTTTCAGGATTTGAACGTTATTATCAAATCGCACGCTGTTTTAGAGATGAGGATTTACGATTAGATCGGCAACCGGAATTTACTCAAGTTGATGTTGAAATGAGTTTTATGACTACTGATGAAATTATTAGTATTGGTGAACAGCTGTTAGCACAAGTAATGAAAGATGTTAAAGGAATTGAACTGCAACTGCCATTGCCACGAATGACTTGGCATGAAGCTATGGAAAAATATGGAATTGATAAGCCAGATATTCGTTTTGGATTAGAGTTAGTTAATTTAAATGAAGTGGTTAAAGATGTTGAGTTTATGGTTTTTAAGAGCGCGTTAGAAGCTGATGGGCATGTAAAAGGAATTAATGTCAAAGGTGAAGCTGACAATTTTTCTCGTAAAGCAATTGATAAATTGACGGATGTAGTTAAAACATATAAAGCAAAAGGATTAGCATGGTTAAAAGTTAAAGCTGGAAAGGCTGAGGGACCAATTGCTAAATTCTTTAACGAAGAACAAATGACAAAATTATTAAAAGCAATGGATGCAAGTGATAATGACTTATTATTATTTGTTAGCGATGCTAAATATAATGTTGTTTGTGATGCTTTGGCAGCTTTACGTAATCATTTAGGAAAAGAATTAAAATTATTTAACCCTGATGAATTTGCATTTTTATGGGTCGTAGATTTTCCAATGTTTGAATATGATGATGAAACTGAACGTTATTATGCGGTTCATCATCCATTTACTCGACCTAAAGATAGTGATATTGATAAAATTGAAAACGATCCTGCAAATTGTTTAGCTGATGCTTATGACATTGTATTAAACGGTTTTGAATTGGGTGGAGGTTCACAACGTATCTACGAACAAGAATTACAAGAAAGAGCCTTTAGAGCATTAGGTTTTACCCAAGAGAGAATTGATAGTCAATTTGGCTGGTTTGTTGAGGCCTTTCAATACGGTACTCCACCACATGGGGGATTTGCCTTAGGTCTGGATCGTCTAGCAATGTTACTTACTGGTAGTGAAAATATTCGTGAGGTTATTGCTTTTCCAAAAAATGCAAGTGCAGTATGTCCAATGTCAAAAGCACCAAGTGAGGTAGATAATGCTCAATTAGAAGAATTAGGAATCGCGGTGATTGAAGATGAACAAGAATAGAATTGATGCAGTTGTAAATAATATGAAGGAAGCTGGTCTTGATTATTTGTTGATCAGTGAACCTTCTTCAATTGATTATTTGATTGATTATGTAAATAACCCCGGTGAAAGAATGTATGTATTGATGCTTGCAGCAAATGGTGCCCATAAGTTGTTCTTCAATAAATTATTCTTTGTAGAAAATGATCTAGGGATTGAAATTGTTTGGCATAGCGATACTGATGATGCGACAAAAACAATTGCAGATTATGTTGAAAATTCTGGTACAATTGGAGTTGATAAACATTGGAGTGCAAACTTTTTATTAAGTTTAATGGAAAAACTACCAGATGTTAAATTTGTTAATGGCTCATTTTGTGTAGATTTTGTAAGAATGGTTAAAGATGAAAATGAACAGGTTTTAATGATTGAAGCAAGTCGGATCAATGATCAAGCAATTCATGAAGTGATTCATCAAGTATCTTTAGGATTATCAGAACTTGAAGTAGCCGGTAAATTGAGTGGTATTTATAGCAAATTTGGTGGTGATGGCAACAGTTTTGATGCTATCATCGCTTATGGAGCTAATGGTGCTAATCCTCATCATGAAAATGATGATAGCCATTTAAAACCAGGTGACAGTATCATTATTGATATGGGGTGTAAGTATAACGGATATTGCTCAGATATGACAAGAACTGTCTTCTATCAAGAAGTAAGTGAAGAAGCTAAAGAAGTCTATGGTTTGGTTCGTTTGGCTAACGAAACAGCTGAAGCAATGATTAAACCTGGGGTTAGACTTTGTGATATTGATAAGGCTGCTCGTGATATTATTACTGATGCTGGCTATGGCAAAGAATTTAATCATAGGTTGGGTCATTTCATTGGTAAAGATGTTCATGAATTTGGTGATGTTTCTGTTAACTTTGATTTGGAAGTTAAAGAAGGTATGATTTTTTCGATTGAACCGGGAATTTATTTGCCAGGTAAATTTGGGGTGCGGATTGAAGATTTAGTCATGGTTACAAAAGATGGCTGTAAAGTTTTAAATAGTTATCCAAAGGATTTATTTGTAATTTAATGATTAAGGGTTACAGCTCTTAATCATTTTCTTGTCGAATAAAAAAACATACTTTTTAGGGTTCGGTCAATACATTTATCTTAAATTGTGCTAAAATGGTGAAGTGAGGTGACATAAAGAATGTATTATTTTATTGGAATTAAAGGTTCAGGGATGGCGCCATTAGCTGAAATCCTTCATGAACTAGGAAATGAAGTGTGTGGAAGCGATATTGATAAATACATCTTCATTGAAGAGGAATTAAGAAAGAGAAATATCCCAATCTATTCATTTGATGCTAACAACATTAAAGATGGTTATACAGTTATTATTGGAAATGCTTTTGGTGATGATCACACAGAAGTTAAAGCTGCTTTAGCTAATCCGAATGTTAAATGTTATCGATATTTTGAATTTTTGGGAGAGTTTATGGAAAACTTCATCTCAATTAGTATAGCTGGAACTCATGGCAAAACAACGACAACAGGGATGGCTTATCATTTGTTTGAAGAATTTGATAAAACTACAGTTTTAATTGGTGATGGAACTGGTCATGCAGTAAAAGATAGTAAATATTTTATTGCAGAATCATGTGAGTTCCAAGATCATTTTTTACATTATTATCCTAAATATGCGATTATCAATAATATTGAATTAGATCATGTCGATTATTTTGGAAATTTAGAGCGTTATATTGAGTCTTTTGAAAAATTTGCTAATCAAGTAAAAGATACAGTAATTGTTTGGGGGGATGATCCAAACATTAAAAAAATAAATTTTAAAAAAAGAGTTATGAGATTTGGTTTAAATGACTATAATGACGTTAGGGCGGTAAATGTGCTTGAAAACAGTAATGGTTTATCGTTTGATGTATATATTCATAATGAATTATTTGGTCATTTTAATTTACCTTATTTTGGAATGCATATGTTGTATAATTCATTAGCGATCATTACGCTTGGTTATTTAGAAAATATGACTAATGATTATATTCAAAATAGAATGGCAACTTTCGAGGGAACAAAACGACGATACAGTGTAACTGAAGTAGGGAATAATGTTTACGTAGATGACTATGCCCATCATCCCACTGCAATTAAGTATGTAATTGAAGCAACCCGTGTTAGATACCCGAGTAAAAAAATTGTAGCAATTTTTAAACCTGATCGTTTTTCACGTGGCGCTCGTTTTGCCGTTGATTTTGCCAAATCTATGGATTTAGCTGATTATCCATATTTCTGTCCATTTCCCGAAAATGCAGTGAAAGAAGAAGGAATTGACATAGATATTTATGATATCGCTAATAATCTACCAAGAGCAAGAGTTATTGGTGAAGATGAAGAAGCTGCTAAAGAATTAGCTAAGTTCGATAATGTTGTGTTCTTGTTTATGTCTAGCAAAGATATTTATAAACTTGAAGAAAAAGTTATCGCGATAAAAAAATCTATATAAGTATCTAGAATTATGGTATAATTATTTGTAGAAAGTTGAGGTAATGCTATGACTGCAATTGATGTTTGTTACTGTGTTTTAATACTTTCTGGAGCATTTGCCTTAGTTAGCTTAGGAATTTTATTGCTTCGTAGTTCAACCACAGTTAAACAAGTGGGGAACACAGTCGAAATGGCTCAAAGCACAATTAATAAAGCGGATAAAATTATGGATGATATAACTTACAAGTTAGATCTTTTGAATGCGCCAGTAGAAACAATCGCGCGTTTCTTTGATCCAAATCGACCTAAGTTTAATCCTATAAGTGCTATTATTGGATTGTTCAAAAAGAAATTTTAGAAAGGTGAAATAATGATGAAATTAGGAAAATTTATTGCCGGTGTAGGTATCGGTGCAGTAATTGGAATGTTATGTGCTCCTAAAAAAGGTAGTGAGCTAAGAGGTGAATTAAAAGAAAAGTCTCAAGATCTATATGATAAAGCTCAAAACATGACTAAAGATGATGTTGAATCTTTGATCAACAATACTATCGAAGAAATCAAATTAGCAATTGATGAATTTGATGTTGATGAATTTAAAGATACAGCAGGAGAAAAATTAGGAGATATTAAAACTAAATTAGAACAACTAGCAACTTCGGTAAAATCTAGTGATGAATACGCAAGTTTTAAAGAATCGGTTGCTAAAGTTAGTGATGAGGTTACAACAAAATTTAAAGAAATCAAAACAAAAGTTCAAGACAAAGATTTTAATGTGTTACAAGAATTAGATGATGCAATGGATGATATTGAAGATGAATTAGATGTCATCATTGAGGATCTAAAAGATTAATGAAAAAAGTAACTATTTATGATGTCGCAAGAGAAGCTGGTGTTTCTCTTGCGACTGTTTCTCGAGTAATCAACGGTTCAAATGTTGTTCGAGAAAAAACAAAACAAAAAGTCTTGGATGTTATTGATCGTTTAGATTTCAAACCAAATGATATTGCTAGAGGATTGGCTACTAGCAAAACAACAACAATTGCAATCGTTTTCCCACAATCACTATTTGCTCATGTCAAAGATATGATTGGTGGAATTGGCGATACTGGTAGACATTTAGATTATAATATCAATATGTATACGACTGATGATATTGGTGATGAAAATACAGTTGCTGATGTTACTGAAAGATTAGTAAAGTCACGTGTTGATGGAGTAATCTTATTTAATAATGATAATATTGACGAAACTGTTGAATCGATTGTGAAGTATAATTTACCTATCGTTGTTATCGGAACAAAAATGTCTGGTGAAAACATTGGTTCTATTTATATTGATGTTAAAAAAGCTGCTGAGGAGATTGTTGATAAATATCTAGCTAAAGGTAAAGATGACATTGTCTATATCTTACCAAAACAAAATTTAATTAAAAGTGATGAAATTATTGAAGGAATCAAGGATACATATAAAAAATATAACAAAGAGTTTACTACCGATCAAATTGTTACAAGCTCTAGCCATTATGAAAATACATATCCGAATTTTGTTGAATATTTTAAAAATCACAAACATGATTTAGTATTCTGTGGATATGATAAAGACGGTGTTGCGATTATTAATGCAGCTCAAGAAAATGGAATTAAAATTCCTGAAGAAATGGAAGTAGTAGGAATGCTGAATACAAGTTATTCAATTATGTGTAAACCGACCCTTTCATCAATGAATGTGCCTGTTTATGATATGGGTGCTTTAGCTGTTCGTTTATTAACTAAGTTCCTACAAGATGAAGAAATTACTTCAAAAGAAATTGCAGTACAACATATGTTTATTAAACGCAATTCGACAAATGACTAAGACTTTCATTATGAAGGTCTTTTTTTTGTCACGATTTATAATTTTCAATTGTTATTTAGATGAAGGGAGGAAATTTAATGGAGGAAGCAATGTTCGAACATCTATTCCAAAAGTATAAAGATATGATATATCGAGTCGCTTTTCTTTATCTAAAAAATGAGGCAGATGCTTTAGATATTGTTCAAAATACATTTATTAAGCTATTAAAGAAAAATGATTTTAACGATGAAGAGCATCTTAAAAGATGGTTATTAAGAGTTTGTATTAATCTTTGTAAAAATAATTTAAAAAGTTATTGGAAAAGAAATGTTAGTGTTTTTGAAGAAGAATTTTATCAATTAGAAAATAGTGATTTAAAATTGCAAGAACTAGTTTTTAAACTGGCTCCTAAATATAAGGGAGTGATTCATTTGTATTATTATGAGGGATATTCAGTGAAGGAAATTTCAGTCATTTTAAAAATTAGTGAAGCCGCTGTTAAGCAAAGGTTAAAGCGAGCTCGTACAAAATTGAAAATAGAACTGGAGGCAGAATCATGAAGAATAATGATTACAAAAAGATTGTCAATGGAATCAAGATACCAGAGCAAAAGCTTGATCTAGTAAAAAATAGTATTTTACAGAAAAAAAGCATCTGTAAATTTAAATATGCTACAGCTTTAATCGTGATAGCAGCTATGATCACGGGAACAATTTATTTTAGAACTTATCCAAGAGGAGATAATGAAACAAAAACATTAATAGATGTTGATTACTTCATTACAAATATTTATGCTAATGATGAAACCTATGAATTAACAGACGATAAAGTTAGTATTGACATGAGTAGTGATATGTTTGGAACAACCTGGAGATGTAATGCTAAACGCTCATGTTTACCATTTGATATTCGTATTGTTGGTGAAAACATTAAGAGTATCAGCTATTCTGTAATTAAGGGGACGAGCTTAGATTTTTATCGGGTTAAATCATTAGATTTATTTCATGATGATTTATCGGAGTTAAATAAAAAAAATGATTTTAGTATTCAATTTAAAATGTTTAACGAATTACGTGATCAAGATAAAGAACTTTTAAAAGAACGCTATCAGTTAACAGAAGAAAATTTAGAATCATACGTTAATGATCATATCATTGATATTATTAAAGATTACCGTGCAGCTTTAGAACAAGCAGGCTATAGTCAGGAAAGCTTAAATATGTATGGCGGACTTTTTTGGATAGAAATTAACCAAGGCGATAGGATGACTGTTCCTTATGATCAGCAAGATCCTCTAAACTATCGAAATATTCTTTATACTGAATTAAATTTAGAAAATAAAGATATTTCAGTAATAGATAACGAACAAATAATCTATCAAACATTTAAACAAGAATTATTAAGCTATGAAATAAGCATGGTAATAGAGTATAATAATGGTGTTATCAAAGAAAAAATAATTACTTTTGAAGAAGGAACTTGTGAAGAAAGAAATAATGAATGTAGGGATACTATTTATATGAAAATAAAGTAAATCATTAAAATTAAATATGATTAAAATATTTAAATAGTATCAGGAACGATAAGTTTTGACAAAACTTATTAGGGTATGTTGACTTATTTAAAAATATAGCATATAATTCTATTACGACGTTGAAGGAAAATAGTAATCAAAATAGGCATTTTAGAGACCTTGTGGCTGGTGTAAACAAGGATGTACTACTGATGAATACACTCTGGAGTTTCTAGGTGAAAAGTCTAGACGGGTAGTTCCGTTATGAATGATGAGTGCATGTATTTTATACATGAATAAAGGTGGTACCGCGAGATTTCGTCCTTTTAGGAAGAAATCTCTTTTTATTTTATAAATGGAGGATAACGGATGAAGATTTATGATGAATTAGTATGGCGTGGATTAATCAAAGATGTTAGTTCACCAGATTTAGAAGAAAAATTAAATAATGGTGGGATGACTTTTTATATTGGGACTGATCCTACTGGTGATAGTCTCCATATTGGACATTTTTCATCATTTTTAATTTCAAAGCGATTAAAAGAAGCGGGACATAATCCAATTTTATTAGTTGGTGGAGCAACCGGATTGATTGGTGATCCTAAACCAGATACTGAAAGACCAATGATTACCAAAGAGACAGTTGAACATAATTTTGCTTGCTTAAAGAAACAAGCACAAGATTTGTTTGGTTTTGAAGTTGTTAATAATTATGATTGGTCAAAGGATCTTAATTTCATTGATTTTTTAAGAGATTATGGAAAATATTTTAATATTAACTATATGTTAAACAAAGATATTGTAAAACGTCGTTTAGATGCAGGGATTACATATACTGAATTTTCATATATGATCATGCAAGCAATGGACTTTGAATGGTTATACAATAACAAAAATTGTGTTATGCAAGTAGCTGGTCAAGATCAATGGGGGAATATTACTGCTGGAATTGAATTGATTCGCAAAAAAGATGGTAAAGAGGCATATGGTTTTACAATGCCATTATTGACTAAAAGTGATGGAACAAAATTTGGAAAAACTAATGGTAAGGCTATTTGGCTAGATAGAGAGAAAACATCACCATATGAAATGTATCAATTTTTTATTAACTCAGAAGATGATAAAGTAATTGATTATTTAAAATTTTTAACTTTCTTAACACCTGAAGAAATTATGGAATTAGAAGAAAAGAATAAAACGCAACCACATTTAAGAGAAGCTCATCAAGCATTAGCGCGTGAAGTAATCACATTCTTGCATGGTGCTGAAGCTTATGAGGAAGCTGTAAATATTTCAAAAATGTTATTTTCGGGACAAATTCAATCACTAACATTAGCACAGGTCAAGGTTTGCTTTGAAGGTGTACCAAGTATTGAAGTTAATGAAGACTTGAATATTTTAGATGCACTAACTACTTGTGGGGCAGCAAAGAGTAAACGAGAAGCGCGCGAATTTGTTAATGGCGGATCCATTTTAATAAATGGTGAACGAATTAAAGATGTTGAGTTCATAGTTACAAAAGCTAATGCATTTGGAAATGAGGCGACTGTAGTTCGTCGCGGCAAGAAAAATTATTTTGTAATTAAGCATATTTAAAAAAAAGTAAGTTTTATAACTTACTTTTTTCTTGGCGTTTTTTTCCATAACATTGTATTTTCTTCGTTTGTTAAACTGGTAAGGAGATTGCTTTTAGCTTGCGGATATTTTAAATATAGATCATTTAGTAAATGTTTAAATTCTTCTCGTTTAGTATGCTTATCAGCTGGACATGTTGAAGGGACAATAGGAACATGTGCTTCTTCAACAGCACTAACTATATCTGATTCGTAAGCATAAACTAATGGACGAATAAAGTTCATTTCAGTTCTTGTTAAATACATTTTGGGGGTAAAGGTTGCAATCTTACCACCGTAGATCATATTCATAAATAGTGTCTCAACAGCATCATCACCATGATGCGCAAAGGCAACTTTGTTGCATCTGTATTTCTTTGCACCATCGATTACAAGTGCTTTTTTAAATTTAGAACATAATGAACATTGTAGACGACCATCATCGGTCTTATTTAACTTTAAGATTTCATATACATCACTAGGTTCATGATAAAGTTCAATACCATTTTTTTTACAAAAAGCATCAGCTTCACTAAAATCCATATTTGGGAAGCCCATTTCAATATGTACTCCAATAACATCAAATTTTACAGTTGCGAATTTTTTATATAATGATAAGCAGTATAAAAGGAGCATAGAATCTTTACCACCAGAAACGCCCACACATACTTTATCACCATCTTGAATTAAATTAAATTCTTCATCGGCTTTACGAATACAGCCAAGTACTTTTTTCATTGTCATTTTTATCACCTTGCTATATTCTAACAAAAATATCATTACTAAGCAAAGTTATTTGCAATTTAATGTAAAGATAGGTACAATGTAAAGCGGTGATGAAAATGGATGGAATTATTTTAGTAAACAAACCTAGTGGTATGACAAGCCATGACGTGGTTAATAAATTAAGACGAATATTAAAAACAAAAAAAGTGGGGCATTGCGGAACTTTAGATCCTGATGCAATTGGTGTTTTAGTTGTGTGTGTAAATAAGGCTACAAAAGTTTTGCAGTTTTTAACAAGCGAAAGCAAAGAATATGTTGCAACACTTAGTCTAGGAACAAGTACTGATACATATGATGCTAGTGGTAAAATTATTGAAACAAAAGAGTTCTATGCTCTTGATAATAATGAAATAGTTGCTTGTTTCAATAATTTTATTGGTTCTCAAGAACAAAAGCCCCCAATCTATTCAGCAATTAAAGTAAATGGTAAAAAATTATATGAGTATGCTCGTGCAGGAGAGCAGGTAGAAGTGCCAACACGATCAGTTACAGTTAATCATTTAGAAATATTACAAATCGAAAATAATTTAATTAAATTTAAAGTGGGATGTTCGAAAGGAACATATATTCGTTCTCTATGCTATGATCTTGCGAAGGCTTTAGGTTATCCGGGACATATGAAAGATTTAATTAGAACTAAATCAGGAAATTTTTCGTTAGAAAATTGTTTTACACTTGAACAGATTGAAAATGGTGAATACACAACAGTAAGTTTAGAAGAAGCTTTAAATTCATATCAACAATTAGTTGTAGATGATGAAAAAATAATTTTTCATGGAAAAAAAATCAAATCAGATTTAAATGAACAGGTTGTTATCTTAAATCGGCAGGGGAAAGTTCTTGCAATGTATGGCCCTGATGGAAATGGTTATTTAAAAAGTATTAGAGGTTTATGGTGATGAAAGTAATATATTTGAATGAAGAAAATATGATTGCTTTGGAACCAAGTTGTGTTGCTTTGGGTTTTTTTGATGGCATGCATCTAGGTCATCAAAAATTGATTGATGAAGTATTAAAAGTGTCAAAAATAAAGAATCTAAAAAAAGGGCTATTAACATTTGACGTTCATCCTAAATCATATCTTTTAGATAGTTCTTTTAAATATTTGATGAGTCTCGAAGATAAAATAGAATTTCTAGAAAAATTAAATTTTGACTATTTATTTGTATTACGTTTCAATCATCAATTAGCTAGTAAGGAACCACGACAGTTTATTGACGAATTTATTATTAAACCAAAAATCAAGCATGTTGTTTGTGGTTTTGATTTTCATTTTGGAAATCATGGTAGTGGCGATAGTGTTTATCTAAAAAATAATAGAAATAATGATTATGAAATTTCAATTATTGATAAATTAGAATATGAACAGCATAAAATCTCATCTTCATATTTACGACAAGTTTTAAGTAATGGTCAAGTTGAATTGGCTAGTCAATTGTTAGGTCGGCAATATCAAGTGACTGGAAAAGTTGTTCATGGACGTGAAAACGGTCGTAAAATTGGTTTTCCGACAATTAATGTGGCAGCAATAGATTATGTACTTCCTAAAAATGGAGTGTATGGTGCTAAAGTAATCATCGATGGTAAAGAATATATAGGAATGGCAAATTTAGGCTATAATCCAACCTTTACTGCTTTGAAGCAAGCTTCATTAGAAGTTAATATTTTCGATTTTGATCAGAATGTATATGGAAAACAAGTAAATGTTATGTTTATTAAACATATTCGCAGTGAGAAAAAGTTCCCTTCAATAAACGATTTAATTGAACAGTTAAATAAGGATAAACAGCAGATAATTAATGAAATGATATGATTAGTACATATCATTTTTTTATGTTGCTTTCCTATATTTATTAGTTTTATTTATGAATATCTGGGGAATAATAAATTTGGTGATATGATGTTATATGGATGGTTAATCTTTTCTAGTTTTTTATGGGGTACCAACGTTCTTGTAATGAAATATATGTTAGAAAACACTACAACATATTTTTTAGCTGCTCTAAAAGTACTGTTGTCGGTTATTGCAATTTTTGTAATCATGAAATATAAAAAAATACCTTTTAAATGGTATAAAGGCAGTCTAGGAATAAAGGTATCATTACTTTCGATTACAATTAATTTTATACTTACCTTTGAGGGATTGAATTTAATTACCGGAAGTTCAAATGCAATTGTTAATTCCTTAGCACCGCTAGTGACAATCCTATTGACATGGCTTTTTTATCATACTAAGGTCAATCGTTACCAGTTGATTGCTATGATAATCGCATGCATTGGATTTCTTATTTCTCTAGATTTTAATATTAGTCAGATTTCTCTTGGTCATTTAATGATGATTGGTGGAATTGTGTTATATAGTTATGGTAATTTATTAATGCAGCACCAATGTAAAAAAGAAGACAGTTTACCTTTTACATTTCAATATTTATGTTTGAGCTTCTTTCAATTAGCGTTAATTACTTTATTTATTCCTAGCAGCAATCATCTTGAAAATATTTCAATAACTTTATGGGTACTTTTCATAATTTTTTCTGGAATTGGATTTGCTATAATTCAATTAACGTATTTTCGAGCTGTTCACGAAATTGGAAGTGTTAAAACAAGTTTTTTATTAGGACTAAATCCAGTGTTTACATATATTGGTTCATTGTTACTACAAGAAAATTTTAATTTTAATAAATTTATGGCGATGATTTTAATGGTTGTAGCCATGGTTATTGCAAACAAAAAAAGATAGTTAGTTCATAACTATCTTTGATAATATTTAATAAGAGCTTGAGTGCCTAAGTTCTCAAATCCGTCGGTTTGTAATTGTTCAAACTGTTGTAAAACAGTATTTAAAACTTCTAAGTCAAGGTTGTTTGTATCATTAACAGCTTTGGCTATTTTCATATCTTTGATATAATGTTTTATGTAAAACCCCGGTGCAAAATCATCAGCAAGAATTCGTGGGGCATTATTAGTCATTTGCCATGAACCAGCAGCTCCATTCGAAATACAGTCAAGCATTATTTGAGGGTCCAAATTGACTGCTTTAGCATATGTAAGAGCTTCACAAACTCCAGCTAAAGCTCCGGCTAAAGCAATTTGATTGGCCATTTTTGTATGTTGACCGTTTCCGGCTGAACCAACATAATTAATGTTGCTTCCTAAGACTTCTAACACTGGTTCAATTTGTTTAAAGACATTTTCATCACCGCCAACCATAATTGACAATGTCCCTTTTTTGGCACCAATATCACCGCCTGATACCGGAGCATCAAGACTGGCTAAACTATGTTTTGAAGATTCTTCAAAAATTTTTTTTGCTAACAATGGACTAGACGTAGTGAAATCAATGAGAATACAATCTTTTTTAGCATTAGCAATTATCCCTTTGGAACTAAAGTAGATTTCCTCAACATCTTGAGGAAATCCTACCATAGTCATGACAATGTCTTGATCTTTGATACACTCAGCAACTGAATCGTGCCATATAATTTTATCACTAATAAGATCTTCAACTTTATTTTTTGTTCGCGTATAAATAGATACAGGATATCCTGCTTGACTCAAATTTTGAACCATTGCTTTACCCATTACTCCGACCCCAATAAATGCAATTTTTTTCATTTTTCTTCCTCCAGTAACTCTTTATATAATTTAATTAAACCTGCTTGAATTTTATCATGATTTTTTTCCGGATGCCATTGTACAGCAATAATATTATCTTTTTCAATTCCTTCAATAATTCCATCAGCAGTAATTGCACTGACAACAAAGCCAGGGGCAATATCATCAATTGCCTGGTGATGAAATGAATTGGTCATAAACTCATTTCCTAAATATTTATTTAGTTTTGTATGAGGAATAGTTTTCACGAGATGATGATATCCTTCTAAATTTTCCTGGAGATGATTATCATATTTTTTTGTCTCAGGAATATCCTGAATCAAAGTACCGTTAAATGCAACATTGATAGTTTGAATTCCACGGCAAATCCCTAATATAGGTTTATGAGCTTTTGAAAACTTATGAATCAACTTAATTTCTAATTCTTCCAATTCTGCTTCCTCTTTATTGGTTAGAGGATTTAATACTTGATGGTATAAAACGGGATCAATGTCAAATCCGCCGCTTAATAATAGACCATCACAGTGAGTGACTAAAAAATCTAGTGTATCATCACTGCTCGGTCCAATAATAATAGGATCTAGATTTGCAGTTTGAAGCATTCTAAAATATTCACGGTAAATATAATAAACTCTGCGTTGAGAATAGCTTCGCATTGGCGTTAAGATTTTTTTATTCATAAACTACCTCCTGTATTTATATATTACGCGAAACAAAAATAATGTAAAGAATTATAAAAATAATTTAAAACTGCACAGATATTACTTAGACATCATATGACACTTATGGTATACTTTATTAGTAAGATTTATAAAAAAGAGGGATGTAATATAATGGACTTTTTAGATAATATATTAAAAAAATTTGGAACAAAAAATGTAATCATAGTAGGGGTAGTATTAATTGTAACTATTGTGATCTTAATAACATACTGGATGATTAAATTAAGAATATATCGTAAAGAAATTGTAGTTTTAGAAAATGATATGAATGCAATTAAAACTTTGCCAATTCAATACCGCTTAGGGCGGATTAAAGCAATTGGAAAAAACATGCCAGATGTTTTAGAAAAATATGATGATTTTGAACTAGAATTTAATGATTTAGTAAATCTACAAAGTAATGAAATTGCGCCATTGATCAATGATATTGATGAGCGATTGTTTTATCGAAAATTAAAAGGGGTTCGCAGAGATCTAAATAAATTAAGACAAGATATTGATAATTATGAGAAACGTTCTAAGGCGTTGCTTAAAGAAATTGAGGTGATCACTGAAATAGAAAATGTGCAACGTGTAGAAATTATTAAAATTAAAGAGAAGTTCCGTTTAACAAATGATGAATTTGCTGCTGTACGTTTTAAAATAGAAGATTTTGTACCTGCTATTCCTCAAAAATTTGCAGATATTGAAGAACGCTTTGTTCAATTAGAAGCATTGATGAATAGTCAGCGTTTTGATGAAGCTAAAGTATCAGCAGATAAAATTGATAAAGACATTGATCTATTAAGTGCTTATCTTCGTGATTTACCAACTTATATTTCAATTGTTCGAAAATATATTCCTAAGCGATTAGATGAATTATACCGTGTTATTACTGAAATGAAAGAACGCGATTTTTCAATTGAACGTCTTAATACAACAGTTCGCTATAATAAGATCAATGCTGATCTAGAAAATACGATCCAAGCTATTAAAGAGTTAAATCTAGAAAATGTTGGTGCTTCCATTGAAGTAATGACAGAAGATCTAAATTCTTTAGCGGCAGACTTTGAAAAAGAGGAAGCTGCATATAGTCGCTATGAGGAATCACGTAATGCTTGTTACAAACATATTGGGCATTTAGATGAAGGCCTTCGAAATACTATTAATTCTTTAGGTGAACTTCAAAGGAATTATTTATTATCTGATTATGAAATTACTGTTAAAGAAGATTATGAGGCTTTTAAAGGGATTTTAGATGAATTAGATCAATTAACAGTAATAATTGAAAGCAATGATTTTTCATATAGTGTCTTGATTGAGCGTTTTGAAGAATTGATTGATCGTTGTAAACCTTTTGATGAATCTTTGAATAAGTATATTGAATTAGAAAATTCTTTGAGATTACAAGAAAAACGTGCTTTAGATGAGTTAGATAATATTAATATTGTCTTACTAGAAATAAAATCGGAGATTAAAAATAAACATTTACCAATGATTAATGAATCTTATAAAGATTATATTGATGATTCTTATCAAAAAGCGGATGAAATTTTGAAATTTATCAGACGTCGACCAATTGATTTAGAGCGTCTCTCAGTTCAAGTTGATGCTGCACGAGATGTAATCTATAAATTATATGATAATGTTCATAATTTGATTGTTACTGCAGAAATGGTTGAAGATGCAATTATTTATGGTAATCGTTATCGTAGTTCTTTTTTAGAAGTTAACACAGAATTAACTAAAGCAGAGCTGTTATTTAGAAATGGTGAATATACTAAAGCTTTGACTACTGCAGTAGATATTATTGAAAAAATCAATCCTGGATCATATGAGATGTTGATTAATAAAAATAGTGCAAAATCATAAGATTTTGCCTTTTTTTATGGGTGAGAGTATAATTATGAAGAATGTACAAGGTATTATAGTTTAAAAGTAATATAATGGGGATATTAAAGCTTATTAATAAAAATAGGAGATAAAAATGAAAAAATTATTAATTTGGGGTGCAGGAGATCAAGGACTTGTGACTCTTGAGTGTGCTTTAGCCATGAATGCATATGAACAAATTGATTTTTTAGAAATCAAAGAAAAAGGAAGTAGAAAAATAATTAATCATACTGTATTTAAAGAAAGTGAATTCGATAAAGTAGTAAAATTATATGATGAGGTTATTGTTGCAACTGGTAGCAATGATTTACGAGAAGAAAAAATAAAAATGTTACTTGCTTTTGGTATTCCTTTAGCAACGATAGTCCATCCAACAGCTTTAATTAGTTCATCTGCAAAGATTGGTAGTGGTACAACGATATTGGCTAATGTAATAATTAATATTAATACAAAGGTCGGGATTGGCTGTATAGTCAATAATGGAGCAATTATTGAACACGATTGTATGGTAGGAAATTATGTTAATATTTGTCCTAAGTTTGCGATGGCAGGTCACAGTTCGATTGGATATAAATCTTATCTGGGAATAGGTAGTACTGTCATTGATGATATTAGAATTGGTAATCGGGTAACAGTTGGTGCTGGAGCGGTAGTTGTTTCAAACATTTCTGATAATATCGTTGCGATTGGTGTTCCAGCTAAGAAAATGCTGGTGGATAAGTAAAAAGTGTTGTGTTAAAATATTTAAGATAATTACAATTTGATGGTTTACGTTGGTTTTATAAAAGTAATTATATAGGAAAATTAAAGTACTTTGGAATTGCAAGTAAGAAAATGATTTTATTTCTTTACTTTCGTAGTAAATATTGTAGAATTATTTAATGTTGTTTGAAAGATATTTTGGTGGAGTCATAAGACTTTGGATTTTTATTGCATATAATAATGTAGGGGGTTACGATGATATATTTAGATTATGTGGCAACAACGCCATTAAATTCAGAAGTATTAAATACTTATCATAATTTATTATCCAATTATTTTTATAATGCTGATTCAATGTATGATAAAGGTATTGAGGTAAATCGTTTGATGGAACATTCACGTAAATTAATTAGTGAGTCCTTCAAAGTTAAAGAAGATGAAATTATTTTTACTAGCTGTGGTAGTGAAGCTAATAATATGGCAATTAAAGGTACAGCCTTTCAATATCAAAATCGTGGTAAACATATTATTACTACAGCTATTGAACATTCATCTGTTTATGAAACTTGTAAAGAGTTAGAAAAGTTTTTTGGATTTGAGGTAACTTATTTAGGGGTTGATCATAAAGGGCGGATTTCTTTAGAAGAATTAGAAAAAAGTATTCGTGATGATACGATTTTAGTATCAATTATGTATGTAAATAATGAAATTGGGGTCATTAATCCTATTGATGAAATTAAAAAAATTGTTAAAAAATACGATAAGGTAAAACTGCATTTTGATATGGTACAGGCTTTAGGAAAATTACCAATCGATTTAAATGATGTGGATTTAGCTTCTTTTTCGGCACATAAAATTTATGGTTTAAAAGGTAGTGGCTTATTATTCAAACGACGTTCAACGACAATTGTTCCTTTAATTAGTGGCGGACAACAAGAATTTAGTTTACGAGGTGGAACTTCTAATGCCTGTACTAATATTGTTTTTGCGAAAACTTTAAGATTAGCATTAGATAATTTTGAACAAAAAAATCAACATATTAAAGATATAAATGATTATTGTCGAAAATGTTTACAGGAGATAGAAGGAATTGTTATTAATAGTGATGAAAATTGCTGTTTACCATCAATTTTGAATTTCTCATGCTTAGGTTATAAACCAGAAGTTATTTTACATGATTTGGAAACAAAAGAAATATATTTATCAACGCGTAGTGCTTGTTCATCAAAAACGAGCAATGTTTCACGAGTCATGGCGCAATTACATTTAGATGAAGCAATTAGTTCTAGTGCGCTTAGAATTAGTTTTGGAGAGCATACTACAAGAGAAGAAATCGATCGGTTTTGTTATTATTTACAAGAAAGTATGCGTAAATTAAAGAAGCAGAGGTAGAATATGGAAGCAAATTATATTTTAGTACGTTTTGGTGAATTAACAACAAAAGGTAAAAACCGTAAATTATTTACGAATCGTCTTTTAAAAAATACTAAGGAGATATTAGCAGAATTTAATCATTTAACATATGATTTACAACATGATCGTATGTATGTTGTTCTAAATGGTACTGATCATGAAGCTGTATGTACGAAATTGAAAACAGTATTTGGAATCTATTCTTTTTCAGTAGCATATAAAATGGAAAAAAATCTCGAATTAGCTAAACAAGCGGTTTTACAAATAATTGAAAACAATGATGGGAATACGTTTAAGATTAATACTAAACGTTCAGATAAGAATTTCCCTGGAAGTTCTCAAGAAATTAATCGTGAAATTGCAGGATATGTATTTCATCACACTACAAAAGAAATAAAAGTTGATGTCCATGCTCCAGCAATTTTAGTAACAGTTGAAATTCGTTATGACGCGATATATGTAATGGATAATATTATTAAAGGAGCAGGTGGGTATCCAGTTGGAGTTGGTGGAAAAGCATTATTGATGATGTCAGGAGGAATTGATTCACCAGTAGCTGGATATTTAACATTAAAACGTGGTGTAGATATTGAGTGCATCCATTTTGCTGCACCACCTTATACTAATGAATTGGCACGAGAAAAAGTTTTTGATTTAGTTGATAAATTACGTCATTATACTCACGGTTCAATTAGAGTTCATGTAATTAATTTTACAAAATTGCAATTAGCTGTTTATGATAATTGTGACGAAAGTTATGCAATGACAGTCATGAGAAGGATGATGTATCGTATTAGTGAAAAAATTGCTAATAAAAATAATTGTCTTGCATTAGTCAATGGTGAAAGCATTGGACAGGTTGCTTCACAAACTTTAAATAGTATGCAGGTAATCAATGAAGTTGTTAAGATTCCAGTACTAAGACCAGTATTATGTCTTGATAAATTAGAAATTATTGATATTGCTGATAGGATCGATACTTATGAAATTTCGATTCGCCCTCATGAAGATTGCTGTACTATTTTTACACCTAAAGCTCCGGCAACTAAGCCTAAGTTATATAAAGCGGAAATATTTGAGTCTGGGTTTGATTTTGAAACTTTGATTGATGAATGTGTAGAAACTGCTGAAATTATTACAGTCGATCACAATTATAAGAAAAACGACGATATTTTTTAAAAATAATTAAAAAAGCGTATATCTTTTTTTGTTTGACACAAGATATTAGTGTCAGGAGGTGAAGATATATGTCACAAAGTAACTCTAGTAGAAACAAATTAGTTGTTCCTGGAGCTAAAAATGCAATCGATCAAATGAAGTATGAGATTGCTAACGAATTTGGCGTTAATTTAGGTCCTGATACAACTGCTCGTGATAACGGTTCAGTAGGTGGCGAAATCACAAAACGATTAGTCGCTATGGGTCAAGCACAAATGAGCTCATCAAACAAATACAATCAATCTAAATAATTATTTTTAAAACCCTAGTTAGCTAGGGTTTTTATCTTTAAAAAATAAATTTAAATTTTTTTATTAAAAATGTATATTTTAAAACAAATGACACAAAATATTACTGTCAGGAGGTGAAAATATATGTCACAAAATAACTCTAGTAGAAACAAATTAGTTGTCCCTGGAGCTCAAAATGCAATCGATCAAATGAAGTATGAGATTGCTAACGAATTTGGCGTTAATTTAGGTCCTGATACAACTGCTCGTG